>DAOOCX010000019.1:0-2554 GCA_035408605.1 Thermomonas sp. | reverse complement strand
GCCAACACCTTGCCCGGCCCGCATTCGCCGATCCGGCCGACGCCGCGCGCGGCCAGCGCCTGCACGCAGCCCGTCCACTGGACCGGCAGGTAAAGCTGGCGCACCAGCGCATCGCGGATCGCGTCCACGCTGTCGTGCACGGTCGCGTCAACGTTCTGCACCACCGGCAGCGACGGCATCCGCCACTGCAGGCCGGCCATGGTCTCGGCCAGCCGGTTGGCGGCGTCGCGCATCAGCGGCGTATGCGAAGGCACGCTCACCGCCAGCTTGATCGCCTTGCGCACGCCACGTTCGGCCAGCATCGCCAGCGCGGCATCGACCGCAGCCGCATGGCCACCGATCACGATCTGCCCTGGCGAGTTGAAATTGGCCGGGACCACGACTTGGGTGCCGGAGGCGGCTTCGCACACCTCGGCCACCAGCGCGTCATCGGCGCCCAGGATGGCCGCCATCGCACCGGTTCCGGCAGGCGCGGCGTCCTGCATCAACTGCCCGCGGATCCGCACCAGGTGGGCACCGTCATGCAGCGACAGCGCTCCGGCCGCGACCAGCGCGGTGTACTCGCCCAAGCTGTGGCCAGCAAGTACGTCCGGCGCCGGACCACCGCTGGCTTGCCATGCACGCCACACCGCCACCCCTGCGGCAAGCAATGCCGGCTGGGTGTATTCGGTGCGGTTGAGCAGTTCTTCCGGGCCGCCCTGCGACAGCGCCCACAGGTCGACGCCGGCACCGGCCGAGGCTTCCTCGAAGGTCGCCTTCATGCCGGGATGCAGTTCCGAGAGTTCGGCCAGCATCCCGACCGATTGCGAGCCCTGGCCGGGGAAGACCAAGGCGAGTTGTGTGGCGGCTTCGCTCACGCGGGATCGGGCGCGGGAACGCCCATGGAATCAAGGGATGCGCATGATACGAGCAATTGCTCTAGCCCGTCTGTACCCGGGCGTATTGGGGTTGCTCGCGGCAGTCGCCCGCGCCGCCAGTGCGCCGTCCCGGTGCGTGCGGACATCCTGTTCGACGCATCGTTGCAGGCCCTTCGCGACCGGCCCGCATCAGCGATGCGGGCGTTCGCACATCCCGCGCTGGCATGCTGCGCAATCGGCATGTGCTCACCCATGGCCTGCTCGCGGTCGCACAGGCCGCACGAACGCCCGCTTGCAGGTGTGCTCAGTAGCGCAGCAGCGCCGAGCCCCAGGTGAAGCCGCCGCCGAAGGCCTCCAGCAGGACCACCTGGCCGCGCTGGATCTTGCCGGAGCGCACCGCCTCGTCGAGCGCCAACGGCACCGAACCGGACGAGGTATTGCCGTGGCGATCCACGGTGACGATGACGCGGTCCATTGGCATGTCCAGGCGCTTGGCCGTGGCTTCGATGATGCGCAGGTTGGCCTGGTGCGGGACCAGCCAGTCGATGTCGTGGCGATCCATGCCGTTCGCGTCCAGCGCTTCCTCGACCACCGAGTCCAGCGCCTTCACCGCATGCTTGAACACCTCGTTGCCGGTCATCAGCACGCGCACGCCGGCGTTCTTCTCGTCCGGCTTGAACCCGACCGAGACGCCAACCGGGTTCCACAGCAGTTCCTTCTTGCCGCCGTCGGCATGCATGTGGGTGCTGAGGATGCCGGTTTCGGCATCCGCCTTGAGCACCACGGCGCCGGCGCCATCGCCGAACAGCACGCAGGTGCCGCGATCGTTCCAGTCCAGCATCCGGGTCAGGGTTTCCGCACCCACCACCAGCGCCGTCTTCGCCGCGCCCGACTGGATGAACTTGTCGGCGATGGTCAGCGCATAGATGAAGCCGGAACAGGCCGCGTTGACGTCGAAGGCCGGGCAGCCGTTCGCGCCCAGCTTGTGCTGCAGCAGGCAGGCCGACGACGGGAAGATCAGGTCGGGCGTGGTGGTGCCCAGGATGATCAGGTCGATCTCGGCGGCGGTCACGCCCGCGGCCTCCATCGCGCGCAATGCGGCCTGGTAACCGAGGTCGGAGGTGGTCTCGCCCTCGGCCGCGACATGCCGCTCGCGGATGCCGGTGCGGGCCACGATCCATTCGTCGCTGGTCTCGACGAACTCGGTGAGGTCGGCGTTGGTCAGCACCTTGTCCGGCAGGTAGCTGCCGGTGCCTGCGATACGGGAATAGACGCGGCCTTGGCTATCGCTCATTGCATGCGGTCCTGGCGAAACGGAGTTGGAAGGCCACCCACCATAGCGCGTGCGGCCAACGGGATGCGGCATCCGTACCGCCTGCGGATGGGAATCAGCGAACACCCACCACAGAAACGCCAACGGCCGCGCACGTGGCGCGGCCGGGCGTCATCCAGCAAACACGACCTTGCGGCCGCGGATCACTCTTCGTCGGCGACCTTGGTCTTCGGCGCGATGACCTGCTTGCCGCGGTAGTAGCCGTCGGCGGTCACGTGGTGGCGCAAGTGGGTCTCGCCGCTGGTCGGGTCGGTGGCCAACTGCTTGGCGGACAGCGCGTCATGCGCACGGCGCATGCCACGACGGGACGGGGAAACGCGGGACTTCTGGACGGCCATGGTGCAACTCCAAATCTGAAATGGAT
>DAOOCX010000018.1:11999-26990 GCA_035408605.1 Thermomonas sp. | reverse complement strand
TCCACCGAGTAGATCAGCACGATCGCTCCGCGCTTGCGCGCGTCGTAGCTGCGCTTGGCGACGGTGTAGCCGGCCAGTTCATCGGCGCGGATGCCCAGGCGCGCGACGATCGCCGCGGCCAGCGCGGCGTCGTCATGGTCCAGCGGCAACTTGAGTTCGGTGATGCGCAGCATGGGCAGGGCTTACTTCAGGGTGCCCTCGAACAACTCGTGGATGCGGCGATACTCGTCGTACCACGCATCCGGGTGGGTGAAGCCGTGGCGCTCCAGCGGATAAGGCGCGAGTTCCCACTTGTCCTTGCGCAGTTCGATCAGGCGCTGCGCCAGCATCACCGAGTCCTTGAAGAACACGTTGTCGTCGATCATGCCGTGGGCGATCAGCAGGTGGTCCTGCAGGCCTTCGGCGTATTCGATCGGGCTGGAGCGCTGGTAGGCCTCGGGATCGAGTTCCGGGGTGTTGAGGATGTTGCTGGTGTATTCGTGGTTGTACTGCGACCAGTCGCTGACCGGGCGCAGCGCGGCGCCGGCCTTGAACACGCCGGGCTGCTTGAACAGCGCGACGAAGGCCATGAAGCCGCCGTAGCTGCCGCCGTAGATGCCGGCGCGGTCGCGGTCGGCCTGCTTGTTGGCGACCAGCCAGTCCAAGCCGTCCAGGTAATCCTCCAGCTCCGGCTTGCCCATCCAGCGGTAGATCGCGGTGCGCCAGTCGCGGCCGTAGCCTTCGGAGGCGCGATAGTCGAGGTCGAGGACGATGTAGCCCTCGTCGACCAGCAGGTTGTGGAACATCTGCTCGCGGAAATAGTTCGGATAGCGCGCGCTGACGTTCTGCAGGTAGCCGGCGCCGTGGACGAACATCACCACGGGATACTTCCTGCCCGGCTCCATCGTCGCCGGGCCGTAATACTTGCCCCAGATGGTGCCGGCGCCATGTTTCGACGGCACCTGCACGATCTGCGGCTGGATCCAGGTGCGGGACCTGAAGTCGGCGGTGCGGGTGTCGGTGAGTTGTCTGGCTTCGCCGCCAGCCGCATCGACGACCGACAGCTGCGGCGGCATGTACGCGGACGAATGCCGCACCAGCAGCTTCCCGCCATCCGGCGAGGGCACGAAGCTTTCCACGCCATCCAGCGAGGTGACTTCGCGCACCGTGCCGCCGCGCGCGGGCACGGTGCAGACTTCGTAGTCGCCCGGCTGCGCGCGGTTGCACAGGAAGAAGAAGCTGGATCCATCGCGCGTCGGGACGACGGCGGAAGTTTCCCACTTGCCATCGGTAAGCTGGGTCTTGTTCGTGCCGTCGAGCGTATACAGGTGCGAGAACCCGCTTTCCTCGCTCAGGTACCAGAGCGTGCGGCCATCGGCGAGCCAGCCGAATTCGTTGAAGCCCCAGTTGATCCACGCCGGGTCGGTGAGCCGATGGCGCGGCTGCAGCGTCGCGCCTGCAAGATCGACCGTGGCGATCCAGCGATCCTTGTTGTCGATCGCACGCACCATCACGGCCGCGTTGCGGCCGTCGTTGCTCCACAGCAACGATGGCGCGCTGCCGTTGTCGCCGCTGGTCGCGACCTGCACCGCGCGGTTGCCCTTCAGCGCCTCCTTGCCGGCGGCCTTGCGCAGTGCCGCCAATGGATCGGTGGCGATGCCGGGCAGTGCGTCGAACTTGAGTTCACGGACCTTGCCGGTGGCGACCTCGGCCAGCCAGAGTGTCTGTGGCAGCGGATCGCCGCGGCCCACGCGCGTGCGCACGTCCTCGAATTCCTCGTAGCCGGATTCGGTGACGTACTTCGGCATCTTGCCGAGCGTGCCCACGTCGGCGCCCTTCACCGTCGTCGCGACCAGCAGCCACGCACCATCCGGCGACAGCGCGCTGTCGACGATGTCGACGTCCTTGCCGAGGTAGATCGCTGCGGGCGCGCGGGTCGGATCGCTGCTGCGCCAGGCCTCGGCCTGCGCGCGCGCGGCGTCGCGGCGCGCACGGTCGTCCTTCAGCGTTGCGATCAGGCGCAGCTGGCGGTCGCGCAGGTCATCAGGCTTGGGCGGGTTGGTTGGCGCATCCTCGGCCTTCGGCAGTGCCGCCTGGGTGATGACACGACCATCCCAGCGTTGCCACGCCGAACCAGTGCGCCAAGTCAGTGCGCCGTCGCGACTCCATTGCAGGCGGCCGGCATCGTCACCGCCGCGCGTGAGCTGGGTCAGCGCGCCGCTGCGCAGGTCGCGCACGAACACGTCGCCGTTGCGCACGAATGCGCTGCGCATGCCGGCCGAATCGAGGACAACATCGGCGGTATCGAGGTCGGCGCGTGCGCTGCCTTCCAGTCGCGCCGGTGCACCGCCGTCGATGCCGACCTGCCAGGTGTCGCGGATGGTCGCGCCGTTGCGCTTGAGCAGGTACTGCGCGGCCTTGCCATCCCAACGCCACCAGCCGCTGTCCACCGGCGGCCCGATCCAGTCCGGATCCGCCATCGCCTGGGTCAACGTGATCGGTTCGGAGGCATGGACCACCGGCGCGGCGACCAGGGTCGCGAGCAGGGCGAAGGCGAGCGGGGCAAGGCGCATGGGGCGATCCGGGAAGCAGGTCGGCAAAGGGTAGCAGCCGTGCCTGCGCAGGCGTCCGCCGGAAGTCCCGCTCAATCGGTGCGATAGCTTGTTTGCATGGCGGCTCTCATCCGCCGGGCGCACAATATGCGGGCGGCGTCCCCCCCATGCGCCGTGGAGTGCATTGCGTGGACGCGCTTTTGCTGTCTCGGATCCAGTTCGGCTTCGTGATTTCGTTCCACATCCTGTTCCCGGCCTTCACCATTGGCCTCGCGAGTTGGTTGGCCTTCATCGAATGGCGCTGGCTGCGCACCAAGGACGACCTCTGGCGCGACCTGTATTTCTTCTGGCTGAAGATCTTCGCCGTGTCGTTCGGCATGGGCGTGGTCAGCGGCATCGTCATGAGCTTCCAGTTCGGCACCAACTGGGCGGTGCTCAGCGAGAAGGCCGGCAACATCCTCGGCCCGCTGCTCAGTTACGAAGTGCTCACCGCGTTCTTCCTCGAGGCCAGCTTCCTCGGGGTGATGCTGTTCGGCTGGAAGAAGGTCTCCGACAGGCTGCATTTCTTCGCGACGCTGATGGTCGCCATCGGCACCATGATCTCGACGTTCTGGATCATCTCCGCCAACAGCTGGATGCAGACGCCGCAGGGCTTCAGCATCGACGCGCAAGGGGTGTTCCAGCCGGAAAGCTGGTGGGCGATCGTGTTCAACCCGTCGTTCCCGTACCGGCTGGCGCACATGGTGCTGGCGGCGTTCATCACCACCTGTTTCGTGATCGGTGGGGTGAGTGCGTGGTACCTGCGGCGCGGCGTGCATGTCGAGGCCGGCAAGCGGATGCTCAAGCATGCGGTGGCCTTCGCCGCGATCGCGGTGCCGCTGCAGATCTTCGTCGGCGACCTGCACGGCCTGAACGTGCGCGAGCACCAGCCGGTGAAGCTGGCGGCGATGGAAGCGCACTGGCGCAGCGAGCCGCCGGGACACGGTGTGCCGCTGGTGCTGTTCGCGGTGCCGAACGCGCGTGAGGAACGCAACGACTACGAGGTCGCGATCCCGAAACTCGGCAGCCTCATCCTCACCCACACCCTGGATGGCGACATCCAGCCGCTGACCGCGGTCCCGCGCGAGGAGCGGCCGCCGGTGGCGCCGGTGTTCTATGCGTTCCGGGTGATGGTCGGCCTGGGCATGGCGATGCTGCTGCTCACCCTTGCCTCGCTGTGGGCGTGGAAGCGCAAGACCCTGTTCGAGAGTCGCTGGCTGCTGGATGGCTGGCGATTGCTGGCGCCATCGGGCTTCATCGCATTGGTGGCGGGCTGGTACGTGGTCGAAATCGGTCGCCAGCCGTACGTCGTGTACGGCCTGCTGCGCACGAGCGAAGCGGTGAGCCCGAACATCGTCGCGGCGGCGGTGCTGTCCTCGCTGGTCGTGTACGCCGCGGCCTACGCGTTCGTGTTCGGCGCCGGCATCTGGTACCTGCAGAAGCTGCTGCGCAAGGGGCCGGTGAAGCAACCGCCGAAGGACACCGAAGGCGGCGAGAAGACGCCGGCACGGCCGTTGTCGTTGCCCGATGAAAAAATCGAAGGGGGCGCGTGATGGAGGTCTGGCTTCCCGTCGTCTGGTTCGGGGTGATCGGCTTCGGCGTGCTGATGTACGTACTGCTGGACGGTTTCGTGCTGGGCCTCGGCATCCTTGCCCCGTTCGCGCAGGACGAGCACCAGCTCGACCACATGATGAACACCGCGGCACCGATCTGGGACGGCAACGAGACCTGGCTGGTCCTCGGTGGTGCCGGCCTGCTCGCGGCGTTCCCCAAGGCGTATGCCTTGATCCTGTCGGCCCTGTATCTGCCGGTGCTGATGATGCTGATCGCGCTGGTGTTCCGCGGCGTCGCCTTCGAGTTCCGCTTCAAGGCGGAGCGATCGAAGTGGCTGTGGGGTTGGGCATTCGCGCTGGGCTCGCTGTGCGCGGCGTTCTGGCAAGGCGTGATCCTGGGCGCGATCGTCGAGGGCATGCCGCTGCAGGAGGGCAAGTACATCGGCGGGATGTTCGGGTTCTTCAGTCCGTTCTCGATGCTGACCGGCGCTGCGGTGGTGTTCGGTTATGCGTTGCTCGGGGCGTGCTGGCTGATCCTGAAGACCGAAGGCGAACTGCAGAAGACCGCGCGCACGCTGGCGCGGCCGCTGGTGTTGGTGGTGGTCGCGTTCATCGGCCTGGTCAGCGCATGGCTGCCGTTCCTGAGCTCGAAGATCATGGCGCGTTGGTTCGACACCGGGAACTTCTGGTGGCTGTCGCCGGTGCCGCTGCTGGTGCTGCTGGTGGCGTTCGCGCTGTGGCGAGCGGCGATGGCGCAGGGCCGCGATGGCAAGCCGTTCATCCTCACCCTTTGCCTGTTCGCGCTTGCCTTCGCGGGGCTGGTGCTGGGGATCTGGCCGTACATCGTGCCGCCGTCGCTGACGATCTGGCAGGCCGCGTCGCCGCCGTCCTCGCAGGGCTTCGTGCTGGTCGGGCTGGCGGTCCTGCTGCCGGTGATCCTGGGCTACACGTGGTGGTCGTACCGGGTGTTCGCCGGCAAGGTGGAATCGGACTCGGGTTACCACTGACTCGCTTGCGGCGTCGCCGCGCAGCCCCGGCGGGTCGCGCCGCCGCGCGCTTTCCCGCACAATCGGGCCTGTTTCCCGACACGGCGGTTCCCCCGGATCGCACGATGCACGCCTACGTCTACAAGAGCCTGAAAAAGGCCGACACCTACGCCTACCTGGCGCGCCGCGATGACTTCGACTGCCTGCCCGAGCCAGTGCGCAAGCAGCTGGGCGAGTTGCGCTTCGTGCTGGATGTCGCCCTGGTCGAGGGCCGCAAGCTGGCCCAGGCCGACCCCGCGGTGGTGCGCAGCAACCTTGCCGCGCAAGGCTTCCACCTGCAGTTCCCGCCGACCATGGCGGACCCGATGACCGAGGATTGGGGCACCGATGCCTGAGCGGCATCCCGGGATTGGCGTGGCCCTGTTGCTGGCCGGCCTGCTGCTGGCCGGCGCGTGCTGGTTCGACGTCGGCAGCGCCGGCGCGGCGGCATGGCTGGCGCAGGTGCCGATGGCGCTGGGCATCGCCTTCCTGCGCGGGACCCGCAAGCGTGCGCGGCTGGCGGCCGATGCCGGCAGCCTGGCCCTGCTGTGGGGCGGCGGCTTCGTACTGGCCGGCGTGCTGGTCGCCTGGCCGCTGCAGCATGTCCTGGCCGCGCCGGCCTTGTTGCCTGTGCTCGCACTGAGTGCGGCGGCCGGCCTGCTGCTGGTCCTGCTGTGGTGGCACTGGCCGCTCTGGCACGGCAGCGAACGCGAAGGCGGCCGCCTGGGCCTGCGCTTCGCCCGCCAGCACCTGCAGGATCGCCAGGCCTGGCGCGCGCTGGTGCAAGTCGCCTTGCCGGTGTTCCTGCTGCTGGTCGGTGGCCTGCTGCTGGCCTGGCCCGGCCTGCTGGCCGGCCAGGTGCGCATCGTCGCCACCGCGGTCTACGCCGGCCTGCTGCCGATCGCCCACCTGCTGCTGCAGGCCGCGCCCACCCTGTCGTTGGCGCATGGGTTGCCGGTGGTGGAGATGGACGCCGTCGAAGCCGAGGCGGACGACCTCGTCGCCGACCTCGACGACGCACCGGAACTCGCGCTGCCGCTGGCGACGGTGCCGGTGGTCGACACCGTGGCCCTGGGCCGCGAGCTGTACGCGGCGGCGCGCAATGGCCGGGTCGAGAAAGCCCTGCAATTGCTGGAGGCCGGCGCCGACCCGAACCTGCCGCCCGAGGTGGGTGCGCGCGATCGTCGCGGCTTGCCGGTGCTGGCCGCCGTCCTGCCCGACCTGCGCCTGCTGCGCGCCTTGATCGAGCGCGGCGCCGACGTGAACCTCATGCTGGCCGGGATGAACCCGCTGCTGGCGGCGACCCGCGACAGCTGGCACGGCCGGCCGGAAGCGGTGATGACCCTGCTCGCCAATGGCGCCGACCCGCGCGCCACCGACGCCGACGGCAACACCCCGCTGCACCATGCCGCGCGCAGCTCCGATCCCGGGGTGGCCGCGCTGCTGCGTGACGCCGGTGCGGAAATGGACGCGTTGAACATCGAGGCCGTGTCGCCGCTGGGCACGGCCTGCAGTGCCGGCAACTGGCGACTCGCGCGCTTCCTGCTGGAGCGCGGGGCGAAGACCGAACCGGTCGGCGGGCAACCGGTGCTGCTCGCCGCCGCCGGCACCGAAGAAGACGACGCCGCCGGCGTGCAACTGCTGCTGCGCCACAAGGCGCGCGTGGATGCCCGCGACGCCCGCGGCCGTACTGCCCTGCATGAAGCGGCGTTCGCCGGCCATGCCGGCATCTGCGAAGCCCTGCTCGATGCCGGTGCGGACGCCAACGTGCGTGATGGCGAAGGGCGCACCCCGCTGCTCGATGCCACCCGCGCCGGTGCGCTCCCGGCATTGGAGGTGCTGGTCGCGGCCAAGGCCGATGTGCACGCCAGCGATGGACAGGGTGCGAATGCCCTGCACCTGGCCTGCATCGCCGAAGCGCCGTCGGCGACCATGGTGAGGCGCCTGCTCGAACTCGGCGTCGATCCGCGCGCGCCGGATGCGCAAGGCCAGGGCGCGATCGATCTGGCATCGGCCGCGGGCCGCTGGACGCTGGTCGCCGCGCTGGATCCGCAACGCGCGCTGCCGGTGTCGATGGACGAGGACGACGGTGCACCGGATCGACCGCCGCCGTTGCTGCTGCGCGAGCGGCTGCTGGACGAGGCCGGGGAAAACCAGCTGGCGACGCTGCTGCCGCTGCTGGCCCGCGGCGACCTCGATGGCCTGCTCTGCGATGCCGATGTCGCCGCCGATCCCGCGCGCGTCGCCTGGCTGCTGGCCCGTGGGGCCAACCCCGAAGCGCGGGTCCGATCGGCGCCGATGCCGGTGGCCGCGGCGCTGGCGCGCGGCACGGCCGGCATCGACAACGCCCGCCTGCTGTTCGCCCGGGGGGCGTCGCCCGCCGGTGCCGGCGGCCTGGCCGTCTACCTGGCGGCCTGCCTGACTGAAGGCTTCACCGACGCCCGGGGCGAGGGTTTCGCACTGGAGCTGCTGGAGCGTGGCGCCGACCCCTATGCGACCTCGCCGGCCGGCGATCCGCCGGTGGCGCTGGCGGTGCGCCTGCACTGGCCGCGCCTGCTGCAGCGGCTGGTGGCCCACGGCGTGGACCTGGACGCCCGCGACAGCCACGGGATGAGCGCGCTGCACCTGGCCGCCGCGCTGGGCCGGCTCGACGAACTCAAGCAGCTGCTCGCCGCTGGCGCCGCGCCCGACCGGCGCGCGGCGGACGGCCAGACCCCGCTGGGCGTCGCCCTGGCGGCGGGACGGCGCGACCTGGCCGGCTGGCTGGACTGGCGCGGCTGGAAGCTGCCGCGGCGACCGCTGCAACCACTGGACGTGCCAGCCGCGGCGATCGTGGGCGACCTCGACGCGGTCCGCCGCCTCCTCGACCTCGGGCTGCCGGTGGACGCGACCGACAGCCAGGGCTGCAGCGCCTTGCTGCGCGCGGCCGGTGGCGGCCATCGCGCGCTGGTCGAACTGCTGCTGGAGCGGGGTGCCGATCCCACCCTTGCCGCCAATACCGGGGCTACCCCGCTGTCGGCCGCGGTGAGCATGCGCCAGCTCGAGATCGTCGAGCGCCTGCTGGAGGCCGGGGCCGGCCTGGAGCAGCGGCTGCCGGGCGAAGTCACCGTGCTGATGCTGGCCGCCGCACTGGGCCTGCCGGAACTGGTCGTTCGCCTGCTGCAGGGGGGCGCCGACCTGCATGCGGTCGATGCGCAGGGCCTGACGCCGCTGCATTGCGCCGCGCTCTACGGCTTCACCGCACGCGACCGCACCCGCCTGGTCGCGTTGCTGGATGCGTTGCTGCTGGCCGGCGCCGATCCGCAGCGCACCGCCGCCGGCGGCGCCACGCCACTGCTGTTGTTGCTGGGTGCGCGCGCCGAGCCCGGCACGCCCAGCACCGAGGACGTGGTGCTGTCCGGCGTGGAGCGGCTGTTCGACGAGGACGTGCGCCTGGATGCGCGCGACCTGCGCGGGTTCGGCCCGCTGCACCTGGCCGGCCTGCACGGGCTGTTGCGGGTGGCGCAGGCGCTGCTGCGCGAGGGTGCCGATCCGGACCAGCGCGACCTGCTCAACCGCACCCCGCGGGAGATCGCCCTGATGCGCGGCTACGTGGACGTCGCCGCCGAGCTGGCACTGCCCGGGAACGCGCCGCAAGCGCCTGTCTCGATGGCGCGCTTCCTGCGGGAATAACGGCGGCGTCGGCCGCTGACCGGATTCAGTCCTTGCGTTCGACGATGCGTCCCAGCGTGCCTTCGCCGGCGTCCGCCTCGAACAACTCCTCGAGTTCGCGGCGTGCATTCCTCGCACTTTGCAGCAGGGCGTCCTCGTCGTCCTGCATCAGCCGCTGTGCATCCAGCACGCGTTCGTCGAATTCGCGGAAGCGGCTTGCGTACTCCGTGGCCTGGCGCGCCTCCATGCCCAGTGCGACCAGCACCTCTCGGCCCATCTCCAGGCTGCTGCCGAACAGTTCGCGGAACGGCTTCACCCCCAGGTCCAGCAACTGCCACGCATGCCGGCGGTCGCGCGCGCGCGCGAGCACCCGTGCATCCGGGTAGTGCTTGCGCAACAGGCGCACCAGCGTGGTCGCCTTGTCCACGTCATCGATGGCGACCACGAACACCCTGACCCGCGCCGCGCCAGCGGAGCGCAACAGTTCGGGGTGGGTCGGGTCGCCGTAGTAGACCTGGTTGCCGAAGCGGCGGAAGAAATCGACTTGTTCGTCGTCGGGATCGATCGCGATGAACGGGATCTTCTGCGCCCACAGCAGGCGCGCCACGATCTGCCCGAAGCGGCCGAAGCCGGCGATCAGCACCTGCGGATGTTCGTCCGGGATGTCGTCGTACGCGCGCCGCCGGCGCTTTTCCACCGCGGGTGCGACGCGCGAGATCAGCAACAGCAACAGTGGCGTGGCCGCCATCGACAGCCCGACCACGGCGACCAGCCGGTCGCGCAGGGGTTCGACCAACAGGCCCGCCTTCATGGCTTCGGCGAACACCACGAAGGCGAATTCGCCGCCCAGCGCCAGCACGCCGCCGAGCAGCATCGCGCCACGCAGGTCGAGCTTTCCCGGGCGAAGCCCAAGCGCGAACAGCAGCGCGAACTTCACCGCCAGCAATGCCGCGACCCAGGCGGCGATGACCAGCGGCTCGCTGGCGATCTGCTGCAGGTCGATGGTCATCCCCACCGCCATGAAGAACAGGCCCAGCAGCAGGCCTTCGAACGGCTTGATCTGCGCTTCCAGCTCATGCCGGTATTCCGACTCCGCCAGCAGCACGCCGGCCAGGAACGCGCCCAGGCCGGCGCTCAACCCGGCCAGTTGCATCACCCAGGCACTGCCCAGCACCACCAGCAGGGCCGCGCCGGTGAACACCTCCGGCATGCCGGTGCGCGCGATGATCCGGAACAGGTGGCGCAACAGATAACGGCCACCCAGCACCAGCGCGGCGATCGCCAGTACCGCCTTCGCCACGTCCTCCCAGCCCAGGCCCTCGCCACCGGCCTTGCCGAGCAGCGGGATCGCGGCCAGCAGCGGGATCGCGGCCAGGTCCTGGAACAGCAGGATGGCGAAGGCCAGCCGCCCGTGTTCCGCAGTGAGTTCCTTGCGCTCGGAGAGCAGTTGCAGGCCCACCGCGGTCGACGACAGCGCCAGGCCCAGGCCGACCACCAGGGCCGCCTTCCAGCCCAGGTCCTGCGACATCGCCAGCGCGCCCAGCGCCAGCCCCGACAGCAGCACCTGCAGGCCGCCGACGCCGAAGATCGGCCTGCGCATCACCTTCAGGCGCGGCAGCGACAGTTCCAGCCCGATCACGAACAGCAGCATCACCACGCCGATCTCGCTGGCGGCGAGCACCGGCTCCGGGTTGCGCACCAGCCGCAGCGCGTGCGGCCCGAGCAACGCACCTGCGACCAGGTAGCCGAGCACCGCGCCCAGCCCGAAGCGCTTGAACACCGGCACCGCGACCACCGCCGCGAGCAGGAATACCAGTGCGAGCTCGAGGCCTTCGCCGTGCATGCCGGATGACTCCGTTCAGGGACTTCAGTATCGGCGATCAGGGCTGTTGCCGGCACTGGCATACTCCGGCCGTCATACAGGGAGGTTGCACGATGAAGATGCGTCTGATGGCCGCCATCGCCTTGCTGGGCGGATTGCTGCTGGCGATGCCGGCACTGTCCGGTTCGCGTGGCGCCGCCGCGGTGCGCAAGCAGGCCGAATCCAGCCTGCAGGTGTCGGGCACGATCACCATCGGCAAGGACGGCAGCGTCATCGCCCACACCCTCGATCCCGAAGCGCCGCTGGGCGACGCGCTCACCGCCTTCGTCGGCAAGGCGGTAGCAGGTTGGCGCTTCCAGCCGGTGCTCGTCGATGGCGCGCCGGTGAATGCCAAGGTGCCGATGCACCTGCGGCTGGTCGCCAAACGCGCCGAAGGCGACCAGGTCAGCGTGGCCATCGCCAGCAGCTATTTCGGCAGCACCGATGCGGTCCCGAAGACCGACAACCCGGCGGGCATCAAGCTGTCTCCCCCGCAATTCCCCAAGAGCGCACTGCGCATGGGTGGCCAGGGCACGGTCTACCTGGTGGTGCAGGTCGGTCGCGACGGCAAGGTGGCCAATGTCGCCGCGGAGCAGGTCAACCTGCGCGTCGCCGGCACCGCCAACGAGATGGACAGCCTGCGCGACCAGTTCACGATGGCGGCCCTGCGGGTTGCGCGCGGCTGGTCCTTCGCCGTGCCGACCACGGGCGAGGGCGCGGACGACGACAGCTGGCTGGTGCGCGTCCCCGTCGAGTTCGTCCTGGGCAGGCCCAGCGACAGGCGCCGCAACGAGGGCGGTTGGGATACCTACATCCCCGGCCCGCGCAACACGGACATGCCCTGGGCGCAGGAAAAACTGAAGACCGCGGGCAGCCCCGACGCGCTGCCCGACAACGGCGTGTATCCGTTGCGCCAGGGCGCGACCCTCGTCACCCCGCTGGGCTGAGCATGAAGACCCCGATGCTGTGTGTCGCGATCGCCTGCATGGCGGCCTCGCCGGCGATCGCGGCCGACGACCCGGCCAAGCCGGACGTGGTGGCCTTCAATGCGTCCGTGCGCGTCGAGGTGGACGCCGCGGGCAAGCCGGTCAAGGTCGAAGCGCCGGCCGACCTGCCGGTGGCCATCCGCGCCTTCATCGAGAAGCGCGTCGCCTCCTGGCAGTACGAGCCCGCCAAGGTGGACGGCGTGCCTGCGTCGGCCGTCACCTTCGTCAAGGTCGGCGCCTGTGCGATCCCGGCCGCGGAGGGCTACCGCCTGGGCCTGGACTTCAAGGGCAACGGGCCGGCCCTCGTCTCCCAGGGTCCGTGGTTCATCCCTCCGCCGGACTATCCGTTCGAACTGCGGCGGCGCGGCGCGGAAGGCACGTTCCGGGTGACCTATTCGATCCAGGCCGACGGCACCACCCGGCTTGCCTCGATCGAACCGATGGAGGGCACCCTCGGCCGCTTCGTGAAGCCCTTCCGCGCCACCTTGACCAGCTGGATCGAAGGCATGCGCTACCAGCCGGAGCAGGTCGGCGGGAGGCCGGTGTCCACCGAGATGAGGTTCCCGGTGAGTTTCATGCTGTCGTCCGCGAAGAGCGGGCCGCGCAGCAACGACGAGTACCGGGAGCAACTGGAGGCGCGCGCGCTGGAATCGAAGGAATGCGTCGCCGCCTCGGGGCCGGGCGGACCGTTGCCCATCGCCACCAATTCCCCCGTCAAGGTCACGCCCATCCCCGCTGGCTGAGCGCCCCCCCCCCCGCGGCGGCGGCCGCTGTGCCGCCTGCCCTGCGTTGCAGCCTGTATCCACGGCAGATCGGGGCAAGGCCATGCGCAGCATCGTGCAAATCGGTTTCGGGGCCGCGTTGTTGTGCGCGGCCCTCGTCGCGACTGCCGCGGATCGCGGCAGCGGCCATTTCCGCAAGGGCGAGGTGCGCCTGGAGGCGAAGCACGTCATCGCGGTGACCGTCGACGAGGACGGCGACGCCGCCAGCGCGCAGACCTATGTCTACCTGAGCAGCGTGCCGATGGATGCCCGCAAGGTCGCGTCCGCCTTCCAGCCCAGCTCCGCGGCGGAGGAACAACTGGGCGACGGCAGCGCCGGCTACGTGCGCATCTGCATCAATGCCGAGGGCGCCGAATGCGGCCTCTACTTCTCCCACAACAACCCCAGTGCCTCGTTCAATTCCTCGGGCTACGGCGTGTTCAAGCTTGACCCGGCGCCCAAGGGCCGTATCGCCGGGCGCTGGGTGCTGGCGGAACCGGACGACTTCTTCGGCGAAACCTACGACTTCGACCTGACGTTCGACGTCGCGATCACCCCGCCACCGGGCACCGCCCTGCCCGCCGACGGCGGTGAGCCCGGCAAGGCCTATCGGGCGTGGACGACCGCGGTGGCCAAGGGCGACCTGGCGGTGCTGCGCAGGCTGGTCGGGGGCGACTACAACGCCTGGCGGATCAAGTCCGACGACGAAAGCGATGTCAAGGCGGCGCTCAAGGACCTGCGCGACGGGACCCCGGTGCAAGCCAGGGTGCTGCGCGGCCGCATCGACGGCGATGACGCCGTGCTGTGGGTCGAGGGCAAGGATCGCGACGACATCCTGCGCCGTGGACGCGTGTCGCTCACGCGCGCCGATGGCGAGTGGCGCTACATGGAAGCGGACCTGGACAGCGTGTCGGATTGACCCGGACGTCCGTGCAGGCGGCAACGAAAAAGCCCCGCGGAGCGGGGCTTTTCCATGATCGATGCGGGCTGGCTTCAGCGCTTCATCGAACCGAAGAACTCGTCGTTGGACTTCGTGCTCTTCATCTTGTCGAGCAGGAATTCCATCGCCGCGATCTCGTCCATCGGGTGCAGCAGCTTGCGCAGGATCCAGATCTTCTGCAGCAGGTCGGGCTCGATCAGGTAGTCCTCGCGGCGGGTGCCCGAGGCATTGACGCCGATCGCCGGGTACACGCGCTTCTCGGTGATGCGGCGGTCCAGGTGCACTTCGCTGTTGCCGGTGCCCTTGAACTCCTCGTAGATCACCTTGTCCATCGCGCTGCCGGTGTCGATCAGGGCGGTCGCGATGATGGTCAGGCTGCCGCCTTCCTCGACGTTGCGTGCGGCGCCGAAGAAGCGCTTCGGCCGATGCAGCGCGTTGGCGTCCACGCCGCCGGTCAGCACCTTGCCGGAGCTGGGCAGCACGTTGTTGTAGGCGCGGGCCAGGCGGGTGATCGAGTCGAGCAGGATCACCACGTCCTTCTTGTGCTCGACCAGGCGCTTGGCGCGCTCGATCACCATCTCGGCGACCTGCACGTGTCGCGCCGCGGGCTCGTCGAAGGTCGAGGAAATCACCTCGCCGCGCACGGTGCGCTGCATCTCGGTGACTTCTTCCGGGCGCTCGTCGATGAGCAGCACGATCAGGTGCACGTCGGGATGGTTGTAGCTGATCGCGCTGGCGATCTGCTGCATCATCATCGTCTTGCCGGCCTTCGGCGGGCTGACGATCAGGGCGCGCTGGCCCTTGCCCTGCGGGGCCATCAGGTCGAGGATGCGCCCGGTGATGTCTTCGCTCGATCCGTCGCCGCGTTCCAGCTTGAACTTCTTGCGCGGGAACAGCGGGGTCAGGTTCTCGAACAGCGCCTTGTTCTTCGACGCTTCCAGCGGCTCGCCGTTGATGGTGTCGACGATGTTCAGGGCGAAATAGCGCTCGCCGTCCTTCGGCCAGCGGATGCGCCCGGAGATGTGGTCGCCGGTGCGCAGGTTGAAGCGGCGGATCTGGCTGGGGCTGATGTAGGTGTCGTCCGGGCCGGCCAGGTAGGACGCCTCGGCCGCGCGCAGGAAGCCGAAGCCGTCCGGCAGGATTTCCAGCACGCCGTCGGCGGCCACGCCTTCGCCGTGGCGGGTCAGCACCTTGAGGATGCCGAAGATGATGTCCTGCTTGCGCGCGCGGGCCACGCCCTCGCTGATCTGGAGCTGGTCGGCGATTTCCAGGAGCTTGTGCGCCGGCATCCGCTTGAGGTCGCCGAGCGAATAGGTCGGGAAGCCTTCCGGCACCTGGGGGTGTGGGCGCGGCACGAAGCCCTCGCCGTTGCCGCCGCCGTTGTCGTCCGGGAAGCCCTGCTGGTCCCGCGGCCGGTCGCGATTGCGGTCGCGGCGGTTCTTGAAGCGGTCGCGGCGATTGCCCTGCTGGCCAGCTTCGCCGTTCTGGTTGTTCGGGTGGTTGTGGCGGTTCTGGTGCTGGCCCTGCTGGCCATGCTGCTGGGCGTTGCCGCCGGCATCACTGCCGTCCGTCGATCCCGTTGCCGTTGCCGACGGCGCAGGCGTTTCGTGGGTCGCATGGGAGGCGGTGGCGGGCGCGGGCGCC
>DAOOCX010000018.1:0-11899 GCA_035408605.1 Thermomonas sp. | reverse complement strand
CGACGGCGCAGGCGTTTCGTGGGTCGCATGGGAGGCGGTGGCGGGCGCGGGCGCCGAGGGCGCCGAGGGCGGCGCGACGGCCGGTGGTGGGGCCGGCGTTGCTGCCGGTGCCGCTGGCGGGGCGGCCGAAGCGGCTTCCAGGGGCGGGATGGTCAAGCTGTCCTTGGGCGCGGCGGTCTTGGCCACGCGGGTCTTGCGCACGCGCTTCTCGGCGGGTTCGCCGGCGTCGTTGGTCGGGTCTGACAAGGGAAAAATCCTCGCTTGCGTTGCGAGCGCCCGCGGATTGCGGGCGGGGTCGTGGGGAGTGGATCAGAAGGGGTGCGGCGGGCCCGAGGGCGGTGTTTCCGCGGTGGAGCGGCGCCGGGTTCAGCGGAAAACTAGCACTGGCGCGGCATCGCGCGCAAGTTGGGGTCGTTCGGGGGTTCAGTCGCCCGGACAAGGCCGAAGGCCGCGTCCGGGTTGCAAGGCGGTTCCCGGGTGCGCTGCGCTTGCCCGGGCTACGTCCGTCGAATTTACAGCGACTTCTCGATCATCTGCGCCAGCTGCGCCTTGCCCACCGCGCCGATCTGGGTCGCCTGCACCTGGCCGCCCTTGAACAGGAGGAGCATCGGGATGCTGCGCACGTGGTACTTCAGCGCGGTAGCCTGGTTCTGGTCGACATCGACCTTCACGATCTTGGCGCGGCCGGCGTAGGTGCCGGCCAGGTCGTCCAGCGCCGGCGCGATCATCTTGCACGGGCCGCACCAGGGCGCCCAGAAATCGACCAGCACCGGCTGGTCTGAGGCCAGGACCTGGTGGTCGAAGTCGGCGTCGGTGGCGTGCAGGACGGTATCGCTCATGGTGGCTCCAATGGCTCGCGGGGCCGTGCGCAAGGGCGCGCCGGCCGGGGGGTGATAGAATGATGGGGTTGCATCCCGCCCGAACCAAGGCGGGTGCCGTGCCGGGAATGACCAGACCCGGAACCTGTCCCGGCAGTCTGCTTGGCTGCCCCCAATTCATGCAAGCGCGGATCGCGGCGTCCCCTGGAACGCGGCGTCATCCCGCCGGAGGCCGCCCATGTCCGACAAGCCGTTGACCGACGTCACCTTTTCCTCGTTCGACCTGCATCCGGCGCTGATCGCCGGGCTGGAAGCCGCCGGCTTCACCCGTTGCACCCCGATCCAGGCCCTGACCCTGCCGCTGGCGCTGAATGGCCGCGACGTCGCCGGCCAGGCCCAGACCGGTACCGGCAAGACCCTGGCCTTCCTGGTCGCGGTCGTCGATCGCCTGCTCAAGCGCCCGGCGCTGGCGGATCGCAAGGCCGAGGACCCGCGCGCGCTGATCCTGGCGCCGACCCGCGAGCTGGCGATCCAGATCCACAAGGACGCGGTGAAGCTGGGCGACCAGCTCGGCCTGAAGTTCGCCCTGGTGTACGGCGGCGTGGACTACGACAAGCAGCGCGAGCTGCTGCAGCGCGGTGCCGACGTGATCATCGCCACCCCGGGCCGGCTGATCGACTACGTCAAGCAGCACAAGGTGGTGAGCCTGCACGCCTGCGAGATGTGCGTGCTGGACGAAGCCGACCGCATGTTCGACCTGGGCTTCATCAAGGACATCCGCTTCCTGCTGCGGCGGATGCCGGAGCGCACCACCCGGCAGACCCTGCTGTTCAGCGCCACCCTCAGCCATCGCGTGCTGGAGCTGGCCTACGAGCACATGAACGAGCCGGAAAAGCTGGTGGTCGAAACCGAGTTCATCACCGCGGCCAAAGTCCGGCAGAAGCTGTACTACCCGGCCGACGAGGAGAAGCTGCCGCTGCTGATCGGCCTGCTGTCGCGCAGCGAAGGCGCGCGCACGATGGTCTTCGTCAACACCAAGGCGTTCGTCGAGCGCGTGGCCCGCGGCCTGGAACGGGCCGGCTACCGGGTCGGCGTGCTCAGCGGCGACGTGCCGCAGAAGAAGCGCGAATCGTTGCTGAAGAAGTTCCAGGCCGGCCAGCTGGAAATCCTGGTCGCCACCGACGTGGCCGCGCGCGGCCTGCACATCGACGGCGTGTCGCACGTCTACAACTACGACCTGCCGTTCGATGCCGAGGACTACGTGCACCGCATCGGCCGGACGGCCCGCCTGGGAGCAGAGGGCGACGCGATCAGCTTCGCCTGCGAGCGCTACGGCATGTCGCTGCCCGACATCGAGGCCTACATCGACCAGAAGATCCCGGGCGAGCACGTCACCCCGGAGATGCTGGTGGCGCTGCCGCGCAAGCCGCGCGAAGGCGTGGAGGCGAATGCCGAAGACGGCGAGAGCATCGGCGAGATCTTCAAGGAAGTGCGCGAGGCGCGCGCGGCCGAGGACGCCAAGCGTGGCGGGGGCCGTGGTGGTCCGCGCAGCGGCGGCGCTCGCAGCGGCGAGCGTTCCTCGTCCGCGCCACGTTCCGGCGATCGTCCGGCGCGTGGCCCGCGTCCGCCGCGCAAGCCACGCGTCGAGGGCGACGTGGCGGCCGCTGCCACGGTGACCGGCACGGTCGTTGCCGATGCCGCGGTGCCGGCCACCGCGGCACTCGCGCAGCCGGCAGCGCCGAGCACCGGCATCGAGGACGACGCGCGCAAGCCGCGCAAGCGTCGCCGCCGTCGCCACGGCCGCCCGCTGGAAGGCGAGGCCGGCACCACGCCGAACGCACCGCTGCCGGCAGGCGACAAGACTGCGCCCGCTCCGGCAGCGGGTGGCGACAAGCCGTCGCTGTTCAGCCGGATCGGCCGCCGCATCAAGTCGCTGGTCGGCGGCTGACGCCAGCCATCATGCTGGCCGCGGCCGGCGGCTCGGGCGATACTCCCTGTCCGCCCGCTCACGATCCCCCGCGATGACGGTCCTGCGTTTCGACAGCGTCAGCAAGCAATACCCCGGAGGCCACACGGCCCTGTCCGAGGTGAGCTTCGCCGTGGACGCGGGCGAGATGCTGTTCGTCACCGGCCATTCCGGCGCGGGCAAGAGCACCCTGCTCAAGCTGATCCAGCTGGCCGAGCGGCCCAGTCGCGGCGCGGTGCTGTTCGGCGACCGCAACCTGTTGAAGGTGCGCGGTGGTGCCATCGCCCGGCATCGGCGCAGCATCGGCGTGGTCTACCAGAACCACCAGTTGCTGATGGACCGCAGCGTCGCCGAGAACGTCGCCCTGCCGCTGGTCCTGCGCGGCATGAAGCGCGCGGAAACCGGCAAGCGCGTGCGCTCGATCCTGGAACGCCTCGGCCTGGGCGCGCGCGACCGGGCATTGCCCTCGCAGCTGTCCGCCGGCGAGCAGCAGCGCGTCGGCATCGCCCGTGCGGTGGTCGCCGAACCGACCCTGCTGATCGCCGACGAGCCGACCGGCAACCTCGATCCCACGCTGTCCGCCGAGATCATGGCGCTGTTCGCCTCGCTGCCCGAGCGCGGCACCAGCGTGCTGGTGGCCAGCCACGACCTGGGCCTGGTCAAACGGATGAAGAAGCGCGTGCTGGTGCTCGACCACGGCCAGTTGCTGGACGACATCTCGCCGGAGGACCTGGCGGATGAATGACCAGGCATCGCCGAACGTGCAGGCCAGTCGCTTCGGTGCGTGGCTGGACCACCACGGCTTCAGCATCGTCGCCAGCCTGGGTCGCATGTTGCGCAAGCCGTGGGCGACCCTGCTCACGGTAGGCGTGATGGCCGTCGCGCTGGCGCTGCCGCTGGGCCTGTGGGTGGTCCTGCAGAACCTGCAGCGAC
This sequence comes from Thermomonas sp., assembly GCA_035408605.1. Taxonomy (GTDB): domain Bacteria; phylum Pseudomonadota; class Gammaproteobacteria; order Xanthomonadales; family Xanthomonadaceae; genus Thermomonas. The sequence continues at coordinate 8,182 of DAOOCX010000018.1, read as the reverse complement.
TGGGTGGCGAAGTGCAGTCCTCGCGCGATGTCGCGGTGTTCCTCAAACCTGAGATCGACGCCACCCGGGCGCAGGCCATCGCCGACACCCTGCGCGCACGCGGCGACGTGGCGAAGGTCGACCTCATCGCCCCAGAGCAGGCGCTCCAGCAGTTGCGCGCACGCGACGACCTGGCCGCGGCGATCGATGCGCTGGGCGAAGACGCGGCGCGCGCCGCGTTGCCGAGCGTGCTGCGGGTCAGTCCGCGTGGCGACGAATTGCTGCTGGCGGAGTCGCTGAAGGCATTGCCCGACGCTGAGCGCGTGCAGCACGACGCGGTGTGGCGCGAGCGCCTGGATGCATGGCTGCGCTTCGGTGGACGCGCGGTGCTGGTGCTGGCGGCGCTGCTTGGCCTGGGTGCCTTGCTGGTCGTCGGCAACACCGTGCGCCTGGACATCCAGTCGCGGCGCGAGGAAATCGGCGTGCTGCAACTGCTGGGCGCCAGCGACGGATTCGTGCGCCGGCCGTTCCTGTATCTCGGCGCGTGGTACGGGCTGGGCGCGGGTGCGCTGGCGCTCGGCGTGCTCACGCTGGCCTGGCTCGCCCTGCGCGAACCCCTGGCCGACCTCGCCGCGCGTTACGGCAGCAATTTCGCCTTGCAGGGCTTGCCGCCGCTGCCGGCCCTCGCCGTGCTCGCGGCTGCGGGCGTGCTCGGCTGGCTGGGCGCCGGCCTGGTGACCGGCCACTATCTGCGGCAAACCCGCCCGGTGGAGCGCTGACATGGCCAACGATCTTCGTCACGTCGTCAGCGATGCCCCACGGGTCATGGTGGTCGATGGCAGCAAGCTGGTGCGCAAGCTCATCGGCGACACCTTGTTGCGCGAATTGCCCGGCACCGAGGTGATCGGTTGCGCCGGCATCGCCGAAGCGCGCGAGACCCTCGCCAAAGGCGCGGTCGACCTGGTGACCACCGCGCTGGTCCTGCCCGACGGCGATGGCCTCGCCCTTGCGCGCAGCGTGCGCGAGGCGCAGGGGCAGGCCTACGTGCCGGTGATCGTGGTCTCCGGCAACGCGCAGGAGATGCTGGAGTCGCGCGCGTTCACCGAAGACGTGACCGACTACTTCGACAAATCGCTGGGCCACGGTGCGCTGGCCGCGTTCATCCGCGGCTACGTGCAGCCGGCGCCGATCGAGGGCGCGCGCGTCCTGTATGTCGAGGACAGCCGGGTGGTGGCGGTGGCGACCAAGCGCATGCTGGAACGACAGAACATGCAGGTACTGCATGTCCTGAGCGTGGAGGATGCGCTGGAGCACCTGCACCGTTTCCGCGGTCGCACGGATGGCGACGTCGGCGCGGATCTCGTCCTCAGCGACGTCTACCTGAAAGGCATCCTCAATGGCCACGATCTGCTGGCGCAGATCCGCACCGCATTCGGTTACGGCAAGCGCCGGCTGCCGATGGTGATGATGACCGGCGACGACAACCGCGATAACCAGGCCTCCTTGCTGCGCGATGGCGCCAATGACCTGGTGCTGAAGCCGATCGAGGAGCGCCTGCTGGTGACCAAGGTGCTGTTCCAGCTGCGCCTGGCGAAATTGCCGGAGCCGGGCGCGCAGTGAGCCCGGCCGCCACGATGCATGGCTGACATCCGGATCGAACCGAGCTGGAAATCCCGCATCGGCGACTGGTTCGCCCGCGAGGACATGCAGCAACTGTCCGCCTTCCTGCGCCAGCGCAAGGCGGCCGGCGCGACGATCTATCCGGCCGGCGCCAGCATCTTCGCTGCGTTCGATGCGACCCCCTTCGATGCGGTGAAGGTGGTGATCCTCGGCCAGGATCCGTACCACGGGCCGGGGCAGGCGCACGGGCTGTGTTTCTCTGTGCTGCCCGGCGTCGACGTGCCGCCCTCGCTGCAGAACATCTACAAGGAACTTGCGAGCGATGTCGGCTTCGCGCGTCCCGACCATGGCTGCCTGCTGCCGTGGGCGCAGCGGGGCGTGCTGCTGCTCAACAGCGTGCTGACGGTCGAGGCCGGCCAGCCCGGCTCGCACCAGGGCAAGGGCTGGGAAGGCTTCACCGACCACGTGGTCGACGTGCTGAATCGCGAGCGCGACGGCCTGGTGTTCCTGCTCTGGGGCAGCTACGCGCAGGCCAAGGGCAAGGTCATCGACGCGCGCCGCCATCGCGTGCTGAAGGCGCCGCATCCCTCGCCGCTGTCGGCGCATCGCGGCTTCCTGGGCTGCGGGCATTTCTCAGCAGCCAACGAGTACCTCACCCGCAACGGACAGGCGCCGGTGGATTGGGCACTGCCATCGCGCGCCGCGCTGGCGTTGTCCGCGTCCCGTTGAACGCCCGTCTCCCGACCGCGCTGCATCGTGCGCGATGCCGTCCTGGTTGAATTGAGGCGTGGAGGCACGCATCTCGGTTTCATCGCATCGCTTCCACAGGCCCCTCATGGACAACCCGCTGCTCGACTTCTCCGGCCTGCCGCGTTTCGACGCGATCCGTGCCGAACACGTCACGCCTGCCATCGACAGCCTGTTGGCCGAGGCTGAAGCAGCGGTGCGACATGCGCAGACCGTGTCGCCGGTGACGTGGGCCAGCTTCGTGACGCCGCTGGAGGACGCCACCGAACGCCTGTGGCGGGCATGGGGGCAGGTCGCGCACCTGCAGGCAGTGGTCGACACGCCCGAACTGCGCGAGGCCTACAACGCCAACCTGCCGAAGTTGACCCGGTTCGGCGCCGCGCTGGGCCAGGACCTGGCGCTGTTCGCGCAATACCGGGCACTGGCGGCATCGCCGGACTACGCCCAATGCGACGCCACGCGACGCAAGGCCGTCGACAATGCGCTGCGCGATTTCCGCCTCGGCGGTGCCGAGCTGGACGATGCCGGCAAGGCGCGCTTTGCCGCGATCCAGGAAGAACTCTCCGCGTTGTCGGCGACGTTCTCGCAGAACGTGCTCGATGCGACGGACGCCTTCACCCTGCACGTCGACGACGAGGCGCGGCTGTCCGGCCTGCCTGCCGACGTGGTCGCCACCGCCCGCGTGACCGCCGAAAAAGCCGGCAAGCCTGGTTGGACGCTAACCCTGAAGATGCCCTGTTACCTGCCGGTGCAGACCTACGCCGACGACCGCGGCCTGCGTGAGGCGCTGTATCGCGCCAGCGGCGTACGTGCCTCGGAACACGGGCCGCCGACGCTCGACAACAGCGGCCACATCGACCGCATCCTCGCCTTGCGCACGGAGCTGGCCGCGCTGCTCGGCTTCGCCAGTTACGCCGACTATTCGCTGGCGACCAAGATGGCGCAGTCGCCGGCCGAGGTCCTGGGTTTCCTGCGCGACCTGGCCGCTCGCGCGCTGCCGTTCGCGCGCCGGGATCGCACCGAGCTGGAAGCCTTCGCCCGCGACGAACTCGGCATCGACGACCTGCAGCCCTGGGATCTCGCGTACGCCAGCGACAAGCTGAAGCAGGCGCGCTACGGCTATTCCGGGCAGGAGGTGAAGCGCTACTTCACCGAGCCAACGGTGCTTGCCGGCCTGTTCGACGTCATCCAGTCCTTGTATGGCGTTCGCGTGCGCCAGGACAGTGCGCCGACCTGGCATCCCGACGTGCGTTTCTTCCGGGTCGAAGATTCCGCTGGCACCTTGCTCGGCCAGTTCTACCTCGACCTGTACGCCCGCGACGGCAAGCGCGGCGGCGCGTGGATGGACGACGGCCGCAACCGCCGGAGTACTGCCGCCGGCACGCAGACGCCCCTCGTCCACCTGGTCTGCAATTTCGGCAAGGGCGTGGACGGCCAGCCGGCGACCTTCAGCCACGATGAAGTGACCACCCTGTTCCACGAGATGGGCCATGGCCTGCACCAGTTGCTGACCGCGGTCGACGTGTTGCCGGTGGCCGGCATCAACGGCGTGGAATGGGATGCGGTGGAGCTGCCCAGCCAGTTCATGGAGAACTTCTGTTGGGAATGGGCGCGGGTGCAGGCGATGACCGCGCATGTGGACACCGGCGAGCCGCTGCCGCGCGACCTGTTCGAGCGGATGCTGGCGGCCCGCAATTTCCAGAGCGGCATGGCCACGGTGCGCCAACTGGAATTCGCCCTGTTCGACATGGCCATCCATGGCGACTTCGACCCGGCGGATGACAGCGTCGCCGCGCTGCTGGAGCGCATCCGCGACGAGGTCGCGGTCAACCGGCCGCCGGCCTGGCACCGCTTCCCCCAGCAGTTCAGCCATGTCTTCGCTGGCGGCTACGCGGCCGGGTACTACAGCTACAAATGGGCCGAGGTCCTCAGCGCCGACGCCTACGCGGCCTTCGAGGAAGCCCCCGCACGGCTGGCGGAGACCGGCGCGCGGTTCCTGGCCGAGGTCCTGTCGCGCGGCGGCAGCCGCACTGCGCTGGAGAACTTCACTGCCTTCCGTGGCCGCGAACCCAGCATCGATGCCCTGCTCCGGCATGCCGGCATGGCCGCACCGGCGGCCTGAGCCGGCGCGACATCCCAGGGCTTGTGGCGGGGCCAAGCCATCCCCACGTGGGGTTGACGGGGCCTGTGCCCCAATGGGGATCGCGGGCGCGCCAGCGTTCCATGAATGCAACAGTAGTGAACTATCGGCACGGTTAGCAGTCACAGATGGTGACTGCTAATATCGCCCACATGAACGGAGCCACCATGTCCACTGCCCTCGTCGCCAACAACCTGCCGATCCCGAGCGCCATGGGTTCGCTGGAGGCCTATATCGGCGCCGTGCACCAGATCCCCGTCCTCTCCGTCGAGGACGAGCAGCGTCTCGCCCGTCGCCTTCGCGAAGACAACGACATCGCCGCGGCGCAGGAACTGATCCTGTCGCACCTGCGTTTCGTCATCCACGTGGCGCGCGGCTACAGCGGTTACGGCCTGCAGATCGGCGACCTGATCCAGGAAGGCAACATCGGCCTGATGAAGGCGGTGAAGCGTTTCGACCCGACCGTCGGCGTGCGCCTGGTCAGTTTCGCCGTGCACTGGATCCGCGCGGAGATGCACGAGTTCATCATCAAGAACTGGCGCATCGTGAAGGTCGCGACCACCAAGGCGCAGCGCAAGCTGTTCTTCAACCTGCGCAAGAGCAAGACCCGCCTGGGCTGGCTCAACGCGGACGAAGTGCGCGCGGTCGCCAAGGACCTCAACGTGTCCGAGCGCGAAGTGCTGGAAATGGAATCGCGCCTCTCGGGCCGCGACGTGGGCTTCGATGCCCCGGACGATGCCGACGACGACAACGCGCCGCCGGCGCCGGTCAACTACTTGGTCGCCAGCAATGACATCGATCCCGCGATGGCGTACGAGTCGGCCAACGACGAGGACAACCAGCTGGAACTGCTGCGCGAAGGCATGGCCCGGCTGGATGCACGCAGCCGCGACATCATCAAGCGTCGCTGGTTGGATGCCGACAGCAAGGTGACGTTGCAGGAACTGGCGGACGAATACGGTGTCTCCGCGGAACGCATCCGCCAGGTCGAGGCCAACGCGCTGAAGAAGATGAAGGCGCTGTTCGCGGCGTAAGCGCAGCGCAATCGATGCAAAGAAAACGGTCCGGAGCGATCCGGGCCGTTTCCATTTGCGCGATCAGGCCTGGTCGGCGTCGCGCGCCACCGGCAACCGCCAGCCCCGCCGGATCGCCATGAAGCGCAGGCCGAAGCAGAGCAGCGCGCCGACCACCATCGCCGGGGCCTGCGGCCAGCCCAGCGCATGCGCGATCGCGACGATCCCGCCGCCGGCCAGGGCCGCGACCGCATACAGTTCGGTCTGCTGCAGCACCACCGGCGTGCGTACCACCAGCAGGTCGCGGGCGATGCCGCCGCCGATGCCGGTGATGATGCCGAGCAGGGTGGCCGCGAACGGCGACAGCCCGAAGGCCAGCGCCTTGCCGGTGCCGAGGACCGCGAACAGGGCGAGTCCGGCGGCATCGAACATCAGCACCGGGTTGCGCAGGCGCTCGATGATGCCGTGCCAGCAAAACGTGACAACGCCCGCCAGCATCGCGGTGGACAGCAGCGTCCAGTCGGCCAGCGCGGCGGGCGGCACCGCGCCGATCAGCACGTCGCGGACGATGCCGCCGGTGACCGCGGTGGCGCAGGCCAGCACCAGCACGCCGAACAGGTCGAGTCGGTGGCGCACCGCCAGCACGCCGCCGCTGAGCGCGAACACGAAGATGCCGACCAGGTCGAACAGCTGCAGGGCGAAGGCCACGTCGGTCCGTCCGGGCGGGGGTGGCGACAGGATGGCAGCCGTGTCCGCGCTTGTCATGCCACGCGCAAGAAACGGAGTTCGCACGGCGCGCCGGATCGCGATGCTGGCGTCCCCACGCAGGAGTACCCGCATGACATTCCGGATCCTTGCCTTGCCCGTCGCGCCATTCGCCGCCGATTTCGCGGCTGACGACAAAGCACTGCGCGCACGCGGCATCCGGCGGGTGGTCGCCGACGACAAACCGCACTATCCCTGCCGGGTCAGCCTGCAGGACGCGGTCGAGGGCGAACGCCTGTTGCTGGTGCCGTACCTGCACCATGGCGTGGACACGCCGTATCGCGCGTCCGGACCGATCTACGTGCGCGAGGCTGCCGTGCAGGCGCGGCCGACGGTGGGCGAAGTGCCGGCGCTGTTGCGCTCGCGCCTGCTGTCGCTGCGCGGCTACGACGCACGCGGGATGATGGCCTGGGCCGATGTCGTGCCGGGGAGCGACGTCGAATCAGGCATCGCCGCGCTGTTCGCGATCGAACGCGTGGCCTACCTGCACCTGCACTACGCCAAGCCGGGTTGTTACGCCTGTCGCGTCGTGCGCGCCTGATCCACGTCATCGGCGTCGCCGCCGAGGATGATCCGCGCGCCGCGCTGGTAGCTCCAGTACGCCCACCACCAGTTGAGCAGCACGACCAGGCGGTTGCGGAAGCCGATCAGGAAGAACACGTGCATGACCAGCCAGAACCACCACGCCAGCAGGCCGGAGAACTTCAGCTTGCCGAGGTCGACCACCGCCGCCATGCGGCCGATGGTGGCCAGGTTGCCGTAGTCCCTGTAGGCGAACAAGGTGGTCGGGTGGCCCGACAGCCGCGCGCGGATATTTCGCGCGACGAGGTTGCCCATCTGCTTGGCGGCGGGCGCGACGCCGGGCACCGGCTTGCCATTCGCCTGGCTCAGAGCGGCGAGGTCGCCGGCGACGAAGATGTCCGGATGACCGGGCACGCTGAGGTCCGGCTGCACCTGCACGCGGCCGGCGCGATCCAGCGGCGCGCCGAGCATCGCGCCCAGCGGTGACGCCGCCACGCCTGCCGCCCAGACCACGGTCTTCGCGGGCACGACGGTGTCGCCCAGCGTGTAACCGTCCGCGTTGATGTCCTTGACCGGCGTGCCCGTCGACACTTCGACGCCGAGCTTTTCGAGCTGGCGCTTCGCCTTCGCCGAGAGGTCTTCGGGGAACGCCGCGAGCACGCGCGGTCCGGCTTCGACCAGGCGCACCCGCGCCTGCGCGGGATCGATGTTGCGGAATTCATCCTTGAGCGTGTGCCTTGCGATCTCGGCCAGCGTGCCGGCGAGTTCGACGCCCGTGGGTCCGCCGCCGACGATGGCGAAATGCAGCCAGGCGTCACGCTCCGCGGGATCGCTGGTGGCTTCGGCGCGCTCGAAGGCGAGCAGCAGCTTGCGGCGCAGGTCCAGCGCATCGTCCAGCGTCTTCAGGCCGGGCGCGTGTCCGGCCCAATGGTCGTTGCCGAAGTACGCATGCGTGGCACCGCTGGCCAGCAACAGGCTGTCGAACCCGAGCGACGTGCCATCGTCCAGCGCGATGCATTTCGCGTCCGCATCGATGCCGGTGACGGTCGCCATCCGTACTTCGGCATTGCGCTGCCTGCGCAGGATATGGCGCAGCGGCGCGGCGATGTCGGGTGCCGACAATCCGGCGGTGGCGACCTGGTACAGCAGCGGCTGGAACAGGTGGTGGTTGCCGCGATCGACCAGGGTGATGCGCACCTTCGCCGATCCAAGCGCGCGCGTGGCCCAGAGACCGGCGAAGCCGCCACCGACGATGACGACGTGGGGACGGCGTTCGCGCATGCGTCGATGCCTCAGCCCAGCTTCGCGGCCAGCAGTGATTCCAGCTTGCGCTGGTCGACTGCGAACTTGCGGATGCCGTCGGCGAGTTTGTCGGTGGCCATCGCGTCCTCGTTGT
>DAOOCX010000017.1:3654-27281 GCA_035408605.1 Thermomonas sp. | reverse complement strand
TCGATCGGGACGATGCCCTCGGACTTCAGGCCGGCGTTGATCACCACGACGTCGTTGCGGACGTCGACCACGATGCCCTTGACGATGGCGCCCGGCTTGATCTTGGCCCAGTTGGTCTGGCTCTGCTCGAACAGTTCGGCGAAGGATTCGGTAGCTACGGAATTCATGAAAAATCTCGGGTGGATACACAGGTCGCCCACACGTACGGGGCGACCCACCTGGGGTCTGGCATCGCGCAGGACGCGCTCCGCCATGTGTGATGGTGGGATGGACGCCACGCACGCGGGATGCGGGCGTGGAAGGGTTCTGCCGTGCGGGGCGCTCAGTGCGCGCGGGGGCGGGACACCACGTCCAGCACCAGCGCGACCACGCCATCGATGCCAAGCCCGGTGGTGTCGATGCGGACGGCGTCGTCGGCCGGCCGCAATGGCGCCACCGCGCGACTGGCATCGCGGGCATCGCGGGCGAGAATCTCGCGCAGCAGACCGTCGAGTGTGACGGAAACCCCTTTGTCTTTCAACTGCTTATAGCGCCTCTCGGCACGCTCGTCGGCGCTCGCGGTCAGGAACACCTTGTGGCCGGCATCGGGAAAGATCACCGTGCCCATGTCGCGGCCGTCGGCCACCAGCCCCGGCAATTGCCGGAACGCGCGCTGGCGATCCTTCAATGCGGCCCGGACCTCCGGGATGGCCGCGATCGCCGAGGCCGCCGCGCCCGCGGTTTCGGTGCGCAGTTCGTCCGTTGCATCGTGACCGTTGACCAGCACCCGCAGGTCACCGGCATCCCCCTCGCGGAAGCCGACCAGGGTGTCGAAGGTGCAGCGCACCAGGGCGCCGGCATCGTCCAGGTCCAGGTCGGCCCAGCCGGCCGCCACGCCCACGGCGCGGTAAAGTGCACCGGAATCGAGGTAATGCCAGCCCAGGCGCTGGGCGACGATGCGGCTGATGGTGCCCTTGCCGGAACCGGAGGGACCATCGATGGTGAGTACGGGGGCGTTGGGATCCATGCCGCGATTATGCCGGCGCGACCGTGCCGACGGCCGATTCCGTCCGATCCGGCAGGAATGCGCCTCAAGCTGTTGATCCGGATACACAAACCCCGTTAGAATGCGCGGCTTCGCTTCGCAAGCAGCCTCTCCGGGCGTGCCGTTGCGCTTCCTCCAACCGTTCCATCCATCATTTTTGCCGAGGTTTTGTCATGAAGGTCCTGTCCTCCCTCAAGTCGGCGAAGAACCGTCACCGCGACTGCAAGGTGGTTCGCCGTCGTGGCAAGGTCTTCGTGATCTGCAAGTCCAACCCGCGGTTCAAGGCGCGCCAGCGCTGAGGAGCCTTACCGGCACGGCCAGGGCGCGCAAGCGCTGGGCCGATTGCCCGGGTTGCACTGTCGAAAGCCGCCGCAAGGCGGCTTTCTGCTGTCCGGCGTTGCCAAGGCCACGCCATCGCGGCCCGTTCACGATTCGGGCATAGAATCCGTCGTCACCATCCTGCAACCGGGAGCGTCGCCATGAACCGTCTGTCCCGCAGCATCTTGTCCGTTTTCGCCGCCACGCTCGTCTGCGCCCCCGCCATCGCCCTGGCCCAGCAGGCCCAGGTGCAGGGCGACGTCCTGCTGATCGAACGCGTGCAGGAAGAGCCGGGCAACCTGCCCAGCCGTGGCATGTCCATGTCGCAGGTCGAAGCCCGCTTCGGCGCACCGAGTGATCGCCTGGATCCGCGCGGCGGGCAGAAGCGCCAGTGGCCGACGATCAACCGCTGGACCTATCCGGCCTTCACCGTGTATTTCGAGCGCAGCAAGGTCATCGACGTGGTGATGACCAAGGCCGACCCGAACGAGATCGGGCCGAAGCCGCCCACCACCTAAGAGCCAGCATGCAAGACATCGTGCGTTTCCCCGCCGAGTGGGAACCCCAGGCGGCGATCCTGATCGCGTGGCCGAATGCCGAGACCGACTGGGCCGAACGCCTGGCCGAGGTCGAAGAGACGTACATCGCGCTGGTCGCGGCCATCGTGCGCTTCCAGCGCGTGGTGATCTGCGTGGCCGACGACGACATCGAGACCTACGCGGAGATGCGCCTGCGCAGCAACCGCGTGGACATGGATCGCGTCCGCTTCGCCACCGTGCCCTACGACGATACCTGGCTGCGCGATTCCGGCCCGATCACCTTGCGCGATGGCGACGCGTTCCGCCTGCTCGATTTCCGCTTCACCGGCTGGGGCGGCAAGTACGGGGCCAGCGACGACGACCAACTGGTCCAGCGTCTGCATGCGAACGGACTGTTCGGCGATGCTGCGCGCGACGAAGTCGACTTCGCACTGGAAGGCGGCGCCATCGACACGGACGGCGACGGCACCCTGCTGACCACCTGGCAGTGCCTGCACGAGCGCCACCCCGATGCGTCGCGCGAAGAACTCACCACCAGGCTCGCCGGCTGGTTGCGGCAGGATCGGGTGCTCTGGCTCGACCACGGCGCACTGGAGGGCGACGATACCGACGCCCACATCGACACCCTCGCCCGCTTTGCCGGGCGCGATGCCATCGTGTTCCAGGCCTGCGACGATCCGGCGGATTCCCATTACGCCGACCTCAAGGCGATGGGCGAGGAGATCGCCGCGTTGCGCACCCGGGAGGACCGGCCGTATCGGCTGTTTCCCCTGCCGTGGGCGAAGCCGGTCATCGACATCGCGACCGATGGCAGCCGCCGGCGCCTGGCCGCGAGCTATGCGAATTTCCTGATCGTCAACGGCGCGGTGCTGATGCCGGCGTATGGCGATCCCGCCGACAATGCCGCTGCGGCGGTGCTGGCCGACGCGTTCCCCGATCGAGAGATCGTGCAGGTCCCGTGCCGCCCGCTGATCTGGCAGAACGGCAGCCTGCACTGCATCACCATGCAATTGCCCGAGGGTCTGGTCTGATGTCCAAGTACAACACGCTGCCCGTCGCGCTGATCCAGGAACGCAACCACGGTGATGCCGCAGCGAACCTCGCAGTCATCGAGGCCCGCGTGTCCGAGGCCGCGAAGTCCGGCGCCAAACTCGTCCTGCTGCAGGAACTGCACAACGGTGCGTACTTCTGCCAGCACGAATCGGTGGACGAGTTCGACCTGGCCGAACGCATCCCAGGGCCCAGCACGGAACGCCTGGCGGCGCTGGCGAAGCAACACGGCGTGGTGCTGGTGAGCTCGCTGTTCGAGAAGCGTGCCGCGGGTCTTTACCACAACACCGCGGTGGTCTTCGATGCCGACGGCAGCACCGCCGGCAAGTACCGGAAGATGCACATCCCCGACGACCCAGGCTTCTACGAGAAGTTCTACTTCACGCCGGGCGACCTGGGCTTCACCCCGATCGACACCAGCGTGGGACGCCTGGGCGTGCTGGTGTGCTGGGACCAGTGGTATCCGGAAGCCGCACGGCTGATGGCGCTGGCCGGTGCCGAGCTGCTGCTGTACCCGACCGCGATCGGCTGGGATCCGGCGGACGACTCGGCCGAAAAGACCCGCCAGCGCGATGCGTGGGTGCTGAGCCACCGCGGTCATGCGGTCGCCAACGGCCTGCCGGTGCTGAGTTGCAACCGCGTCGGCCACGAGCCGTCGCCGCTGGGCGCATCCGGCATCGACTTCTGGGGCAACAGCCACGTGCTCGGGCCGCAGGGCGAATTCATCGCCGAGGCCGGCACCGGGCCGACGATCCTGTTGGCCGAGGTCGACATGGCCCGCAGCGAACACGTGCGCCGGATCTGGCCATTCCTGCGCGACCGCCGCATCGATGCCTATGGCGACCTGACCAAGCGCTATCGGGACTGATCGCTCGCCAAGGCTATTCCGACAGACGGTCAAATAAATCCGAACGGTCGTGCTAATGTCTCGACCATGAATCCGCTGACCGCCACCAGCAAGGGCGCCGCCACCCGCGACGCGATCATCGAAAAAGCCTACGAGATCGCCCGCTTCGCCGGTATCGAGGGCCTGTCGATCGGTCCCCTGGCGCAAGCAGTGGGCATGTCCAAGAGTGGCGTGTTCGCCCACTTCGGATCGCGCGAAGACCTCCAACTCGCCGTACTGGAATCGGCAGGCCAGCGCTTTGGCGAATTCGTGCTGGGTGCCGCGCTGTCCCAGCCGCGTGGTTTGCCGCGACTGCGCGCGATGATGCGCAACTGGTTCGAGTGGGGACGCCTGGAAACCGGTGGTTGCGTACTGGTGGCCTCCGTCAGCGAATTCGACGACCGTCCCGGACCACTCCGCGACCAGGTCGTCCTCAACGAACGGCGTTGGCGCCAGGCCCTGCAGCGCGCCGCGCAGCTGGCGATCGATTGCGGCCACCTGCGCGACGGCGACACCGACCAGTACGCCTTCGAGCTGTACGCAATTCCCCTGGCGATGCTGCATGAAGCCGGCCTGTTCGGTTACGACCAGGCACGCCGCCACGGCGACAGCGCGCTGGAACGCTGGTTCGCCGCCCACGCTCCCTCCCCCTGATCCCGCCACGAGGTGCCGTCATGCCTGCCAGTCTCTGCGCAATTAGCACGACCGTTCGTGATTATCTGAAACTGCCGCTGGTGCGGCTGATCTTCGCGCTGGGCGGGCCCATTGCGCCCGAAGCCATGGTGGCGAAGGCCGCCCGCCTGTTCACCACGCCGTTCGCCTCGAGCCGCTCGCGGGCACGCGCGGCACCCACGCTCGGCGCCCGTGAGGACGACCTCGGTATCGATGGCATCACCCTGCATACCTACGCCTGGGGCGATCCGGCCACGCAGCCCTACATCCTCTTCGCGCACGGCTGGTCAAGCCACGGCACCCGCGTGGCGCGCTGGATCCAGCCGCTGCGGGACGCCGGATACGCGGTGGTCACCTTCGACCAGGCCGCACACGGCCGCAGCGGTGGCATCCACACCACCCTGCCCGACTTCACCTGTCACCTGATGGCAGTCGCGAAACACTACGGCCCTGCGGCGGCCGTCATCGGCCACTCCCTGGGCGGTGCGGCGACCGCGCTGGCCCTGGCCCGCGGCATGCAGGCGAAGCGCGCGGTCCTGATCGCGCCCGCCGCGGATCCGCTGGCCGCGGTCGAACGGTTCTCCAACCTGCTGTGGCTTGCCAGCCACCTGGGCCGGCGCATGTTCGCGCGCTTCGAAGGCGCGATGCGATTCTCCGCGGATGAATTGCAGGCACAGCACAACGCACCGCGCATCGGCCGCCCGGCCTTGATCGTGCATGACATCGAGGATCGCGAGGTGCCGTGGTCGGAGGGCGAACGCTGGGCGCGCTACTGGCCGCAATCGCGGTTGCTGAGCACACGCGGGCTTGGCCACAACCGCATCGCCGACGACGAGGGCGTGATCGCCTCGGCGCTGCGTTTCCTGCGCGGCGAGTCCATCGGCGAACGCGTGGTCTCCACCGCCGACCTGCCCTACGGGCTGGCCTGAACGCACACGCTTCGCCAGCTCGAAACCGTCTATCCTGCGCCGCCGCCATGCGAATGGCGGCTTCCCGGACAACCCGCAGGCACGATGACCACCGAATCCAACAGCGCCGCCGACGCCTTCGCCGGGCAGCCCGTCGTCGAACTCGAGCGCGACGGCGTGCACTACACCCTGCTCGGCACCGCGCATGTCTCCAGGACCAGCATCGATGCGGTCATGGCGGCGATCGACACGGGACGCTTCGATGCGGTCGCCGTGGAGCTGGACGAGCAGCGGCACAAGGCGCTCACCCATCCGGATGCGCTGGCGCAACTCGACCTGGTCAAGGTCATTCGCGAGCGCAAGATCGCGCCCTTCGCGGCGAACCTGGCACTGGCCGCCTACCAGCGCCGCCTGGCCGAGCAGCTCGGCATCGAACCCGGCGCGGAGCTCAAGGCGGCCGCGGTCGAGGCCGCCGCGCGCGGGCTGTCGTTGCAACTGATCGACCGCGATGTCGGCATCACCTTCCGCCGCATCCTGCAGGGGCTGAGCTGGTGGGACCGGATGAAGCTGGTCGGTGGCCTGGCGGGCGGACTGTTCGCCAGCGACGAGGTGTCCGAGGACGACATCGAGCGGCTCAAGGAAGGCGACATGCTCGAGTCGAGCTTCGGCGAATTCGCGCGCGACACGCCCTCGCTCTATGCGACCCTGATCGACGAACGCGACCAGTACATGGCAGCCAAGCTGCGCGAACGCAGCGACGGCGCGACGCACGTGCTGGCCGTGGTGGGCGCCGGCCACCTCAAGGGCATGGCGCGCTACCTGACCGAAGACCAGCGCGAACCGGCCGAACTCACCGCGCAACTGGCGCACGTGGTCAAGAAGCGCAACATCCCGTGGATCACGATCATCCTGATGTTGCTGATCTGCGGCGGCATCGCCTGGGGCTATTTCAATGGCGGCCGCGAGCTGGGCCGCGAACTCTTGCTGCAATGGGTCGTGTGGACCGGCGGACTCGCGGGGCTGGGCGCATTGCTGGCACGCGGCCACGTCCTCAGCATCCTGGCCGCGGCGATCTCCGCGCCGCTGAAGCCGTTCCGCCCCGGCCTGCCGCCGGGCATGTTCAGTGCGCTGGTCGAAGTGCACCTGCGCAAGCCGGCCTATCCGGATTTCCTGGCCCTGCGCGACGACGCGCAGACGCTCGGCGGCTGGTATCGCAACCGCGTGTGCCGGGTGGTGCTGGTGTTCCTGCTCACCAACATCGGCAGCATGATCGGCGTGTGGGTCTCCGGCGCCGCGATCATCGGCAAGCTGATGGGATGAACCCGATCAGGCCGTGCGTGGCCAGCGCCAGGCTAGCCACACGATGACGGCGCCCAGCAGGATTTCGATGCTGCTGTAGGCCAGGTAGAACCACCACGCGCCGGGCATCGTGATCGCAACGAACGCGGCGTAGAAGACCGCCAGGCCGATGTTGAGCCAGCGCACCGGCCGCGCTGGCAGCGCCAGCGACAGGAACACCATCAACCCCGGCACCACCAGCAACAGGGCGACGAACAGCAACGAGCCCTGGCTGGTCGGCCCCATCGGCCCGGCACCCTCCAGCATGTGCTGGAGCTTGCCGGGCTTGTACAGGCCGAAGTAGTCGCCGTAGAGGTAGCAGAAGGTCAGGCTGGCCCACAACGCGGACAGCTTCAGCCGCGTTGGCAGCGGCGGGTCGGCGAGCTCGCGCGACGGAGACACCGGGATGGTCACGAGGCCGCCGTTCGCACGGGGTCGACTCGGCCTGCACGCGCGCCGAACACCAGCAACCACAGGCAGCTGCCGATCTCGCCGAACGCGGCGGGCATGCGCACGTAGCGCAGCCAGGACGCCTCCGCGAGACCGGGCACCAGGCCGCCGAACACCTGAGCCACGTAGCCCAGGCCACCCAGCACCAGCAGCAGGCCAAGCACGCGCGGCAACCGGCCGGAACGCAGCACCAGCCAGCCGAATGGCAGCAACCACAATCCCCAGAACAGGCTGGCGACGCGCAGGCCATGGCCGTAACGCTGCAGGCTCAGCGCGAAGGCGGCCTCCATCGCATCGGTGGTGCCTGCTGCCGCCTGGTCGAGCAGCGCCAACGCTTCCATGCGGTGGGTGACGGCGACCAACCCGATCGGCACGCTGACCACCGCCAGCGCCACCATCGCGATGGCGGCACGGCGGTCGACATCGCCCAGCACCCGGTACAGCGCCAACGGCAGCAGCAGGAACGCGACCTGCATCACCAGGAAACTGGCGATGCCGCTGCGGAACATCCCGGCATGCGCCGAGGCTTGCGCGAGCGTTTCGCCAACCTGTCCCGGCACATAGGCCAGGCAGTGCATGCCGGCCAGCACGACGATCAGGTAGAGGGCGCCGGCGAGACGCCCGTCCCCGCGAAGCTCGCCGCCCGTACTCACGCGGCAGCGGCCTTCGCGTCACGCCGCTGCGCGCGGTTCATCCGCGCCCTGCGGACCAGGTTGCCGCTGCCCATGCGCAGGTCGTCCAGCATCGCGTAGATGGTCGGCAGGAACAGCAGGCTGACCACCGTGGAGAACGCCAGGCCACCGGCGATCGCGCGCGCCATCGGGTAGTACGGCGGCATGCCCTCGGCGGTCTTGGTGGACAGCGCGATCGGGATCATCGCCAGGATCGCGGTGCCCATCGTCATCATGATCGGACGCAAGCGTTCGCGGCTGCCTTCGATCAGCGCCTCGGTGCGCGGCAGGCCGCGTCGCCGCAGGTTGTTGATGTGCTCGATCATCACGATGCCGTTGTTCACCACCACGCCCATCAGCACCAGGATGCCGATCACCGCCATGATGTTCATCTCGGTGCCGGTCAACCAGAACAGCCAGTACACGCCGAAGATCGAGAACAGCACGCAGGACATGATCGCCAGCGGGAACAGCAGCGACTCGAACACCGCGGCCATGATCACCAGCATCAGCACCAGCGCGATCATGATCGCGCGCATCATCTGGTCCATGCCGTCGAAGTTGATGTTGAAGCCGGCGCCGTCGAAGGTGTAGCTGTAGCCCGGCGGGAACTGCGTGCCGTTGAGGGTGGTCTCGATCGCCTTGCGCGCGTCCTCGACCGAAACGTCCTTGGCCAGTCCCGCCTGCACCTGCAGCATGGTCTGCCGGCTCTGTCGCTGGATCGAGGTGGCGGCCGGCGACGTGCCGACGTCGACCATCGCCAGCAGCGGCACGTCGCTGCCGTTCGGTGCGCGGACCATGAAGGTGGACAGGTCTTCCATGCCGTAGTCGTCGGAGCCGGCGAAGCGCACGTTGACCGGGATCTCGACGTCCTCGCGGTGGAAGTCGCGCAGCGAGGATCCGCGCAGCGCGACGCCGACGAACTGCGCCACTTCCCGCGCGCTGAAGCCGTAGGCCGCCGCGCGTTCGCGGTTCACCTGCACCCGCAGTTCGGTGTTGGCGTCGCCGGTGTCGATGCGCACGTCGCGCAGCTTCGGGTTGCGCGCCAGCATCGGCAGGATGTCGCCCGCCAGCTCCTGCAGGGTCTGGGTGGAATCGCCGATCAGGCTGAAGGTGATGCCCTCGCCCTCGTTGCCCTGCCCGCCCGGCCAGCCGATGCCCAGGTTGGCGCGCGCCGATTTCGGCAGCCCCTTGCGCACGTCCTCGGCGATCTTCTTGCTTTGCTCCGGATCCTCGATGTCCAGGAACAGGCGCGTCTGCGCCCAGCCCTGCTCGCTGTAGCGGCTGTACACGCGCTCGACGTGGAAGGGCTTCCGGTTGGCGTTGACGAACGCCTCCACCCGCGCCACTTCCTTGCCCATCTCTTCCTTGGAATACGCGCCCTTCCACTGGTAGAAGATGTTGATCTCGCTGGGGTCGTTGTCGTCGCCGCCACCCTGCGTATGGGTCATCGGATAGATGCTGAGCAGGGAGATGGCGAGGATGCCGGCCACGCTCCAGCCACGATGCCCCAGGGTCCAGCGCAAGGCACGCGCATAGCGCGCCTGCATCGCGGTGATGAACGGCGATTTCAGCGCCGGCGGGGTCTTCATCCGCGCGGACAGCATCGGGATCAGGCTGATCGCCACCAGCCACGATGCCAGCAGCGAGAACGAAATGGTCGCCGCCAGTTGGCCCAGGTAGATGGTGATGATGTTCTTCTCGCCGAACATCATCGGCAGGAACACCACGCAGTGGCACAGGGTGCCCGCCGACAGCGCGATGGCGACGTGGCGGGTGCCGATGATCGACGCCAGCCAGGGCCGGTCGGGATACTTCTCGCGCTCCTGGTAGATGCTCTCGACCACCACCACCGCGTTGTCGACCAGCATGCCCACCGCCAGCAGCAGGCCCATCATCGAGATGATGTTGAGCGAGATGCCGGTGAAGTACATGAAGCCCAGGGTCATGACGAAGCAGATCGGGATCGCCGTGCTCACCATGAGCGTGGACGGCCAGTGGCGCAGGAACGCGTACAGCACGATCACCGACAGCAGCAGGCCGATGCCGCCGGCCTCGGCGAGCGCCAGCAGCGAGCTGGTCACCGCCAGCCCCTGGTCGTCGGTGACTTCGATGTTGATCCCACCCATCGCCGGGTCTTTCTCGAGCTCGGCGATTTCCGCGCGCACGCCACGCGACAGGTCGACCAGGTTGGCCGAACGCTCCTTGTAGATGTCCACCCCGACGCTGGGCTTGCCGTCCATGCGCCGCACGTAATCCATCCGCTGCGGCTTCAACTCCACGTCGGCGACGTCGGACAGGCGGGTACCGCGCCGGTCGATGCGCAGGTCGCGCAGTTGCTGGAGCTCCAGCAACTCGCCCTTGGGCTGCACGCGCAGGCGCTGCCCGGCCTCGGTGATCTGTCCGGCGGACACCGAGAAGTTCGCCGTCTGCAGTTGCTGCACCAGCTCGTTCAGTGCCACGCCGTGCGCGGTCAGGCGGTCCTTGTCCAGCGCCACCAGCACTTCCTGCTTGGCGACACCCTCCACTTCCACGCGGGCCACGCCCGGCAGGCGTTCCAGCCGTTGCTTGATGCTGCGTTCGATGAGGTCGGCGCGGGTGGTCAGGTCGACCTGGCTGGTCAGGCGGAGGCTGATCGCCTCGCGATCGGAGGTGCTCCAGCGATAGACGAAATAGCGGCGGAAATCGTCCGGCAGGTCGTCGCGGATCGCGTCGATGCGCTCGCGCGCCTCGGATGCGGCGATGGCGATGTCGCGGGTCCAGTCGCTGAAGCGCACCTGCACCGATCCACCCTCGGCGTTCGCGCGCGAGTTCATCGACTCGATGCCGGGCATCGTCGCCAGCGCTTCCTCGACCGGTCGGACCAGGTTGCGCTCCACTTCCTCCGGGGTCGAGCCGGAATACGGCAGCGAGACGAAGAAGAACGGGATGGTGGCTTCCGGTTCTGCCTCCAGCGGAAGCCGGAACGACGCGATCAGGCCGATCACCACCATCGACACGAACAGCATGATCGTGGTGACGGGCCTGCGGATGGACAGCTCGGTGATATTCATCGCATCAGGCCTTGTCGGCGCCTTCGCCCAGCGCGTCGTGCTCGTGCGACAGCACTTCCGCGACCTGCGCGGCGGCGTTGCGCGCGCGCCGGCCGCGCTCGGCGTAGAACTCGTCGGGCTTGCGGTCCAGCAGGTCGTACACGACCGGGATCACCAGCAGGGTCAGCAGCGTCGAGACCAGCAAGCCGCCGATCACCGTGGTCGCCATCGGCGAGCGCACTTCCGCGCCTTCACCGAAGGCCAGCGCCAGCGGCAGGAAGCCGAACACCGCGCACAGCGTGGTCATCATGATCGGGCGCAGGCGTGAACGCGCGCCCTCGACCAGCGCCTCGCGCTTCGCCACGCCGTCCTCGCGCAACTGGTTGACCTTGTCGATCAGGATGATCGCGTTCTTCACCACCAGGCCGACCAGCAGGATCAATCCGATGAACACCACCACCGACACCGGTGCGCGGGTCAGCAGCAACGCGGCGACCGCGCCCACCAGTGCCAGCGGGATGGTGAACAGGATGACGAACGGATGCAGCAGCGATTCGAACTGCGAGGCCATCACCAGGTACACCAGGAAAATCGCCAGGGCGAACGCGAACAGCAACGAGCGGATGGATTCGCCGAGCTCCTGGCCCTGGCCACCGATGCGCATGTCGATGTCGGTGCCCAGCGGCGTCTTCGCGACCATCGCTTCGACTTCGCGGATCGCGTTGCCCAGGTCGATGTCGCGCAGGTTGGCGGAGATGATCGCCACCCGGCGCTGGTCGGCGCGATGGATCTCGCTGGGGCCGGTGGTGGAGACCACCTCGGCCACGGCAGCCAGCTCCACCGGCGCGCCGCTGCCCGGATTGACGATCAGGCGGCGGATGTCGTCGACCGAAGCGCGGTCGCTTTCCTGCGCGCGCACCAGCACGTCGATCTTGCGGTCGCGGAAGCTGTAGCGGGTGGCCACTTCGCCGCGCACCTTCTTCACCACCACGTCGGCGATCTGGCGGGTGGTCAGGCCCAGCGCGGCGGCGCGATCCTGGTCGAACACGATCTGGATCTCGGGGAAGCCCTGCTCCACCGTCGACTTCACGTCGGCGTAGTGCGGATTGGCGCGCAGCATCGCGGCCAGCTTGGCACCAGCGACGCGGATGCCCTCCAGGTCGGAACCCTCCACCTCGATTTCCAGCGGCGGCGACAGGCTGAACAATTCCGGGCGGCTGAAATCGACCTGCGCCGACGGATGCGCCTGCATCGTCTTGCGCAGCGCCTCGGTCAAGCTGGCTTCGGCCTCGTTATCGGCCATCACCACCGACAGCTTGCCGATGTTCTCGCCACTCTCGGTCGGGCTGGCATCGAGCCGGGTACCGGTGCCGGACACGCCGTAGAGGACGCGCACGCCCTCGTCCTTGGCGTGCTTGCCCTGCACGTCGCGGATCAGCGCATCGGTCTGCGCCAGCGGCGTGCCGGGCGGCAGCTTGGCGGTCATGTCGAACCGGTCCTGGGCGAATTGCGGAATCAGGTCGGTGCCCAGCATCGGCACCGCCGCCAGGGTCAGCGCGAAGGCGATGCCGGCGACCAGCAAGACCGGCGTCGGCCGTGCCAGCGCATTCGGCAGGATGCGCAGGTAGCCACGTTCGGCGCGCGCGTAAGGCGCCATCGCCAGGTCGCTGGCCTTGCGCATCACCGGACCGATCACCGCCGCAAGGCCGCGCCAGATCCGCGTGATCAGCCAGGCGATGCTGAAGAAGGCATAGCGGAACATCGCGCCGATGCCCTTGCCGGTGTACGCGGCCGGCTTCTGCCAGGCCTTGGTCGGCTGCCAGCCCGGCGCGCGCGCCTCCTCCGGGAAACCCAATGGCGGGCGACCCTTCAGCGCACTCAGCATCGGGATCAGGGTCATCGCCACCACCAGCGACACGCCGATGGCGATCGCCACGGTCAGTGCCTGGTCGCGGAACAACTGCCCGGCGATGCCCTGCACGAACACCAGCGGCAGGAACACCGCGATCGTGGTGAGCGTGGACGCGACCACCGCCATGCTCACTTCGCGGGTGCCGACGATCGCCGCCTCGAGGATGCCCAGCCCGCGTTCGCGCGCCTTGGCGATCGACTCGAGGACCACGATGGAGTCGTCGACGACGAGGCCCGTCGCGAGCGCGAGTCCGCCCAGCGACATCACGTTGAGGCTCAGGCCCAACTGCCCCATGAAGAAGAACGTCGCGATGATCGACACCGGCAGCGACAGCGAGATCACGAACGTGCTCCAGCCATCGCGCAGGAACAGGAAGATGATCAGGATCGACAGCAGGCCGCCGATCACCGCGTCCAGCTTGACGTCGCCGATGGCATTGCGGATGAAGACCGACTGGTCTTCGATGGTGACCACGTCGATGTCGTCGGGCAGTTGCTCGCGGATCGTCTTCAGCTTGGCGTCCAGCGCATCGGCCGTAGACACCGTGTTGGCGTCGCCTTCCTTGTAGATCGCCAGTTCGACCGCCTCGCGGCCATTGAGGCGGATGATCGCCTCGCGCTCCTTGTAGCCCTGGCGCACGTCGGCGACATCGCGCAGGCGTACCGGCAGGCTGCCGGACGACGCGCTGCCGCCCTGCTGCGAGAGCGCCGCCATCACGCTGGCGTCGCCGCTGGCCGCGGCCAGGCGCATCGCCTGCTCGGAGCCGCCGCCGGCCGCCGACGCGGTGCGCGTGGTGAGCAGCATGTTGGCGATTTCATCGACCGTCGCGAACTGGTTGACCGTGCGCACCAGGTAGCGCTGCGAGCCTTCCTCGAGGCGACCACCGGAGACGTTGACGTTCTCCTGCTGCAGGCGGTTGATCACGGTGTCAAGCGACAGGCCGAGCTGGGCGATCTTGCGCTGGTCGATGTCGACCTGCACTTCATCCTCCAGGCCACCACCGACTTTGACCGCGGCCACGCCTTCGACCGGCTCAAGCTTGCGCTTGAGGTCGTCGTCGGCGAAGCGGCGCAGTTCCATCAGCTGGCGGATGTTGTCGGCATCGCTGCCGCCATCCTTCTTCGGCGACAGCGCCAGGCGCATGATCGGCTGGGTCGACGGATTGAAGCGCAGCAGCACCGGCGGCTTGGCCTCCAGCGGGAATTGCAGCGCCTCCATCTTGTCGCGCACGTCCAGGCTGGCCTGGTCCATGTTGGTGCCCCACGCGAACTCCAGCACCACGTCGCTCTGCCCGGTGCGGCTGATCGACTTCAGCTTGCGCAGGCCCTTGACCACGCCCAGCGCTTCCTCGGCGGGCTGCGAGATCAGGGTTTCGATCTCCGATGGCGCCGCGCCGGTGTAGTCGGTGCGCACGGTCAGCGTGGGATAGCTGAGGTCGGGCAACAGGTTGACCTTGAGGCTGCCCAGCGAGATCAGGCCGAACAGCACCAGGGTCAGCGTCATCATGAAGATGGTGACGCGCCGGCGGGTGGCGAACTCGACCAGGCTGAACCCGCCAGGCGACGCCAGCGGGTCGTAGGCACCGTCCTTCTTCGGTTCCGCCGGACTCATTGCGCGGCCGCCTGCGCCGGTGCCGTCGTGGCGACGGACTTGGTGGACGCGCCTGCACCGATCACCTGCACCGCGCTGCCCTCGCGCAGCGCCGCCTTGCCGGCGATCACGACCGGATCGCCCTGGCGCAGGCCATCGCGCACCTCGACCCATTCGCCATCGACATAGCCCAGCTTCAGCGCGACCCGCGTGGCCTTGTCGGCCTTGACCGTGTACACCGCGGGCGAACTGCCGTCTTCCAGCAGCGCGGTGCGCGGGATGACCAGCGCATTGGCGCGCTGGTCGTACTCGATGCGGATGCGCCCGAACATGCCGGGCTGCAGCAGGCCGCCACCGTCGAACGCGCAGATGACGCGGAACGTGCCGCTGCCGGAATCCACCACCGGGGACACCCGGTCGATGCGGCCCGCGAACGTCTTGCCCGGCAGCGCATCCACGCTGAGCTGCACCGTCTGCCCGGCCTTCAGGGTTTCGATCTCGCGCTCGGGCGCGTTGAGCGTCGCTTCCAGCCGCGAGTTGTCGACGATGGTGAAGATCGGCGTGTTGATCTGCACCAGGTTGCCCGGCTTGATGTTGCGGGTAGCGACCACGCCGGAGATCGGCGCGTTGACCGTGCCGTAGGAGAGTTCCAGTCGCGCCAGGCGCAGGCTGGCGCGCGCATTCTCGAGGTCGTAGCGCAGTTGCTCCACGTCGTTGACGCTGACCATTTTCTGCTCGACGAGCTGCGAGGCGCGCCGGTAGTTGGCCTCCAGCTTGCGCACCTGCGCATCCGCCTGCGCCACCTGCAGCGCGGCACGGTCACGGTCGATCTGCACCAGCGGCTGGCCGGCGCGCACCTGCTGGCCGACGTCGGCGAACACGCGCAAGGCGATACCCGAGGTCTTGGCCACCACCTGCGCCTCGCCACGCGCTTCCAGCGGCGCGCTGCCGGCGTAGCTGGCGGCGATCGAGCGGCGTCCGGCCTTGGCGACCTCCACCGGCACGGCCTCGGGGCCCTTGTTGGCCGCGTCCTTGCCATCCTCGCCCTTGCCGTCGCCCGGCTTGCCGCCCTTGCAGGCCGCCAGCGCCAGCATCATGGCCAGCAGGCCCAGGCGCGCGATGGGGAGGAAATGGCCGGTGCGGGGGGCGGCGGCCTGGGTGGTGTCGTGCATGGAGAGGAGCCTGTCTGGTGTTGTAGTCAAGTATCTCACCTATCACCAGCACCTTGGCATGCGCCGAAGGTCATGGTCTGGCGATCGCGCGCATGATCGTCGATGCGCATGCCGCGAATATGAAGCGGCCGGCTCCCTCGCTATACTTGCCCGATGCATGCCGCTTGCACGGCATCCAACCCGCTCCTCGAATCCGGAACCGCCACATGATGCGACCGTTGTCGATCGCCGCCAGCCTTGCCTTGGTGCTCGTCGCCTCTGCCGTTACCGCGCAGAATGCCGCCACCCCGCCCGCCGCCAGCGATCCCGCTGCCGTTGCTGCCCCGGCAGCCGAAATGGCCCCGGCCGCCGCACCCGCGGCCGCGCTGGCCGGCGACGCCACCCGCGGCAAGGGCCTGACCTACACCTGTCGCGGCTGCCATGGCGTGACCGGTTACAAGAATGCGTACCCGAGCTACCACGTGCCCAAGCTGGGTGGCCAGTCCGACGTCTACCTGCGCAACGCACTGATGGAATACCGCGGCGCCAAGCGCAAGCACCCGACCATGCAGGCGCAGGCGGAGAGCTTCTCCGAGCAGGACATCGCCGACATCGCCGCCTACCTGTCCAGCATCAAGTGAGCCGCGCCATGACCAAGACCTCCATGACCCTGCTCGCCGTTGCCTGCGCACTTGCCCTGTCCGCCTGTGGCGGGTCGGAGAAGGCGGCCGAAGGCGAACACGCCGCCACCGAAACCGCCCATGCGTCGTCCTCCGCCGGGATGCCGAACGGCCACATCGAGGCCGGCAAGGCGCTGGCCTCGAAGAAGGGCGCGACCGGCCAGGCCTGCGTGGACTGCCACGGCGCCGACGGCAACAGCCCGATCGATGCGACCTACCCGAAGCTGGGCGGCCAGTACGCCGACTACATCGAACACGCCCTGCAGGCCTACCGCTCGGGCGACCGCGGCGGCAGCACCACCACCGACCTGATGGGCAGCCAGGCGAAGGAATTGACCGACCAGCAGATCGCCGACCTGGCGGCCTACTACGGCAGCGTCACCGGCCAATTGCGCGACCTGCACAACGCCGAATAAGCGTTCAGCGCATCGTGTCGAACCGAAGGGGCCGCAAGGCCCCTTTCGTTTGCGCGCGAGATGCCGCCGGGCGAAAAAGAAAGACCCGGTCTCGCGGGCTTTGCGCCTGGAGGGGACCGGGTCCGGTATGCCGAAGCGATTTTCCGGGGAGCCTTGCGCAACCCGAAGTTTTTCTTCGACGGGCACAGGCTACGCTCGCGAATGTTAGGAATCGGCTAAGCGTTCCCCGTTCAGGATGCCGTTCGTCGGAACGGCCACCAACCGCGACCGCTCTGGGCGTAGCGATCGGCGGCGCGCTCGAAGCGGTTGCGCACGCTCACCCCGCCGAACGCCAGGTACAGCGGCAGGAACAGCGGGCCCAGCACCATGTATTGGTACACATGCGCGCGTTCGTGGTCGCCGATGCGGATTGGCGCTTCCTTGCCCAGCCCGGCCTGGTGCGCATAGGTCAGGCACAGCGAATCGAGGGTATCGCCGGTGTGCAGGATCACGTTGCCCAGCGTCAGCGCCCCGCCCTTGCCCCAGGGCACGCGATGGAACACCAGGGCGAGATCCTGGCCGCGCCAATGCCAATGCGCGCCGCGGGCGAGCGATGCAGCACCTGCCAACAGCCCGAGCACCGTGTTCGGCGATGTCCACGTCGCGCCCAGCACCTGCAGGCAACGCAGCAGCCACCGCGGCATGTCGCCCATGTCGTTCAACGCGAGCGCTTGGCCAGCCACTCGTGGATGGTCTGCGGCACTTCCTTCTGCGCACGACCGGAGACGTAGATGCCGATATGGCCGCCCTTGAACGACAACTCGGTGTAGTCGCGCGTCCCGGCCAGGTCCCTGAGCGCGCGCGAGGCATCCGGCGGCACCAGGTGGTCCTGTTCGGCGAAGATGTTGAGGATCGGCATCTCGACAAGCCCCAGGTGCACCTCGCGGCCGCCGACCTGCGCGCCGCCCTTGACGAAGCGGTTTTCCTGGAAGAACTGGGTATTGAATTCGCGGAAGGCCTCACCGGCCTGGTCGGGCGAATCGAAGATCCACTTCTCCATGCGCAGGAAATCTTCCATCGCCTTCCTGTCGTCGAGGATGTCGACCATGCCCACGTACTTCTGCGCGAACAGCCGCCACGGCTTCAGCATCAGGTAGGTGAGGTTCATCATGTCCGCCGGGATGTTGCCCAGCGTGTCGACCAGCAGGTCGACGTCGATTTCGCGGTTCCAGTTCGACAGCATGTTGTCCGCGGTGTGGAAGTCCACCGGCGTGACCATGGTGATCAGGTTCCTGACCTTGCGTGGGTGCAGCGCCGAATAACAGAGCGAAAACACGCCGCCCTGGCAGATGCCGAGCAGGTTCACCGACGGCAGGCCGTGCGCCTTGCGCAGGTGATCGACGGCACCACCGAGGAAGCGTTCGATGTAGTCCTCCAGCGTGAGGTACCTGTCGCTGCGATCGGGGTAGCCCCAATCGATG
This sequence comes from Thermomonas sp., assembly GCA_035408605.1. GTDB lineage: Bacteria > Pseudomonadota > Gammaproteobacteria > Xanthomonadales > Xanthomonadaceae > Thermomonas. The sequence continues at coordinate 9,184 of DAOOCX010000017.1, read as the reverse complement.
ATGTACACGTCCTCGCCGCGCTCCAGCAGGCCCTTCACCAGCGAGCGATCCGCCTGCAGGTCGACCATGTACGGGCGGTTGACCAGCGCGTAGCAGACCAGCATCGGCACCTTCGCGGTAGGCGTGCGTTCGCCCTTGAAGCGGTAGAGCACGACCTTTCCGTCGCGCCACACTTCCTCGCGCGGGGTGACGCCGAACTGCACGTCGTCCATCTCGCGCAACGTGCCCAGGCCCGCGCCGAGCTTGCGCTGGAACTGGTCGGCTTCCAGCGCAAGCGATTCCGCGGTGATGTTCAGGGGTCCGGTCATGTCAGCGCGTCCTGCGATTGGCGGCGGGCTTGCCGGAAGTCTTCAAGGTGCGCGCGGTTTTCTTCGCGACCGGCCTGGAAATCTTCTTTGCGATGGGTTTCCTTGCAGTGGCTTTCTGCGCAGCGGGTTTCGGCGCGGGTGCGGGCTTCGCTGCAACCTTGCGCACCGGAGGTGGCGAGGCAGCTTCATCGTCCGCGTCCCCCTTGCGCTGCATGCGTCGCACCAAACGTTCCAGTTCCGCGATCTTGCGATGCGCACTGTCCAGTTCTGTGCGACCCGGCAGGCCGGCCATGCTGGCGTTCTGTTCGATGAGCGATTGCATGGCCTTGCGCAGTCCCATCTGCGCGTTGACGAGGGTGCCGTAGGCGTGGCGATACTCGACGGACAGGGCCGTCTCGGCATACGCCTCTTCCGCCGCATCCACCCACAGGTCGAACAGGGCACGCACGCTGCCGACCTGCCGCCCCGGCTCCTCGCGATCGATCAGTTTCGATTCGAAGCGCGAGAACGCATCCTGCGAGACCTTGCCCAGCAACGCCTGGTACGCACCCAAGGCCTGCTGCCAGTCCAATTGGGCGCGCGCCAGTCCCTGCAGGCGTTCCTGGTGTTCACGGGCGAAGCCGAAGGTGGGCATGCCCAGCGTGGTCGCGGCCTCCTTCTGCATCGACTGCAGCCACGGCGCCGCGGCATCGCTCCACTGCTGCAACTGCTGCATGCCAGGGCCCTGCATCCCGTCGAACAGGCCCTGGAACAGCTCGTTGCCATTGCCTCCGACCAGCTTGCGCCAGGCCTCGGCGACGTCGCGCGCACTGTGCGGTTGCCCGGCGAACTGCGCCGCGAGTTGCTGCATCTGGCCGTACCAGGCCTGGTTCTGGCGATTGAAATGGCCGAGCACATCGTTGGCGCCGCTGCTGCCCGCACCGACGTTGCGGGTCCAGCCGTCCATCGCGTCGCGGAATCCCTGCAGGCCACCCATCGAACCCATCGCGCCGAAGCCGCCCACGCCCGGCGTCGCCGCACGCGCTGCATCGCCCCACATATCCCAGTAACGGCGCGCAAGCGCCTCGAAGTCGTTGCTGTCGTGTGCCATCTCGGCTCATCCGCGGCGGGAGCCCGCATGCTAGCAACGCGCCGGTGACACCGCCATCGCGCGGTTCAGGGCTTGGGGATGCGGATCGTCTTGCTGATCATCAGCGAACCCGACAGCGCGAACACCAGCACCAGCGGATGCAATTGCCACGGCCCGAGTTGCAGCGCGCCGAACGGCAAGGCTGCGCCGATGCGATCGCTCCAGGCCAGCCACGCCAGCAGGCCGACGATGGCCACGCTGGTCGGGATCGGCGTGCCCTCGAAATATTCCACCTTGTCGCCGCCGTCGGCGAGCGTCTCCGCGGTCACGTTGTAACGCGCCAGCCGGCTCACCCCGCAGCCCACGAAGTAACTCAGCACGATCCAGTCCCAGCCGCCCTGCAGGCCACAGGCATAGGCCAGGGCCGCGGGGGCGACACCGAAGCTGATCACGTCGGCGAGCGAATCCAGCTCGCGACCGAGCGTCGAAGACACCTTGCGCCAGCGGGCGATGCGGCCGTCCAGGGCATCGAACACGAAGGCCAGCGGGATGAGCGCCATGCCGATCAGCAGGTCGCGGACATTTCCTTCCGAAGCCGCACCGTCCTGCAGGAAGCGCATCGCGGCGAACACCGCGCCGGTGCCGCAGAAGGCATTGGCAAGGGTGAACCAGTCGGCGAGATGGAAATCCCGCAGCATCGAGAAATGGCGTTGCTTCATCGTTCGCTCCCGCGCGCGCAGATCCGAAGACTGCCAAAGCCGGCGTGAAGCCGGCAAGCACGATCAGCGTGGCATCGCCAGGTTATCGGTGGCCAACGGCTTGCCGGCACGCGGCACGGTGGCGATAACCGCGTCGACCGGCAATGCGCCCTTGCCATCGAGGTGCGCGTCCACGCGATCCAGCGCCTCATACACATACGGCAGCAACGGCAGGTACACGGCACCGTACTGCGGGAAGCCGAGGAAGGCGTCGAAATGCTGGGCATTGCGCACCTGCCAGTAGCGCACGTCGCGGCCGGCGGCCTGCGCCATCGCCACGTACGGCGCGCTGGAAAATGCCTGCGGCACCAGGCCGTCGTCGGTGCCGTGCAGCACGATCACCGGCAGGCCGGCGCGTGGCAGGCCGGCGCGGGTTTCGGCGATTCCTCCGCGCACGCGTTGCGCATCGGCGCTGTCGCCGGTCCACAGGCGGCGCAGGCATTGCAATCCCTTCAAACCAAGATCAGCCGCCGGATTGGGATCGACGATGCCGACGCCCGCGCCGGGCGGGATACCACTGGCATCGGCCCACCATGATGCTCGTTCGACATCGGTGGCGGCGCGCGGCGACAGGTCCACGCCCAGTGCCGAATAGCGGTAGCCGCAGGGATGCGCGTCAGGGGCGTAGCGGCCATAGGCAGATGCATAGCCCACGCCCACCGCACGCCACAGGTCGAAACCGACGCTGATCGAGCCCGCGCGAAGCGCTGGATCAGTCCAGCCGCTTGCATGCAGCTTGGCCAGTGCGTCCTGCTGTTGTGCCTTCAAGTCGGCACCGGAGAGCATGCCCTGCGCAGCCAGTGCCGCGCACCTGGCATCCGCGCCAGGCGCCGCGGGCAAACCCAGCGCAGGCAGGGCGCAAGGCATCAGCAAGGCGGCTTCGGTGCTGTAGTCGTACAGATCGCGCGCGCCGTGGCCCTGGGCCAGCACGTTGGGCTCGCCGGCGACGACGGCATCCAACCAGTCGCCTTCGAGTTCGGCTGCACGCAGGACCGCGCCGCCGCCATTGGAGATGCCGACCGCGATGACGCGGGTGTTGGCGAAGGTGAAGCGCGCCTGCTGCGGCAGTTGTTCGTTGAGCGTAGCCAGCGCGAACTCCGCCGCCTGCCTCACGTGGCGGCCCCAGTCGGCCTCGGGGTTGTCCTGCGAATGCGCATGCTTGTAGGCGACGCCGCTGCCACCGGCCGCCGGTTTGAACGCCAGTTCTGCATCGGCACCCGCGACCTGGCCGGCGGCATCGATGCCCTGTCCGGCGTCCAGGTCGAAATAGTCCGTGCCCGCGCCCTTGTCGGTATAGGCCACGGCGCAGCCGCGCGGGAGGCCCCACGCCCCTGCGACTGCGATGGCGCCATAGATCCCGCGCGAGCCGGACGAGGCCGCGACCACCACGCAGCGTTTCTTGATGTCGAAATCATCCGGCAGCTGCAGCAACACGCGATGCGGCTGGCGCGCTCCCGGTACCGTCGCGAAGGCGCTGAACTCGCGACCGGGCACGCTGGCCACGCTGCCGTACAGCTCGCCATAACCGCCACCGGGCGCGAGGTCGGCGATCCCGCGCCAGTTCGCCCACAATGCGCGGCGGCGCAATTCCTGCGGGGTCGGACGCGCGGCATCGGCGAAGCCCGGCGGCGTCATCGCGCGCAGACCGGGCAATCCCAGTCCCGCGGTAAGCAGGTCGTCCTGCCCGCGGTGGTCGCTGCTGCGTGGTTGGCTGAACATGCGGCTTCCCGATGGCGTGGTGCTGGCGCAGGCGCCGAGCAGGAGGATGGCGGCGATGCAGGCGCAGGACTGGAGTCTGTTCATGCCGCGACCTTAGCGACTACGCGGCGCGCCCGCATCGTACCTTCGTACCACGCCCAGCCCGCCCCTTCCTGCGGCCCGGCCTGCTAGCGTATGCAGCTGACGCAATGCAGCACGGACGAGACACATGACGGATCGATTCCTCGAAGGCCGCACCGCCCTGGTGACCGGCAGCACCTCCGGCATCGGCCTGGCCATCGCGCAGGCCCTGGCCGCCGCCGGGGCAAGGGTTGCGATCAACGGCCTGGGCTCGCCGGAACAGATCGCGGCGGCGATCACCGATGTCGATGCCGCGGGCGGCGGCGAAACGAAACACTTCGACGCCGACCTGCGCGACCCCGTGGCGATCGAGGCGATGATGAGCGATTTGGCCGATTGGTCCGGCGGCGGCATCGACATCCTGGTCAACAATGCCGGCATCCAGCACGCCGTGCCGCTGCACGAGATGCCGGTCGCGAAATGGAACGACATCATCGCGATCAACCTGTCTTCAGCGTTCCACACCATGCGTGCGGCGATGCCGATGATGGCTTCCCGTGGCTTTGGTCGTGTGATCAACGTGGCATCGGTACACGGCTTGGTGGCATCGAAGGACAAGGCCCCGTACGTGGCCAGCAAGTTCGGCGTCGTCGGCCTGAGCAAGGTCGCCGCGCTCGAATACGCGGCGCAGGGGTCGCGCGACTCCGGCGGCATCACCGTCAACTGCATCTGCCCGGGCTGGGTGGAAACGCCGCTGATCGAGCCGCAGATCGAGGCACGCATCGGTGGCGGCACCCGCGACGATGGCGTGCGTGCCCTGCTGTCCGAGAAGCAGCCCAGCCTGCGCATGACCCTGCCCGCCGAGATCGGTGCGCTGGCGGTGTTCCTGTGCCGGCGCGAGGCGCACAACATCACCGGTACCGCGATGCCCGTCGATGGTGGCTGGACCGCGCAGTAAGCGACCCCATGCCTTCGCTGCTCATCGCCGATGACCATCCGCTGTTCCGCGCCGCCCTGCGGCAAGCGGCGCGCGATGCGCTGGGCGAGGTCGAATTGCTGGAAGCCGGCGACCTCGACGGCGTGCTGGCCACGCTCGATGCGCAGCCACAAGTCGACCTGGTCCTGCTGGACCTGCACATGCCCGGCAACCACGGACTGGCAGGCCTGGCTGCCGTGCGTGCGCAGCATCCGGGCGTCGCGGTGATCGTGGTGTCCGCCAACGACGATCCGCGGGTGGTGCGCCGCGCACTCGACCACGGTGCCGCCGGCTACCTGCCGAAGAGCGCCGGCCTCGATGAACTGCGCGATGCGATCCGCACGGTGCTGGCCTGCGAAACCTGGCTGCCGGCGATGCTGCGGGCCAGCGTGTCGCGCGCCACGTCCTCGCCGCACGATGCCGACCTGGCCGCGCGCCTGGCCAGCCTCTCGCCGCAACAGTTCCGCGTGCTGACCCTGGTCGCGGAAGGGCTGCTCAACAAGCAGATCGCCGACCGCCTGGACGTGCAGGAGCGCACGGTCAAGGCCCACCTGACCGCGATCTTCGAACGGCTGGGCGTGCGCAACCGCACCCAGGCGGGCGTGGTGCTGCGCGAACTGGAACTGTCGGATCCGGCGCG
>DAOOCX010000017.1:0-3554 GCA_035408605.1 Thermomonas sp. | reverse complement strand
TTCACGTCGCTCTTGAGCATGCGCTCGTAGCTGGGCTCGATGTCCCGTGCGGCGATCATCTCGATGTCCGCCACGATGCCGTGCTCCGCGCAGAAATCCAGCATCTCCTGGGTTTCGGCGATGCCACCGATCAGCGAACCGGCGATCGACTTGCGGCCGAAGATCAGGCCCATCACGCTCGGGCTTGGATGCGGGCTGGCCGGTGCGCCGACCAGGCAGAGGGTGCCGTCGCGCTTGAGCAAGCCGGTGAACGCGTCCAGGTTGTGTGGTGCGGCCACGGTGTCGAGGATGAAATCGAAGCTGCCCGCATGGGCCTGCATCTGCCCGGCCTCGCGCGAGTTCACGACCTCATCGGCACCGAGCTTCAGCGCTTCCTCGCGCTTGGATTCACTGGTGGTGAAGGCCACCACGTGCGCGCCCATGGCATGCGCGATCTTCAGGCCCATGTGGCCCAGCCCGCCGATGCCGACCACGCCGACCTTCTTGCCCGGCCCGGCGTTCCAGTGGCGCAGCGGCGAATAGGTGGTGATGCCGGCGCACAGCAGCGGCGCGACCGCGGCAAGCTGTTCCACCGGATGACGGACGTGCAGGACGAAGCCCTGGTCGACCACGATGCGCTGCGAGTATCCACCCAGGGTATGGCCGGGCGCATCCGGTGTCGGCCCGTTGTAGGTGCCGATCATGCCCTTCTCGCAGAACTGCTCCAGATGGTCGTGGCAGGCGCCGCACTCGCCGCAGCTGTCGACCAGGCAGCCAACGCCGACGACATCGCCGACCTTGAAGCCGCTGACCGCGCCGCCGACCGCGCTGACGTGGCCGACGATTTCGTGGCCCGGGACGCAGGGATACAGGGTGCCAGGCCATTCCGACCGCACGGTGTGCAGGTCGGAGTGGCAGACGCCGCAATAGGCGATGTCGATCTGCACGTCGTTCGCGCCGGGAGCGCGGCGCTCGATGGCGATCGCTTCAACGGGCTTGTCGGCGGCGTGGGCGCCGTAGGCTTTCGTGGTCATGCGCAGGACTCCGGGACTGGGATGCCCGAAGTATGCGCCTGCAGTTGTTACCGCGCCGCCTTGTGGAACAAGGCGGCCGACGTGAACCACATCGCGGCGAATGCCGCGCTGAGCATGCCGCCTTCCATCGAACCGAGCGCCAGTGCGTAGCCGCCTGCCAGCAACTGGGCGATACCGGTCGCCACCATCGCCCGAGACATGCCGCCCGCCGTGAAACGACCGATCAATGCGCCGACCAGTCCAACAGCGAGCACGCAGGCGAATACCAGGTTGGCCGGATTGGCTTCGCCACCGATGATGCCGACCGCAAGGTTGATCCACACCAGCAGGAACCCGAGCAGGATCGCGACTGCGAAGCCCAGCCGGTACAACGTGTTGCCGGACAGCCTCGTGGCCACTTCGTAGGCGAGGCAACACGCGCCCAGCAACGTCCCCATCACCACGAAATCCAATGTCGTCCAGTGCACGCCGTCGGCACCGACCTGCATCGCGATGGCCGGGACCATGAGCAACCCTGCCGCCGCGCCCCACACCGCCAGCCGCCACGGATTGCCCTTGCGCGTATTGCGGTGTTGCATCTGTTGTGCTGCCATCGCCTTGCCCCTCGCGGATAAGTGGTGCCACCTTGCACGCCCGCCGCGAAGGCCCGGCGAGCATCGTGTGAAGCGGGGACGAAGTCCGCCGGCGTCAGAAGCCCAGCTTGCTGCCCGCGCCCAGCAGGATCAGCACGCCGAACAACGCGAACAACCCAGCCGCGATGGCGCGCACCAGGCCCATCGGCACCTTGTGCAGGAGGCGATCACCGATGAAGACCGCCGGCACGTTGGCCAGCATCATGCCCAGCGTGCTGCCGGCGACGATGGCCACCAGCGAAGCTTCCGTCGCCGCCATCGCCGCGGTGGCGATCTGGGTCTTGTCGCCCATCTCGGCGATGAAGAACGCGACCACCGTGGTACCGAACACACCGAAACGGCTGGCCTTCGGCACCTCGGATTCGTCGAACTTGTCCGGCACCAAGGTCCAGGCGGCCATCGCGATGAACAGCACGCCGAGTATCCAGCGCAGCACGCCGGGACCGGTCATCGACATGACCCAGGCACCGGCGGCACCGGCGAGCGCGTGATTGGCCAACGTGGCGACCAGGATGCCGAGGATGATCGGCAGCGGCTTGCGGAAACGCGCGGCAAGGATGAACGAGAGAAGTTGCGTCTTGTCGCCGATCTCGGCGATGGCGACAGCGCCGGTGGCGGTGAGGAATGCGGACATTGGAAGTAACCGGCCGGGAAAGGACGCATGACCACGACGCTCCCCCGGCCTTCAGGCGGGGTCGTGGTCGATGGTCTTGCCAGATACGGGATCGCACGCGCCACGGCCGATTGAGGCCAAGCATGTTGACGCGGGCCTCGCCGGGGCGGCGAGAGGCTACTCCCCAAGGACGCGCGCAGTGTAAGCCACCCTGTTGCGCGGCCTCAAGCAAAAACCCGGCGGCGCGTCAGGTCAATGCAGACTGGTCACCGTTGCGTGCAGGTGCGCCACTTCCAGCGCGCGACGCAGGCGATTTTCGACTTCCGGCAAGTTGGCAAGGCCCTGCGTCGCATACAGGGTATAGATCGGCCTGTCGCGCCACGTCCCTTCCGGATTCCTGCGCCCGACGCTGACATTGCCGCTGCCGCTGGCGTTGACCCACATCGCGCGCAATGCATCCGGGCTGATGCTCTCCGTGCTGCCCAAGGTGAAGGTGAACAACGGGATATGGTGCTGCGACATGCAGGTGCTCCACTTGGCGCACGAGTATGCGCCATTGCGGAACCCACCCGCGAAGGCAGCCACCACGTTCGGACGTCCTGCGCGGCGATCCGGAGACGCTGCGCATGGGACAAGGGATCGCGGGCGACGGATCCGGATCCGCCGATCTAGCGCGGCTGCGGGTCGCCGGGCGCATCGTCCGGCGGGGTTACACGGGGCGGCAACAGGTCCTCCAGGAAGAAGGCGGACAGCTCGGACCTGCCCGCCAGGCCGGACTTCGCGTAGATCGCGCTGGATTGCACCCGTGCGGTCTTCTCCGAGGTGCCGCGCGCCTGCGCGATGTCGCGCAGGCTGAACCCCTTGAGCAGCAGGAACGCGACTTCCTTCTCGGCGGCAGACAACGTCCAACGATCCAGTTGCAGGTCGATGGAGCGGGACAATCCGTCGACGTATTTCCGCGAATCGTTGCGCCATGCCTCCGCCTGCTGCCGGAACGCAAGGAAATCGCGATCCTGCATGTCCAGGCGCTTGCGCAGGCGCCATGCACCACGCAGCAGGTGGAAGGCGCCCAGGCCGGCGACCCCGACCACCGCAGCCTCGACCAGCAGGTGCCACGCCGTCACGCCCTCGCGCTGGTCGACCATCAGGTCCAGGCCCGCGAGCAATGCGATCAAGGCAAGTACCGCGGCGATCAGCGCACGTTCGCCGCCCTGCAGGCCGCGCGCCGGCGGATCGGTGCCCGCGCGCTGCGACGGACTATCGACGTTCGTGCTCGTCTTCTTCGTTGTCGTCGGC
>DAOOCX010000016.1:0-27452 GCA_035408605.1 Thermomonas sp. | reverse complement strand
CCATGTCAGCCCACGCTCGCGAGCATTTGCAGGTCGGAATTTAGGACCACAAAGCCACCCAATCGGAACCAAACACTTGTGGCATACTGGATGGCATACCGCACAGCGGTAGAAAATAAAAAACCCCTGAAATCAGGGGTTTAGAATTCTAATTGGCGGAGAGAGGGGGATTCGAACCCCCGAAGCGCGGTTTAGACGCTTACACACTTTCCAGGCGTGCTCCTTCAACCGCTCGGACACCTCTCCGCTGGAACCCGCCATGCCGCGTCGCGGCGACATTCCGGGTCGCGCAGTCTAGCGGCTGCCCCGCCCCGGGACAAGGAAGCCGGTCACGGGCCGGGGTGCAGCCAGCCGGCGTCGCCGCCTGCATAGCGCTCGTGCTTCCAGATCGGCACCCGTGCCTTGACCTCGTCGATGATCCAGCGGCAGGCCTCGAAGGCCGGACCGCGATGCGCGGCGCTGGCACCCACCCAGACCGCGAGATCGCCGATGGCCAGCTCGCCGACGCGGTGCACGCAGGTGGCTTGCACGATGTCGAAGCGTTCCAGCGCCTCGGCCAGGATCGCCGCGCCCTCGGCTTCGGCCAGGCTGACGTAGGCCTCGTAGCGCAAGCCGTCAACGGCACGCCCGTCGTTGTGGTCGCGCACCCAGCCCTCGAAGCTGGCGCAGGCGCCGGCACGCGGGTCGCGCAGGCCGGACTGCAGCGCAACGGCGTCGATCGGTGCATCCGATAGCCGGAAATGGGCCATCTCAGCCCCCCGACACCGGCGGGATGAACGCCACTGTCGAACCAGCCCGCACCGCATCGCCCCACCCCGCGAACGCGCCATCCACGGCGACCCGCAGTTGGGTCTGCGCGAACGGCAATGGATGCCGTACCCGCGCCTCGGCATACAACCCGGCCAGGTCCGCCGCACCGGTGTCGACATGCTCGCTGGCGATGCCGGCGGCATCGCGCAAGGCGGCGAAATACAACACTTCGACCCGTGTGCTCATGCCAACTGGCCGATGTCGCGCTTGCCGCCACGCTTGCCGAGCAGCTTCGCCGGGCCGATCACGATGGCGTGGCTCAGCGCCTTGCACATGTCGTACACCGTCAGTGCGGCGACGGTGGCGCCGGTCAGCGCCTCCATCTCCACCCCGGTCCGATGCGTGGTGCCGACCGTGCATTCGATCCGCAGCGTGCGTGCATCGTGCCAGTCGATCGAGAAGCGGCAGCCATCGATCGGCAGCGGATGGCAGAACGGGATCAGTTCGTGGGTCTTCTTCACCGCCATCGTGCCGGCGATGATCGCGGTGTCGACGATGCCGCCCTTGGCGCTCTTCAGGCCGTTGTCGCGCAGCTGTGCGGCGATCGCGGGCGGGAACGTCACCCGGCATCCGGCCTGCGCCTGGCGCGCGGTCACCGGCTTCGCGGAGACATCGACCATCGCCGGGCGACCCGTGGGGTCGAGGTGGGTGAGCGTCGCTCGCTTCTTCGTCATGCGGGGATTATCGCCGCCTCAGCCGCCGACCAGGTACATCTCGACATGCTTGCGCGAGGTGCTGGCCTCGCTCCGCACTTCGCTGTAGCGATCGGCACGCTTCGACCACAGGTCGGCGACCCGTGCGGCCAACGCGTCCTCGCCCCGCGCAAGCACGCCGCGCAGGGCGTGGCCCTGCCCGGCGAACAGGCAGGTGTAGAGCATGCCGTCCGCGGAGACACGCGCGCGATGGCAGTCGCCGCAGAACGGCGCCGTGACCGAGCTGACGAAGCCAACCTCGCCGCGCCCGTCGTCGTAGGCATAGCGCTCGGCCACCTCGCCGCGGTAGTTCGCATCCAGCGCGCGCAACGGCCAATGCGCGGCGATGCGATCGCGGAGTTCCGCCGACGGCACCACGCGTTCGCGCCGCCAGCCGTTGCAGGTGCCCACGTCCATGTATTCGATGAAACGCAGCACGTGGTGGTGTTCGCGCGCGAATGACGCCAGCGTTTCGATGCCACCCTCGTTCACCCCGCGCTGGACGACGCAATTCAGCTTGATCGGGCCGAAGCCGGCGGCGGTCGCCGCCTCGATCCCCGCCAGCACGTCGCGCAGCTCGCCGCGCCCACCGGACAGCGCGCGGAACGCATCGGGATCCAGCGTGTCCAGGCTGACCGTGATCCGGGTCAGGCCGGCTTCGCGCAAGGCACGCGCGTGCGCGGCAAGCAGCGACCCGTTGGTGGTCAGCGCCAGGTCTTCGATGCCATCGATCACGGCCAGCCGCGCCACCAGCTCCGGCAGGCGCTTGCGCAACAGCGGCTCGCCACCGGTCAGGCGCAATTTGCGCACGCCAAGCCGGGCGAAGCCGCGCACCAGGGTTTCGATCTCGTGGAACGACAACCGCGAGGCCGCGTCCAGGCCATGGTCGTCGGCGATGCGGTCGGCCGGCATGCAGTACGGGCAGCGGAAATTGCAGGCGTCGATCACCGACAGCCGCAGGTCGCGCAGTGGCCGCGCCAACGCATCGCGCGGCGGCGACATCGCGGTGTCCAGCTCAGTAGCCCCGCTGCCAGGCGGCGTCATAAGCGGCGCGCAGGCGGGCGAAACCGGCATCCACCTCGACCAGGCTGCGCGAACCATGACGCTTGTGCAGCGAACGCAGCAGGCGCTGCAGGTTGGCCTGCCGCCACGCCGTCGCGGGGATGCGCAGGCGCGAGCGGTCGAAATCGATCATCCAGCCGCGGCCGTCGGCATCGAACAGGATGTTGTGCGCATTGAGGTCGGCATGGTCCAGGCCGGCGCGGTGGAAGCGCGCGACCAATTGCCCGGCCTGCTCCCACGGCGGCTCGTCTCCGGCCGCGAGCGCGGCCAGCGAACGCACGCCCGGCAGGCGCTGCATGAGGATCGATGCGCGATAGTGCAGGCCCTCGCGGCGGTAGTACGCCGCGAACGGCATCGGCACGGGAAGCTTCTTCTCGCGCAACGCGCGCAGGAGGCGGAACTCGGCAAAGCTGCGCACGCGGTTGATCCCGCGCCACAAATGCCCGTCGCGGCTCAGGCTGGCGGCCCAACCGCCGCGCAGGTACTGGCGCAGCACCGCGTCGCCCTCGCCGGTCTGGATGAACCAGGCGCCGCCGCGGCCACCTTCGGCGACCGGCTGCGCGGCCTCGCCCCAGTGCTGCGGCGAGAACCAGGCGGGGTCGGGTTGGCGCAATTGGGTGCGGTCGAACAGAATCGCCCCGTAGCCGCGCGCGTCGCGGAACGGCGTCAGGTGTTCGTTGGCGTCGAAACCAGTCATCCATGCGAGTTTAACCGCACGTGCCAAACCCCGCCGCGCCCCGTTCACTCTGCCTGCTGCGCCTGTCCGCGCTCGGCGATGTCACCCATGTGTTGCCGTTGTTGCACACATTGCGCAGTGCATGGCCCGATGTCGCGATCACGTGGGTCATCGGCAAGGGCGAACACCGGCTGCTGGCTGGCCTGCCGGGCGTGCGCTTCGTCGAGTACGACAAGAAGACCGGGCTGGCCGGCATGCGTGCGCTGCGCCGCGAACTCGGGCAACGCTTCGACGTCCTGTTGCAGCTGCAGGTATCGGCGCGCGCGAACCTGCTGTCCGCGTTCATCCCGGCGCGGCTGCGCGTTGGTTACGACCGGTCGCGCAGCAAGGAAGGCCATGGCCTGTTCATCAACGCGCGCATCCCCAACCGCCCCGGCATCCACGTGCTGGATGCGATCGGCAGCTTCTGCGAACCGCTGGGGCTGGTGCGCGACGGCGTCCTCTGGAATTTGCCGGTGCCGGACGACGCGCATGCATGGGCGCGGGCGCAGTGGGAAGACGATGGCCGCCCCGTACTGATGGTCTCGCCCTGCTCCAGCCACGTCCTGCGCAACTGGCGCGCCGAGCGCCATGCGGCCTTGGCCGACCACGCCGTGTCGGCCGGTTGGCGCGTCGTGCTGTGCGGCGGCCGCAGCGATCTCGAACGCACGACCGGCAACGCGATCCTCGCGGCGATGACCTCAGCCGATGGGGTGCTGGACCTGATCGGCAAGGACACCCTGAAGCAATTGCCCGCCCTGCTCGCCCGGGCCGACCTGCTGGTCACCCCGGATTCCGGGCCCATGCATATCGCCAACGCGATGGGGACGAAGGTGCTGGGCCTGCATGCGGCCACCAATCCGCATCGCAGCGGACCGTATTCCGACCGCCGCTTCTGCGTGGACCGTTACGACGCTGCCGCGCGCACGTATCGCGGCAAGCCCGCCAGCGAATTGAAGTGGGGAACCAGGATCGAGGCCGAGGGCGTGATGGACCTGGTCACCGTCGAGGACGCGGTGGCGGCGTTCGAGCGCTATCGCGCCGGGATCGGGTGATCAGGCGCCCTGGCCGGTGCCGTAATCCTGGTACGACTTCTCTTCCACGTAACTGGATCCCAGCGCCAGGTTGATGTCCTTCTTGATCCGCGCGCGGATGTCGTTCTCGAAGTACACCGCACGCGCCAGGCGGATGAATTCGGCGTCGAAGGCCTGCGCCTTTTCCTGCAGGCGGATGTCGTCCTCGATCACCCACAGGCGCTCGTTGACCGCCTTGAGGTCGGCGCGCAGGGCATCGATGTCCTGCTTCGAGGCCGGATGCGCGTCCCAGGTCGTGTCGAGTGCCGACAGCTCGTTGCGCACGTTGGCCAGCTTGGCCGGATCGCTCATCCGCTCCGACTTGATCTGCAGGATGGCGATCTTGTCCAGCAGTTCGCCGAACGAGACGGGGACGAGGATTTCGGACATCGCGGCACCAGTTGCAGGCGGGGCGCCAGTGTAGCGCCTTGCCTGCCGGCGTCCCGGCTCGTATGATTGCCGGCCCGCGACACCCCAGCTTCCCGGAGAGGTGGCAGAGCGGTTGAATGTACCTGATTCGAAATCAGGCGTAGGTGTGAGCCTACCGGGGGTTCGAATCCCCCCCTCTCCGCCAGACACAAACAACGCCCCCACGGGGCGTTTTTTGTGTCTGGCGGAGAGGGTTGGTGAGAAACCTCCGCGGGGTTCGACCGATCGGCAGGACTGCCGATCAGGACGACCGCAGGTCGCGCGCAGCGCGAGGGCCATGGATGGCCCGCGTCTATCCCGCCGTTCAACCAACACATCCGACCCTCGCACGCCCTCCACCTCGCAACACGCAGCATCACCAACCCCGTCCGGTTTCCCCGTACGATCCCGTTACCCCCTCCAAACCCCGGACGAATGCCGCCCGCATGATCGAATTCGGACACCTGACCCATGTCGGCCTGCGCCGGGAGTTGAACGAGGACACCTATTACGGCGACAGCGAGCTGGGGCTGTGGCTGGTCGCGGACGGCATGGGTGGGCACGAGTACGGCGAAGTGGCCAGCGCACTGGCGCGCGAGGCGATCGTCCGCGAGGTACGTGCCGGCAACACGCTCGCGGAGGCGATCCGCACCGCGGACGAGGAAATCATCCGTTGCTCCAAGCGCCGCGGCGACAGCCTGCCGATGGGCACCACCGTGGTGGCCGCACGGGTCAACGGCAACCGCTTCGAGGTAGCCTGGGTCGGCGACAGCCGGGTCTACCTGTGGCGGGACGGCGCGCTGACCCAGATCTCGCAGGATCACAGCTACGTACAGGAACTGATCGCCCAGGGCGCGATCACCGCCGACCAGGCGCGCAGCCACCCGCATCGCAACGTGGTGACCCAGGCACTGGGCGTCACCGACCCCGTGCAACTCAACGTGGAAACCCTGGGCGGCGAGCTCCGTCCCGGCATGCAGCTCCTGCTCTGCAGCGACGGGCTGACCGAGGAAGTCGACGACCGCAGCATCGCACGCGTGCTGGCGCACCAGGAATGCAGTGCACAGGAATGCGTGGATGGGCTGGTCGCGGCCGCGCTCGATGGCGGCGGCTCGGACAACGTCACCGTGGTGCTGGTCCGCAGCCACTGACCCAGGGCGGTTTCATCCGGCCTGTTCGATCTCCAGCCACAGGCAGCGGCCCGCTTTCTTCTGCAGTCCCGCCAGGCGCGCGGCATGCGCGGCGGCATCCTCGGTCGTGACCTGCACCCGTGGCCGCAACGAAGGGTCGGATGAGCGGGCCACCACCTGCACCGTTTCGGCGGCCCGCGGGGCGGCCTCGCTGGCGAAGCCGATCTCGCTCTGGCCCGACGTCAGCGCGATGTAGACGTCCAGCAGGATCTGCGCGTCGAGCAGCGCGCCATGCCATTGCCGCTGCGAGTTGTCCACCCCCAGCCGCTTGCACAGCGCGTCCAGCGAATTGCGCTGGCCCGGAAAGCGCTGGCGGGCCATCAGCAGGGTGTCTTCGACCGCGCAGCGGTCGCGGATCTTGCCCACGCCTTCCAGCCGGGCCAGTTCGGCATCGAGGAAGCCGATGTCGAACGCCGCGTTGTGGATCACCAGCTCGGCGCCGTCGATGAAGGCGAGGAATTCGTCGGCCACCTCGGCAAAGCGCGGCTTGTCGGCCAGGAACTCGCGGGTCAGCCCGGTGACTTCCTGGGCCCCCGGCTCCATGTCCCGATCCGGGTTGAGGTAAGCATGGAAGGTGCGCCCGGTGGGGCGGCGCTCGACCAGCTCCACGCAGCCGATCTCGACCACGCGGTTGCCCTTCTGCCATTCCAGGCCAGTGGTTTCGGTATCCAGTACGACCTGGCGCATCAGCCTGCCTTGTCCCTGATCTGTTCGGCCGCGGTGCGCGCCAGCACGTCGACGCGTTCGTTCTCGGGGTGTCCCGAGTGCCCCTTCACCCAGCGCCAGTCGATCTTGTGCGGCGCGGATGCGGCCTGCAGGCGTTCCCACAGGTCGCGGTTCTTGACCGGATCGCCGCCGGAAGTCTTCCAGCCGCGCCGGATCCAGTTGGCCAGCCAGTCCAGGATGCCCTGGCGCACGTACTGAGAATCCGTGGTCAGGATGACATCGCAGGGCTCGCGCAGGGCCTCCAGCGCGGCGATCGCCGCCATCAGTTCCATGCGGTTGTTGGTGGTATCGGCCTCGCCACCGGAGAGCTCGCGCTCGACCTCGCGCCAGCGCAGCAACGCCGCCCAGCCACCCGGCCCGGGATTGCCCAGGCAGGCGCCATCGGTATGCACTTCGATCCGCTTGCGCGCCGTCATGCCGAACCTGCCTGCAGCCGCAGCACGCGCTGGGCGCGGCCGGGCGTCATCGGCAGCCGGCGCTTTTGCGCGCGCAGCAGGAACGCGGCGCGCAGGCCCGCGCCATCCTGCAGGCAGGGGTCGTGGGCGACCTCCCAGGTCGGCCCCAATCCCTGCGAGACCGCATCGGGCACCAGCCCGACCGCGCGCAAGCGGCGCCGCCAGGTCACCGGCTCGGAGACCCGCAAGCCCTGCCCACGCCAGCGCCAGCGATACGGCGACAGCGGGTTCAGCGCGAGCAGCCACAGCCAACCGCCGGGCAGCAGCACGCGCGCGCATTCGTCCAGCAGGGCCAGCGGATCCGCGGAGGCATCGACGACGTGCTGCACCAGGGCAAGTCCGCAGGATTCACTGGCCAACGGCAGCGGCAAAGCGCACCGCAGGTCGCCTGAGAATCCGTTGCCTTCCGGTTGCAGGCGCAGCAGCGCGGCATCGTCCAGTACGCAGGCGTCTTCAGCAGCGGCCGGGCGCAGCCACGCCGCAGCGTGGCCCGTGCGTTGCTGCAGCGCGACGCGCAGGCATTCGGCCTGACTGGCCAGGATCGCCTGCCCCGCCCGCCCGGCGAACCACGCCTCCGCGGCGGTGGCATCGGGTTGACGGCGGAACACGGACAGCGGCAAGGTCGGCGACATACCCGCAGGATTCTGCGGGAAAGCCCGCGACCCGTCACGGACTGGACAAATGCCGCTGCAACAGGTTCCAGCGTTCGAGGACAACATCGTCTGGCTGCTGCGCGACGCCGCCGGCGGCTCGCTGGTCGTCGATCCCGGCCAGGCATCGCCAGTGCTCGATGCGCTGGCCGGCGCACCGCCGCCGCACGCGATCCTGCTGACGCATCATCACAACGACCACATCGGCGGCGTCCCGGAATTGCTGCGGAACTGGCCCGGCGTGCCCGTGATAGCGCCGCGGGACGAGCGCATCGGGTTCGCCACCCGACGCGTTGGTGACGGTGACCTGGCCGAGGCCGGCCCATGGCGCTTCACGGTCATCGACATCCCCGGCCACACCCGCAGCCACATCGCCTTCCATGGCTACGACCTCGACGGGACCGGCCTGTTGTTCTGCGGCGATACCCTCTTCAGCCTGGGCTGCGGGCGCATGTTCGAAGGCACCCCGGCGCAGATGCACGCCTCGTTGCAACGCCTGGCCGCACTCCCGGCCGGGACGCGGGTCTGCTGCGGGCACGAATACACGCTGGCGAACGCCGCATTCGCCATCGCCGTCGATCCCGGCAACGACGCGCTGCGCAAACGCGCCGACACGGTTCGCGCGCTCCGTGCAGCAGGTCGATCCAGCCTGCCTTCCACACTCGAGGACGAACGCGCCCGCAATCCGTTCCTGCGTTGCAACGACCCGGCCGTGCATGCCGCCGCGGAAACGCACGCCGGCCATCCACTGGCGTCGCCGCCGGAGGTGTTCGCCACCCTGCGTCGCTGGAAAGACGGCTTTCGCGGATGAAGGCAGCACGCGCCCTGGCGCTGGCCCTGCTGCTCGCCAGCGGACTCGGGCTTGCATCCTCCGCACCGCATTCCCGCAGCGGCGGCGAGATCCTGCAGCGCTTCCACGCCGGCTTGGCCGACGCCGATTGCCGCAAGTCCAGCGCGCGCTGGCGTAGCCATTACGCGCGCGCCGCGGAACACCTCGCGGACGAAGATGAAATCGCCCTCGCCATGTTCGGATACGTTTTGGACGAGGTGCGCGAGGCCGGGCTGCCGAGCGAGTTTGCGCTGATCCCGTTCGTCGAAAGCCGCTACCGCGCCGATGCGCGGAGCCGTGGTGGGCCGGCGGGTCTCTGGCAATTCACCGCCGGCACTGCGCGCCGGCACGGCATGACCGTGCGTGGAGCCGTGGATGAACGGTTCTCGGTGGTGGCGTCCACCGAGGCTGCCGTGCGCTACCTCGCCCGACTCCACCGCCTCTTCGGGCGCGACTGGCGGCAGGCGGTGATGGCCTACAACGCCGGTGAAGGCGCGTTGCGCGCATCGCGCCGGAAAGGTGCCGCGCGCATGTCCGGTATCACCCGCAGCTATCCTGCCAAGTTGAACGCCATCGCCTGCCTGTTCGACCAGCGCGCCGATAACGCGCGTTGGCGACGCGCGATCGAACGGCAGGTGCCGCGTCTGGCTCCTCGCCGTCTGCCGGCAGGCAGCCGCGACCTGCGTGAATGGGCCGTCGCGCAGGGCCTGGACGCGGACCTGGTCCTCGCGCTCAACCCGGGATGGCATCCCGGCGCGCGCGCGGTGCTCGCCCCCATCGGAGCCGATGCTGGCCGCACCGCGCCCGACGAGGCAAACTAGAGCGATTGCTCGACGCGCCCCGCGCGGCACCGAAGGAGACACCATGGGATTCCTGCAAGGCAAGCGTGCACTGGTCACCGGCATCGCCAGCCAGCGTTCGATCGCCACCGGCATCGCCGATGCCATGCACCGCGAAGGCGCCGAACTGGCGCTGACCTACCAGAACGAGAAGCTGAAATCGCGGGTCGAGGACGCCGCGGCGAACTACGGCAGCAAGATCGTGCTGCCGCTCGACGTGGCCGACGATGGCCAGATCGACGCCTGTTTCGACGAACTCGGCAAGCACTGGGCCGACGGCTTCGACATCCTCGTCCACTGCATCGCGTTCGCCCCGCGCGAGGCGATCGAGGGCGATTTCCTGGATGGGATCAACCGCGAACGTTTCCACATCGCCCACGACATCAGCGCGTATTCGCTTGCGGCGATCGGCAAGGCCGCACGCCCGCTGATGAAGGGCCGCAACGGCTCGGTGCTGACCCTGAGTTACCTGGGCGCCGAACGCGCGCTCGCCAACTACAACACGATGGGCGTGGCCAAGGCCTCGCTGGAAGCGACCGTGCGCTACATGGCGATGGCGCTGGGCCCGGAAGGCACGCGCGTCAATGCGATCTCGGCCGGCCCGATCCGCACGCTGGCTGCCAGCGGCGTCGCCAACTTCCGCAAGATGCTGACCCAGTTCGAGGCGGTCGCGCCGCTGCGCCGCGTGGTCACCATCGAGGACGTCGGCAACACGGCCGCGTTCCTGTGCTCCGACCTGGCGGCCGGCATCACCGGCGAGATCACCTACGTCGACGCCGGCTACAACATCATGGGGATGAGCGGGATCGAATGACCCGCGCGCGGGTACGGCGTCGCGCCGACGCAAACGAAAACGCCCGGCAATGCCGGGCGTTTTCGTTCCAGCATGCCGGGCGCAGCCGGCACGCACGGCTTCATTTCACAGCCGGTCTTCCGCAACCTTGATCTGGTACTTGGCACGCGTCGCGCGCACGAAGGCCTTCTGCGCCTGGAGGCCTGACGCCTGCGACAGCTGCTGGCGCACCTGGTCGCGCTCGGCGGCGGTGACCTGGCCGATGTCGCCATCGCGCACCGCGCGGATCGCGAACACGATGAACTGACCGTCAGCCTCGGTCTTGCCGACCGGGATCAGGTTGTCCTGCGGGCGCGGGACGCGGAAGAACGCGTCCACGGCCTCCCGCGAAGGCACCGGGCTGCCACGACGGACATCGTTGGCCTCGCCGAGCGGCAACGTGGCCGCCGTCGCCGCTGCCGGCAAGCCCGAGGCTTTCGCCGCCTTGACCAGGGCATCGGCGGCCGCTTCCGCCGCCTTGCGCTGGCGGTCGGCGCGGATCGCCATCACGACCGCATTGCCGACCTGCGACAACGGCAACGCGGCTTCCGGCTTGTGTTCGATCACGCGGATCAGCACGGTCCGCGTGGGTGACAACTCGATCGGATCGCTGGCGGTTCCGTCGCGCAACAGGGTCTCGGAGAACGCGGCGCGAAGGACCTTGGCGTCGCCGGCGATGCCGGGCCCGCCATTGCGCGAGAACGCCGGGGTGGTCTGGACCGCCAAGCCGAGCGACTTGGCCGCCGGCTCCAGCGAATTCGGGTTCTTGTAGATCGCATCGACCAGCTTGCCACTGAGCTCGTTGAAGGCGCGCTCACGGCCGCCCTCGACCAGTTCCTGCTCCAGTTGCGCGCGCACGGCCTCGAACGGCTGGCGGGTGCCGCCACGCAGTTCATCGACCTTGATCACGTGCCAGCCGAAATCGGTTTTCACCGGGCCACGCACCTCGCCCGCGCGCATCGCGAATGCCGCTTCGTCGAACGGCCCCGGCATGCCGCCCTTGGTCAGCCACCCCAGGCTGCCGCCCGCTGCCTTGGAACCGGCATCGTCGGAATTGGCGCGTGCCAGCGCGGCGAAATCCGCGCCCGGCGCCCGCGCCTGCTCGGCGATCTTCTTCGCACGCGCTTCCGCGGCCTTCTTGTCGGCATCGCTCGCATCCGCCGCAACCTGCACCAGGATGTGCGAAACCGAACGTTGTTCTGCAGTGGAGTACTTGGCAGCCTGCTCGTCGTACAGCTTGCGCAACGCAGCTTCATCGGCCAGCGGAACAGGCAGCGTGCTAGCGTCGACCTCGACATACTCCAGGCGCACCGTCTCCGGGGTACGGTATTCGCGCGCATGCGCCGCATACCAGGCCTGGATCTGCGCGGGCGTTACTGGCGCGTTGTCCACCGGCGCCGGCGGCATCACCACGAAACTCACGTCGCGACGTTCGCCCAGCAGGCGCATCAGTCGGTCGAGTTCGACATCAGTGACGAACCCGGAACGCGCAAGACGGCTCGGGATCAGTCCGTATTGCAGGCCGTCGCGCACCTTCTGTTCAAACGTGCGCGGCGACTGCGGGGGATTCTGCGATGCCAGCAGCAACTGGTAGCGATCTGCGTCGAACTTGCCATCGACCTGGAAGTCGGGGATCTGCTCGATCTCCTTGCGGATCTCTGCATCGCTGATCACGATGCCGTCGCTTTCGGCCGCAAGCCGCATCAGTTGCTCGTCGATCATGTCGTCGAGGACCTGGCGTTTGTTTTCCGCCGACTCGAACGCCTTGCCGTCGAACTTGTCGCCCTGTTCGTCGCGCTGGCGCATGCGCAGGGTTTCCAGCCGCTGGCGGTAGTCCTGCGCCTCGATGTCGTGGGTCTTCCACAGGTAGCTCACCGGCCATGCCTGCGGCGCGGACGGCCACCAGGAAGGTGCCTGCGTGATGCGCGCGGCGTAGGTATCCACCTTCTGCGAGAGGTAGGACTCCATGCCGAAGAAGGCGAAGGGGATGATCAGCAGGCCGAGGATCACCGTGGCGATCCAGCCGGAAGTCTTGTCGCGGAGTGTCTGCAGCATGGTCAGGTTGCGATGAGGCGTAGCCGCCTAGTCTAGCGCGCCCCGGCAGGCGGGGCTCGCTTCGCTCTAGTTGCGGGGCGGCGGCGGGCAAAAAAAAAAAGCCCTGCATGGCTGCAGGGCTTCCTCATGATGGCGGAGTGGACGGGACTCGAACCCGCGACCTCCGGCGTGACAGGCCAGCATTCTAACCGACTGAACTACCACTCCGCTGAGACGAACATCATAGCGTGCGACTGCTGTGCGCGCAATGCTTTTTTGGTGGGCACTGAGGGGATCGAACCCCCGACCCGCTCCGTGTAAAGGAGCCGCTCTACCGCTGAGCTAAGTGCCCCTCGACGGATTATCGCAGCGCAACGCCGCCAGCGGAACCGCCCCCAACAAAAAAGGCCCGGCGATGCCGGGCCTTTCGGTGCAATGACTGCGATCAGTTGACCGCGTCCTTCAACGCCTTGCCCGCCTTGAACGCCGGATTCTTCGAGGCCTTGATCTTGATGGTCTCGCCAGTACGCGGATTGCGGCCGGTGCGCGCGCCGCGCTTGCGCACCGAGAAGGTGCCGAAGCCCACGAGGGTCACTGTGTCGCCTTTCTTCAGCGCCTTGGTGATGGCGGTAACCATCGCGTCGAGCGCACGGCCGGCATCGGCCTTGGTCAGCTCGGCGCCATCGGCGATCGCATCAACGAATTCGGATTTGTTCATTTGTTTGATTGCTCCCTTGCGGAATGGGGTACAGAAGTATTCGGTGACCGGATCCAGCGGCGCTCCCCTGCCTCGATTCCGGGCTTGCCACGGCATACCCTGCGGTACGCCACGGTTGCGAACTTTATACCAGCGCTTTTTTTTGCATGCAACCCGGAAAGCAAGCGCTGGCGCGGGTTTCAGGCTCACTCCGACGAAAGGCGTGGACCATCGGAGTCAATGCTTGACATCGCTGCTCGTGCGTTCGCCGGGTTTCGACAATGGCGGTTGAGTGCCTTCGCCCGGCACGCCCCGTCCCGGCAACGGCCGCTCCAGCGCCAGGTCGAGCACTTCGTCGATCCACTTCACCGGCACGATCCTCATGTGCCTGGTCACCGCTGCCGGCAGGTCGACCAGGTCCTTGCGGTTCTCGTCCGGGATGATCACCGTCTTGATCCCGCCACGCAGCGCGGCCAGCAATTTCTCCTTGAGGCCACCGATCGCGCTGACACGACCGCGCAGGGTGATCTCGCCGGTCATCGCCACGTCGTGGCGTACCGGGATCTTGGTCAACATCGACACCAGCGCGGTCGCCATCGCGATGCCTGCACTCGGCCCGTCCTTCGGGGTCGCGCCATCCGGCACGTGCACGTGGACGTCGTACTTCTGCAGGAAGTCGAGCTCGATGCCCAGCCGCTCGGTGCGCGCTCGCACCACCGACAACGCCGCCGACGCCGACTCCTTCATCACGTCGCCCAACTGACCCGTCAGCAACAGCGCGCCCTTGCCGGGGACCAGCGTGGATTCGATCTGCAGCAGGTCGCCACCAACTTCCGTCCAGGCCAGGCCAGTCACCAGGCCGACTTCGTTCTCCGCCTCGACGCGTCCGAAGTCGAAGCGCTGCACGCCCAGGTACTTGTCCAGGGTCTTGTTGGTGACACTGACGGTCTTCGGCTTGCTGCCCTTCGGCTGCGGCCCCTTCAAGGCGATCTCCTTGACCACCTTGCGGGCGATCTTGGCGATCTCGCGCTCGAGGTTGCGCACGCCGGATTCGCGCGTGTAGTAGCGCACGATGTCGGTGATCGCGTTCTCCGCGATCTTCAGCTCGCCCTCGCGCAAACCGTTTGCCTTCAGTTGCTTCGGCACCAGGTAACGCATCGCGATGTTGATCTTCTCCTCCTCGGTATAACCGGGGATCCGGATGACTTCCATGCGGTCGAGCAACGGACCCGGGATGTTGAGCGAGTTCGAGGTCGCCACGAACATCACTTCGGACAGGTCGAGGTCGACCTCGAGGTAATGGTCGTTGAAGGTGTGGTTCTGCTCGGGATCCAGCACCTCGAGCAAGGCAGACGACGGATCACCGCGGAAATCCATCGACATCTTGTCGATCTCGTCCAGCACGAAGAGCGGGTTCTTCGTGCCGACCTTGTTGAGGTTCTGCACGATCCGACCGGGCATCGAGCCGACATAGGTGCGACGGTGCCCACGGATCTCGGCCTCGTCGCGCACGCCGCCCAGCGCCATGCGCACGAACTTGCGATTGGTGGCCTTGGCGATGCTCTGCCCCAGCGACGTCTTGCCGACGCCGGGGGGGCCGACCAGGCACAGGATCGGGCCCTTCATCTTGGCCACGCGCGTCTGCACCGCGAGGTATTCGAGGATCCTTTCCTTGACCTTTTCCAGGCCGTAATGATCCGCGTCCAGGGTGTCCTGCGCTGCCTTGAGATCCTTGCGCACCTTGCTGCGCGCATTCCATGGCACGCCCAGCAACCAGTCCAGGTAGTTGCGCACGACGCCGGCTTCGGCCGACATCGGCGACATCTGCTTGAGCTTGGCGAACTCGGCCTTGGCCTTCGCCTCCACCGGCTTCGGCATGCCGGCGGCGGCGATCTTGCGGGCGATCTCGTCGAGATCGTTCGGCGCGTCGTCCAGGTCTCCGAGTTCCTTCTGGATCGCCTTCATCTGCTCGTTGAGGTAGTACTCGCGCTGGGATTTCTCCATCTGCGACTTGACCCGGCCGCGGATGCGCTTCTCCATCTGCTGGACGTCGATCTCGCCATCCACCAGGCCCACCAGCATTTCGAGCCGCTCGGCGGTGTCCAGCAACTCCAGCAGTTTCTGCTTGTCGCTCAGACGCACGCCCAGGTGCGCGGCAATGGTGTCCGCCAGCCGCGAGGGATCGTCGATGCCGGACAGCGTCTGCATCAATTCCGGCGGGAGCTTGCGATTGGTCTTGATGTACTGCTCGAACATCGACATCAGCGAACGGGCGATCGCCTCGACCTCGCGCGGCTCGCGGGTCTCGGCGGAGTCGACCACGTCGGCATTGCCCGACAGCGCGCCGTCTTCCTCACGGACCCCATCCACCCTGGCGCGCACCAGGCCTTCGACCAGCACCTTGATCGTGCCGTCGGGGAGCTTCAACAATTGCAGCACCTGCGCCAGCGTGCCGATCGGATGCAGGTCGGTCGCGCCGGGATCGTCGGTCTCCGCGGATTTCTGCGCGACCAGGAGGATGCGCTTGTCGCCTTCCATCGCGATGTCGAGCGCGCGGATCGACTTGTCGCGGCCGACGAACAGCGGGATCACCATGTGCGGGAACACCACCACGTCTCGCAGCGGCAGCACCGGCAAGGCAACAGAGGGATGTTCGGCGGGACTGCTCATGCGGACTCCATTCACGACGCGCGGCGCGAAGGCGCCGCCATGCCACGGTTATGGGGTTATCCGCAGCGGGATGCAAGCGGACGGCGCACCTGGTGCGCGCGGTCATCGATCACTGCAAACACGAAGGCCGCCTTTCGGCGGCCTTCTTCACATCGTCCCGGCATCCTCAGTCCGCAGACGCGGCCTTTGCCGGTGCCGGCGCGCTCTGGTAGATCAGGTAGGGCTCGGACTTGTGCTCGATCACCGATTCGTCGACCACCACCTTGCTGACGTTTTCCAGCGACGGCAAGTCGTACATGGTGTCGAGCAGCACGGATTCGACGATCGTGCGCAGACCGCGCGCACCGGTCTTTCGCTTCAGCGCCCGCTTGGCGATGGCGGCGAGCGCATCGGGGCGGATCTCCAGCTCCACGCCTTCCATCTCGAACAGCTTCCTGAACTGCTTGGTGATCGCGTTCTTCGGCTCGGTGAGGATCTTCATCAGCGCCGGCTCGTCGAGTTCCTCCAGCGTCGCGACCACGGGGAGGCGACCGACGAACTCCGGGATCAGGCCGTACTTGATCAGGTCTTCCGGCTCGACCTGCGCCAGCACCTGGCCGATGTCGGCCTTGCGCTCAACGCTCTTCACCTTGGCGCCGAAACCGATGCCGCCGGCTTCGCTGCTTCGCTGCTGGATCACCTTGTCCAGCCCCGCGAACGCACCGCCGACGATGAACAGGATGTTGCGGGTATCGACCTGCAGGAATTCCTGCTGGGGATGCTTGCGCCCGCCCTGTGGCGGCACGCTGGCCACGGTGCCCTCGATCAGCTTCAGCAGCGCCTGCTGCACGCCTTCGCCGGAAACGTCGCGGGTGATCGACGGGTTCTCGGACTTCCGGCTGATCTTGTCGATCTCGTCGATGTAGACGATGCCGTGCTGCGCCTTCTCGACGTCGTAGTCGCACTTCTGCAGCAGCTTCTGGATGATGTTCTCCACGTCCTCGCCGACGTAGCCGGCTTCGGTGAGCGTGGTGGCATCCGCCATGGTGAACGGCACGTTGAGCATGCGCGCGAGCGTCTCCGCGAGCAGCGTCTTGCCCGAACCGGTCGGTCCGACCAGCAGGATGTTGGACTTCGCCAGTTCGACATCGTCCGACGACTTCTGCCGACTCTCGATGCGCTTGTAGTGGTTGTAGACCGCGACGGCGAGGGTCTTCTTCGCGCGGCGCTGGCCGAT
This sequence comes from Thermomonas sp., assembly GCA_035408605.1. Classification (GTDB taxonomy): domain Bacteria; phylum Pseudomonadota; class Gammaproteobacteria; order Xanthomonadales; family Xanthomonadaceae; genus Thermomonas. The sequence continues at coordinate 10,554 of DAOOCX010000016.1, read as the reverse complement.
CACGTACTGGTCGAGGACCTCGAGGATCTCGCGTGGCTTGGGTAACGAGCTGCGCGTGGACTGGGCCTTCTCCTCCAGTTCCTCGCGGATGATGTCGTTGCAGAGCTCCACGCACTCGTCGCAGATGAACACGCTGGGACCCGCGATCAGCTTGCGTACCTCGTGCTGGCTCTTCCCGCAGAAGGAGCAGTACAGGATCTTGGTGCTGTCGCCGGTGGTGCGTCCCTGACGGTCTTCGCTCATTCGTTGCTCACTCGCCGCGCTTCGCGGCTTCGGCCCGAGGATACCATACGCCCCCGCCGGGCCAAGCGGGGCCTCAATTCGCCTGGAATGGCTCCAGCACGTGCTTTGCGGGGCAGGCGCGCCGCCCCTTCGTGGCCTTAGCCGGCCTGGATCGACTCGTCCGGGCGGCGCACCAGCACCTCGTCCACCAACCCGTATTCGCGGGCCGCTTCGGCGGACTTGAAGTTGTCGCGCTCGGTGTCGCGGGCGATGGTGTCGATCGGCTGGCCGGTGTGGTGGGCCAGGATCTCGTTGAGGCGCTGGCGCATCGACAGGATCTCGCGCGCCTGGATGTCGATGTCCGTGGCCTGGCCCTGCGCGCCGCCCAGTGGCTGATGGATCATGACCCGCGAATTGGGCAGCGCATAACGCTTGCCGGACGAACCCGCCGCCAGCAGCACCGCGCCCATCGAACAGGCCTGGCCGACGCAGATGGTGCTCACGTCCGGCTTGATGTACTGCATGGTGTCGTAGATCGCCATGCCCGCGGTGACGATGCCACCCGGCGAGTTGATGTACAGGCTGATGTCCTTCTCGGGATTCTCGGCCTCGAGGAACAGCATCTGCGCGACGACCACGTTGGCGACGTGGTCGTCGATCCCGCCGACCAGGAAGATCACCCGCTCCTTCAGCAGGCGCGAATAGATGTCGTACGCGCGCTCGCCGCGGCTGGTCTGTTCGACCACCATCGGCACGAGGTTGAGGGCTTTGATCGGGTCCATGGTCTCTCGCTGGTTATGGTCTGCTTACTGGCCGATCGCTTCCTGGAAGCCGATCGCCTGTTCGGTGTGTTGGGCGCGCTCGGCGATCCAGTCGATCACCTGCTCTTCCATGACGCGGTTCTGCAGGCCCTGCATCAACTGGGGGTCGTTGCGGTACAACGCAATGACCTGCTCCGGCTGTTCGTAGGTCGAGGCGATCAAACGCATGGTTTCGTTCAGGCGCGCCTGCTCGAGGCGCAGGTCGTTGCGGCGGGCGACTTCGCCGACCAGCAGCGCGACCAGGACGCGCTTGCGACCCGCGTCCTGGAAGGCCTCGATGCCGGCACCGACCTGCTGGCCCTGGCGGCGGGCCTGCTCGGTGGCGTTGGCCAGCAGCACGCGGGCTTCGTTCTCGACCAGGCGCGGCGGGAGTTCGACGTCGGCGTAGGCGGCGATCAGCTGCTCGCCGACTTCGCGGCGCAGGCGGTTCATGAGCGCGCCCTTGAGCTCGCGCTCCAGGTTGCTGCGGATCTCGGCCTTGAACTGGTCGAGGTCGCCGCTCTTCACGCCGAAGCTGCGGATGAACGCGGCATCGACCTCGGGCAGCACCTGCTCGGCCACATCGACCAGCTTGAACGTGGAAGTGACCGTCTTGCCCGCGAACTGCGGCATGTGCCAGTCGGCCGGCAGGGTCACGTCGAGGGTCTTCTCCTCGCCTGGCTGCATGCCGGCGATCGCGGCCTCGACTTCCGGATACATCGCACCGGAGCCCAGCACCGTGCTGGTCTTCTCGAAGCCTTCGGCCGGCATGCGCGCGCCATCGATGGTGCTGGCGGTCTCCAGGTTGGCCATGTCGCCGGTCTTGGCGGCCCGCACGACCTTGGTCCAGCTGGCGCGCTGCTGGCGCAGGTTCTCGAGCATGCGCTCGATGTCGGCATCGGTGACTTCCGAGGTGTTGCGGACGACCTGGAGCTTGGTCATGTCGAGGTCGCCGAATTCCGGCACCAGCTCCAGCGAGGCCACGTACTTGAGTTCGCCCTCACCGGCCTCGACGTCCTGGCTGATCTGCGGCGCGCCGGCGATGCGCAGCTCGTTCTCGCGCACGGCCTGGTCCATGCCCTGGCGCAGCAGGCCGTCGACGATCTCGGCACGGACCTGGCCACCGTAGCGCTGCTCGATCACCTTGGTCGGCACCTTGCCGGGGCGGAAGCCCTTGATGCGGGCGGTGCGCGCGATCTCGCGCAGGCGGCCGCCGACCTGGGTGTCCACATCGCCCGCGGGCAGGCTGAGGATGACGCGGCGCTCGAGGTTGCCGGTGGATTCGACCGAGACTTGCATGATGCGATGACTCCTGCACGGGTTCGCGCGAACCCGGTTGCGCGTAAGGGGTTGGACGGATGCCGGGCAAGCCGCCCGGCGGAACGCGCTAGTTTGGCCGATCCGCTGGCATCCCGCCACCCGTTTCGGGCGTATCGTGGCAGCAGGAGGGCGTCGACGCCCGGAAAAGCGAACGCCCGGCAAGCCGGGCGTTCGTGGGACTTGGTGGGCCGTCAAGGATTCGAACCTTGGACCTATTGATTAAGAGTCAACTGCTCTACCAACTGAGCTAACGGCCCCGAACAGAAATTGTAGCGTTTGCAGGGATGCCAACGCAACCGCGTCGCATCGCTACTTCAACATTGGGGTGGATGATGGGATTTGAACCCACGACCCCCGGAATCACAATCCGGTGCTCTAACCAGCTGAGCTACACCCACCAAAGTTGCATGCTTGGAACGAACATCCACCACGTTGGCGCGCCCGGCAGGAATCGAACCTGCAACCGCCGGCTTAGAAGGCCGGTGCTCTATCCGGTTGAGCTACGGGCGCCCGTGCCGGATTGTCGCATCGAACTCCACTGCCAGAATGCCGCGTCGGAATGGTCGGGGTAGAGGGATTCGAACCCCCGACATCCTGCTCCCAAAGCAGGCGCGCTACCAGACTGCGCTATACCCCGCCGACGGAACCCGAACCGCTGCCTTCTGCAGACTTCCGCTGCGCGCCAGCGCGACGAAAGAGCCGCGCATTGTCCGACCATGGGGACGCAGTGTCAACGCACGGCTCGCGGTTTGCAGCATCGTGGCGGCGGGACGGTGCCGCCCGCCGCTACAATGCGCCGGCGCGAAAGTGGCGGAATTGGTAGACGCCCTGGATTTAGGTTCCAGTGCCGCAAGGCGTGCGGGTTCGAGTCCCGCCTTTCGCACCACGGCGGCTCCGCCGGCCGGCGGCAAACCCGGGCCGGCCGCGTTATGCTCGGCGCAAGCGGCGCGAGAGCCGCGCTCACACGGGACATGACGACATGATGCGCAGCGGCAATCCAGCCCTGAAGGACAACACCTTCCTCGACCTCGGCAGTGGCACCCTGGTGCGCAACGACGCGGGTGCCATGAGCATCAACGGCACGGTCAACAAGACCGCCCTGTTGCTGGTGATCACGCTGGCCGGCGCCCTGTTCACCTGGTCGCAATTCGCCACCGCCGTGGCCGCAGGGAATCCCGGCGCGGTGATGCCCTACGTCTGGGGTGGCGCGATCGGCGGCTTCGTGGTGGCGCTGGTCACGATCTTCAAGAAAGAGTGGGCGATGGTCACCGCCCCGGTGTACGCGGTGCTGGAAGGCCTGTTCCTGGGCGCGGTGTCGGCGATGTTCGAGATGCGCTACCCCGGCATCGTGATGCAGGCGGTCGGCCTGACCTTCGGCACCCTGGCGGCCTTGTTGATGGCGTATCGCAGCGGCCTGATCAAGGCCACCGAGAACTTCAAGCTGGGCGTGGTCGCCGCCACCGGCGGCATCGCGCTGCTCTACCTGGTCAACATCGGCATGCGCCTGTTCGGCTTCGATGGCATGGGCTTCATCCACGAAAGCAGCCTGATGGGCATCGCCTTCTCCGGCTTCGTGGTGGTGATCGCGGCGCTCAACCTGGTGCTGGATTTCGATTTCATCGAGAGTGGCGTCGAACAGGGGGCTCCCAAGCACATGGAGTGGTACGCCGCGTTCGGCCTGCTGGTCACGCTGATCTGGCTGTACCTCGAAATGCTGCGGCTGTTGAGCAAGCTGCAGTCGCGCAACTGAACCTGATCGCAGGCTGACGAAAAAGGGCGCCGATCGGCGCCCTCTTTCATGTCCATCCTGCCGGCGATCGTGAACGCCAGCGCGCGCGACTGCGACTACAACCGCGCGGCAATCGCCTTCGCGAACGACAGCGTGTTGCCATCGCCGCCCAGGTCCGGGGTCAGCGAATCCTTGGCCTCCAGCGTGGCGATGATCGCCTTGCGCAGGCGCTCGGCCTGCTCGGGGAGCGAGAGATGGTCGAGCATCTGCGCGGCGCCCAACAGCAATGCGCAAGGATTGGCGATGCGCTTGCCGGCGATGTCCGGCGCGGAGCCATGCACCGCTTCGAAGATCGCCGCTTCGGTGCCGATGTTGGCGCCCGGCGCAAGGCCGAGGCCGCCGACCAGGCCCGCGCACAGGTCGGAGATGATGTCGCCGAAGAGGTTGGTGGTGACGATGATGTCGAACTGTTCCGGCTTCATCACCAACTGCATGCAGGTGTTGTCCACGATCATCTCGTTGCACTGGATGTCCGGGTACAACTGCGCAACTTCGCGGGCGGTCTTCAGGAACAGGCCCGAAGTCGACTTCAGGATGTTCGCCTTGTGCACCACGGTGACCTTCTTGCGCCCGGTCTTGCGCGCCAGCTCGAACGCGTAGCGCACGATGCGCTCGGAGCCACGATGGGTGATCTTCTGGATCAGGGTCGCGGTCTCGCCATCGGCCGAGACGTTCTGGCCTTCGCCCGAATACGCGCCCTCGGTGTTCTCGCGGACGGTGATCAGGTCGACGCCGGACGGGAAGCGCGACTTGGTGTTCGGGAAGCTCTTGGCCGGGCGTACGTTGGCGTACAGGTCGAAGCGCTTGCGCAATTCGACGTTGATCGAGCTGAAGCCCTCGCCGACCGGCGTGGTCAGCGGCGACTTCAACGCGATGCGATTCCTGCGGATGGAGTCCATGGTCGCCGCCGGCAGCAGCTCGCCATGCTTCTCCAGCGCAGCCAAGCCGGCATCGGCGAATTCGTACTGCAGGCCCAGTTGCATCGCATCGAGCACGTGCAGGGTGGCATCCATGATTTCCGGGCCGATGCCATCGCCGCGGATGACGGTGATCGTCGTGGTCATAAGTTCAGGGGGTTCCAGACAGGCGGGCGCCGCGCGTGACGCGCAGCGCATGGGATTTCGAGCCGCGCATTATGCCAGACGGGCCCGTGGCCGGCCCTACGACCTTGGTCAGCCGTGGTCGTGCGCGTCGGGGCTCGCAGCCTCGCCCTGTTCCAGCTTGTCGAGGAAATCCACCGCGCGGCGCAGGTGCGGGATGACGATGGAGCCGCCCACCACCAGGCCGATCGAGAACGCCTCGAACATCTCGTCGCGGTTCACGCCGGCTTCCTTGCACTGGGCGACGTGGTAGCTGATGCAGTCGTCGCAGCGCAGCACCATCGAGGCCACCAGCCCGCACAGTTCCTTGGTCTTCACGTCCAGCGCGCCGGCCTGGTAGGTCTGCGTGTCCAGCGCGAAGAAGCGGCGCACGACCTGGTTCGGTTCGCCCAGGATGCGCGCGTTCATGCGCTGGCGGAACTCGGTGAAGGCCTTGACGCGATCTTCCTCGCTGCCTCCGCCGCTCATGCGCCTTCCCCGGCAAGCAGCGGCTCGAACTTGCCCGCGCGATGCAGCGCCATCATGTCGTCGTAGCCGCCGACGTGGACATCGCCGACGAAGATCTGCGGCACGCTGGTGCGGCGCGCCTTCGCCATCATCGCTTCGCGGGCGACGGGATCGGTGTCGATCCGCACCTCGGTCCAGGCCAGGCCCTTGCTCTTCAGGAAGTTCTTGGCCATCACGCAGTACGGGCAGATGGCCGAGGAGTACATGGTGATCACGGGGGGGGTGGCGTTGCTCAAGTTCAATCTCCGGGAACGCGGGTGCTGCAATCTTGTCGTATCTGCGGGCAGCAGCGCGTATTTTCCAGTTGCTCAAGCCCCGTTCACACCCATCGCCCGCGAACGCAGCATCCTGCCACCATGACAATTGCCCGCAACGATCGTTTCCGGCGCCGCATGCTGCCCATGGCGTTGGCATGTGGCCTGGCCTTCACCACGGGCGCCACGGTTGCCCAGGACACCCGCCTGCCCGACATCGGCTCGTCCGCCGGCAACGTGCTGTCGCCTGCCAGGCAGGCCGAATACGGCGGGATGGTGCTGGCCCAGCTGCGCCACGAGGGCTACGTGCTGGAGGATCCCTTGCTGGATGGCTGGCTGCGCGACGTGGGCCAGCGCCTGGCCGGCGCCAGCGACCGTCCGCAACAAGCGTTCACCTTCTTCCTGCTGCGCGACCGCCAGATCAATGCCTTTGCGACGCTCGGCGGCTACATCGGGGTGAACGCCGGCCTGATCCTGTCCGCCGAACGCGAGGACGAAATGGCCGGCGTGCTGGCCCACGAAATCGCCCACGTCACCCAGCAGCACGTCCTGCGCGGCGCCGAGAAGGCCCAGCGCGACAGCCTGCCGATCCTGCTGGCCATGCTGGGCGCGATCGTGGCGGCGCAGCAGGCGGGCGGCAATTCCAGCGGCGACGCCACGTCGGCGGCGGTGATGACCGGGCTGGGCCTGCTGCAACAGCGCCAGATCGACTACACCCGCGACAACGAAGCCGAAGCCGACCGCGTCGGCATCCGCAACCTGTCGCGCAGCGGCTACGACCCCGAGGCGATGGCCGACTTCTTCCAGACCCTGCAATCGGTCGTGCGGATGAACCAGGGCGACGAGCGCGCCCGGGCGCCAAGCTACCTGCAGACCCACCCGGTCACCCTGACCCGGGTGAGCGAAGCCCGCGAGCGTGCCGCCAAGCTGGAGGCACCGACCGTCGCCGCCACCACGACCGCGGGGAACAACCCCCTGCTGCCGCCGGGCCTCAGCATCGCCACCACCACCGCCGGGCAGCGCGGCCAGGGCGCCACCGGCGACTTTGGCTGGGCACGCGAGCGGTTGCGCGTGCTCAGCGCCGACACGCCTGCGCAGGCGATCCGCGAATACCAGCAGATGCGCGCCAGGCAGCCGCTGGATGACGCCCGCCGCTATGGCCTGGCGATCGCCCACCAGCTGGCCGGCCAGGGCCAGGAAGCCCTGCAGGAACTCAACCCGCTGGCCGCCGCCCATCCCGGCAACCTGTGGTTGCAGGTGGCGATGGCCGAAGCCGAGGCGCGCAGCGGCCAGCTGGCCCAGGCCGACCGCCGCCTCGAATCGTTGCTGGCACGGATGCCGACCCACCGCGCACTGGCGCTCAGCTATGCGCGCGTGCTGGCCGAGCGCAACACCCGCGACGCCGGCAGCCGGGCGGTCGCGGTCTTGCGTCCGCTGCTGGCCACCGCCAGCGCCGACCCGCTGTTCCAGCAGGCCTACGCCCGCGCCAACGAAATCGCCGGCGACGACGTCCGCGCCGGCGAAGCCTGGGCCGAGGCGGCCTTCCTGGGTGGACGCCCGGAGCAGGCGCTGGTCCAGCTCAACAACCTGAAGAAGCGCGCCACCCTGGACTACTACGCGCGCAGCCGGATCGAGGCGCGGATCGCCGCGATCACCCCGACCGTGCTGGAACTGCGTCGCCAGGGCATCAAGGACGAAGAAGCCACCGGCCGCCTCAGCGTGGGCGTGCGCGCCGGCGGCACCGCCAGCGATCGCTGACGGTGTCACCAAACCGTCACCAAACCGTCGTGTAATGGCAGGATCGCCGCAGGACGCGGCCTTTCCCGCCACGCAGGATCCGGCATGCAGAAGCACATCCTGATCGTCGACGACGAACCCGCGATCCGCGACATGGTCGCCTATGCCCTGCGCAAGGGCGAGTACGAACCGGCCCACGCCGGCGACGCCCGCGAGGCGCAGGCTGCGATCGCCGAACGGGTGCCCGACCTGATCCTGCTGGACTGGATGCTGCCCGGCACCAGCGGCCTGGAACTGGCCCGGCGCTGGCGCAAGGACGCCCTGACCCGCGACATCCCCATCATCATGCTCACCGCGCGCGGCGAGGAGAACGACCGCGTCGGCGGGCTCGAGGCCGGCGTCGACGACTATGTGGTCAAGCCGTTCTCCGCCCGCGAACTGCTCGCACGCATCCGTGCGGTCCTGCGCCGCTCGCGCGAGGACGACGAGGACGGCAGCGTGCAGGTCGGCGGGCTGCGCATCGACGGTGCCGCCCACCGCGTCTTCGCCGACGCCGCCGGCGGCCCGATCCCGGTCCACATCGGCCCCACCGAATACCGCCTGCTGCATTTCTTCATGACCCACCCCGAGCGCGTGTACAGCCGCTCGCAGCTGCTCGATCACGTCTGGGGCGGCAGCGTGTACGTGGAGGAGCGCACGGTCGATGTGCACATCCGCCGCCTGCGCAAGACCCTGGAGCCGCACCGGCTGGATCCGATGGTGCAGACCGTGCGCGGCGCGGGGTACCGGTTCTCCGCGGCGGCATGACCTGCGAGCGGGCGACGCCCCACGCGCACACCGCCTAGACTCCCTGCATGTCGCCCGATGCCCGTTCCGCCTGGTTCCGCACGCTCGGCCAGCTCGCGCTGGTGCTGGTGGCGGGCTTGGGCGTCGGCCTGCTGCTGGGGTACCCGTGGCCGTCACTGACCCTCGCCGCGCTCGGCGTGGTCGCCTGGCACTACTGGAAACTGCGCAACGTGCTGCTGCGGCTGACTGCCCGGCAGCGGCTCGCGCCGTCGTCCGGCGTCGGCGTCTGGAACGAACTCGACCGCCTGCTCTCGCGCAGCCAGGGCGAGATGCGCGCGCGCAAGCGCCGGCTGCTGGCGATGCTGCGCGCCTACCGCGCCGCCGCCGCCGCGCTGCCGGATGCGGTGGTGGTGGTCGAACGCAATACCCAGCGCGTGCTCTGGTTCAACGAGGCCGCCACGCCCCTGCTCGGCCTGCACTACCCGCGCCACCAGGACGCACCGCTGGTGGCCGCGCTGCAGCCCTTGCCGATGGCGCAATGGCTGGCCAGCGGGCGCAACGCCGAGCCGATGACCGATGTCGCGTCGCCCGCCAATCCGGACCTGCGCCTGCACCTTCGGCTGATTCCCTACTCCGATGAGCTGTGGCTGCTGGTCGCGCGCGACGTGACCAAGATGATGCGGCTGGAGCACATGCGCCGGGACTTCGTGGCGAATGTCTCGCATGAATTGCGCACGCCGCTGACCGTGGTCCACGGCTACCTGGACATGCTGGATCCGGAAGACAATCCGGACTGGGCGCCGATGCTGGCGGAAATGCAACGGCAGTCGCAGCGGATGACCCAACTGGTCGAGGACCTGCTCACGCTGTCGCGCCTCGAGGCCCGCGACACCCTGCCGGAGGACCACGTGGCGATGGCGCCGATGCTGGCCACCCTGCGCCGCGAGGCCGAGGCGCTCAGCCAGGGCCGCCACCGGATCAGCGTGGACGATGACGCGCGCATCGACCTGTGCGGCTCGACCAAGGAACTGCACAGCGCCTTCTCCAACCTGGTCGCCAACGCGGTGCGCTACACGCCTGCCGACGGCGAGATCCACGTGCGCTTCGGCCGCGATCCCGATGGCGGCGCCACGCTGTCGGTCCGCGACACCGGTTACGGCATCCCCGCCGCCCACCTGCCGCGGCTCACCGAGCGCTTCTACCGCGTCTCCACCAGCCGCTCGCGCGAATCCGGCGGCACCGGCCTGGGCCTGGCCATCGCCAAGCACGTGCTGGGCCTGCACGACGCCCGCCTCGACATCGCCAGCGAAGTCGGCAAGGGCAGTACCTTCGCCTGCCGCTTCAGCCCTGCCCGCGTGCTTCCGCGCGACGCCCTTCCGCTTCCCACGACCACGCCATGACCCCCAGCCCATCGCCCGCCCCGCGCGAACTCTCGCTGCGCGACCCCGCGCTGTATGCCAACCGCGAACTGTCGCAACTGGACTTCAATTTCCGCGTGCTTGCGCAGGCCCGGGATCCGGCGGTGCCGTTGCTGGAGCGGCTGCGCTTCCTGTGCATCAGTTGCACCAACCTGGACGAGTTCTTCGAGATCCGCGGCGGCTCGGTGCGCCACGCGATCGAGTTCGGCCTGCCGCCCGCCGCCGACGGGCTGGCGCCGAGCGTGCTGATCAACAGGATCCACGACCGCGCCGCCGAACTGGTGGAGGCGCAGTACCGCTGCTTCTACGAGGAACTGCGCCCGGCGCTGGCCGATGAAGGCATCCGCCTGCTGCAGCGCGAACAGTGGACGCCGGAACAGACCCGCTGGCTGCGCGACCATTTCCGCGACGAGATCATGCCGGTGCTGTCGCCGCTGGGCCTGGATCCCGCACACCCGTTCCCGAAGATCCTCAACAAGTCGCTGAACGTGGTGGTGCTGCTGGAAGGCAAGGATGCGTTCGGGCGCGAGGGCCACATGGCGATCGTGCGTGCGCCGCGCTCGCTGCCGCGGATCATCCGCCTGCCCGACCAGGACCATCAGCCTGGAAGCGGGCTGCCAG
>DAOOCX010000015.1:13646-27550 GCA_035408605.1 Thermomonas sp. | reverse complement strand
AGCCCACGGCCTGGATCATCTTCGCGGCCACCTTGGCCGTGATCGGCACGCGCGCCGAGCGCGGGCGGCGATCCTGGCGGGCGTAGCCGAAGTACGGCACCACCGCGGTCACGCTGGCCGCCGACGCGCGCTTCAGCGCGTCCACCAGCACCAGCAACTCCATGAAGTTCTCGGCGGTCGGGGCGTTGGTCGGCTGGATGATGAAGACCTCCTGCCGGCGCACGTTCTCCTCGATCTCGACCTGCACTTCGCCGTCGGAGAAGGTGCTCACCAGCGCCTTGCCCGGGCGCACGCCCAGTTCGCGGCAGACCGCATCGGCCAGCGGCCGGTTCGCGTTGCCGGAAAACACCAAAAGATTGCGATCGTCTTGCATGGCTGGTTCCGCTGCGCTCTGACCGTGGCGGTGCAATGGACCGCGCGGACACGCTGCGCGGCGAAGGAGGTACAGCTCGTGCGAACGAACCCGTGGAACAAGATTGGCAGGGGCGGAAGGATTCGAACCTACGCATGCCAGGATCAAAACCTGGTGCCTTAACCGCTTGGCGACGCCCCTGCATTGAAACCTTCCACTGCATCCAGCAGCGGCGACCTCTCCGCACCCCGCGCCAGCCAGGCATGGATGCCGGGCGGAAGCGAAGCGAGCGCCGCCTCGGCGGATTCGCGCTGGGCGAATTCGACGAAACAACCGCTGCCCGAACCCGTCAAGCGTGGCGTGCCGATGGACGCCAGCTGCGCGAACAAGGCCTCGACGGCAGGTTCACGGCGGCGCAGCACCGGCTCGAACGCATTGTCGAGCACGGCCCCTGACGGGGATGTTCCGGAAAGGAAGCCCGTTATTTTCGCGGGTGCAGCATTGCGCGTCAAATCAGGGGCTTGGAACAGGGCGGCGGTGGCGGCATGGACACCGGGACTGGCGACCACGTACCAAGCCGGTGGCAGCTCGATCGCGGTGAGCACTTCGCCCACGCCTTCGGCCCAAGCGTTGTGGCCGCGGACGAACACCGGCACGTCCGCACCCAGCTGCAAGCCCAGCGCCGCGAGCCGGTCGACCCCGAGAGCCAGGTTCCACAACCGGTCGAGCACGACCAGTACGGTTGCCGCATCCGAGGAACCACCGCCGAAGCCGCCACCCGTCGGAATGTTCTTTTCGATGCCGATATCAGCACCTTGGCGACAATTTGTCTCTTTTCTCAGAAGTTTTGCCGCGCGCACCATCAGGTCATCGGCTTCCGCGACACCGTCCGCGCCAGCCCCGACCCGGACGATGACACCATCGGTACGACGCCGCAGATGGATCACATCGCCCCAGTCCAGTAGCCGGAAAGCGGTCTGCAGCGCGTGGTAGCCATCCGGCCGGCGACCGGTGATGCGCAGGAACAGGTTGAGCTTGGCCGGTGCCGGCCAACGGCTCCAGCCTTCGGTCGCGGGGAAATCAGCCATGTCCCCGCTCAGTCCACGGCCCAGCGATCCACGACCAGGCGCACCCGGTCCGTGTTGCGCAAGGCCGTGATGCGCGCGGGCAGGTCCGCTCCACTGGCGGCATCGGGCTTCCAGTCGGCGTAGTCGATGGTCCAGCCGGCCTGCTCGATCCGCTGCACGCGCCCATCCTCGCCGTAGCCGACCGTGGCCAGGCCGAACGCGGCCTCGCTGGCCCACGCACCACGCACCCAGCAACCCAGGCCGGCGACGGGGATATCCCAGCCCGTGCGCTCGCGCAGCAGGGCGGCGGCATCTGCGCCATGCACCGGGCCGCCGGGAACGCCCTGCAGGGTCGCGCCGTCCGCATCGACATCGAGCGCCCAGCCCTGGCGCGTCACTGGCGCGGTGAGTTCGATCCTCGCCTCGCCGGCCGCCTGCGACCATGTGATGCGGCCGCTGCCGCCATCCTTGCCGTTCGACAGCGCGACCCGGCCGGTCAGCGCCCATGCGGGGGCGCTGCAATCGCCATCGGCCAGGCCCAGTCGTTCGATGCGCTGGCGCTGCGCCATCGCTTGCGGCGAGTCCGCATCGGTGCCGACCACCTGGCCGGGCGCGGCTGGCCGGGCGACCGGCACGCCGGTGCAGCCCGCCAGCACGGCCATGCCCAGCGCCGCCAGCGCGATCCGCCGGTTCACGCCCCGGTGGCCTGCAGGGCGCGCTGCAGCGAGCGATTCTCGGGATCGAGCTTGCGTGCTTCCTCGAAATACTTGCGCGCTTCATCACGCTCGCCGAGCACCCACAGCACGTGGCCGAGGTGGCTGCCGATGTCGGCATCCTTCTGCAGCGCGTAGGCGTGGCGCAGGTGGTCGAGTGCCTGGCGCGGCTTGCCCAGGCGGAACAGGACCCAGCCATAGCTGTCGATGATCGCGGCGTTGCCGGGCGCGGCCACGCGGGCACGGTCGATCAGTTCCAGCGCCTCGCGATAGCGGGTGGTCCGGTCGGCCAGCGTGTAGCCCAACGCATTGAGCGTATTCACGTCGTCCGGCGAGATCACCAGGATGCGCCGGAAGTCGGCCTCGGCCTTGGCGATCTCGTCGCGGCGCTCCCACAGCAGGGCGCGCGAGTACAACAGTGCCTCGTCATCGGCGAACGCGGCCAGGCCGCGGGCATAAGCGTCCAGCTCGCCAGCCTCGTCCTTGTCCTTGAGCCGCAACTCGGCTTCCAGCAGGTAACCGTCGCGGCGGGCTTCCTCATCCAGGGTCTGGTCGGCCTGGATCGCATGCAGTTCATCGAAGGCTGCAGGTTTGCGACCCATCGCGTGCAGCACATTGGCGCCACGCAGGCGGGCGATGCCCTGCACGCCTTCACCGGGGACGTTGGCGTACCAGCCGCGGGCATCCTCATAGCGTTCCAGCAATTCCGCCAGCTGGCCCAGCAACAACCTGCGCATCGGGTTGGGATGGGTGGCCTCGCGCTTCAGTTCCTCGTAGAGGGCGGCCAGCCCGGCCTTGTCCTTGGCCTTGTCCAGCAGCATCGCGCGCTGCGCGTGGCTGGCATCGTCCTGCGGGCCCCAGCCCAACACCTGCGCGGCCTTGGCGCTGTCGCCAAGGGCATCGTATTCGCCGGCCACCGACCAGCGCAGCTGGGGCGAGAGCTTGGCGGCGTCTTCCAGCCCGGCGAGCAGGGTCCGGGCCTCGCCAAGCTTGCCGCCCTCGCGCAGGAGTTGGGCGCGCAGCAGGGCGACCCGCGGTTCGCCCGGGTAGCGGCGGACGATCTCGCCGACGATGCGATCCACCAGCGCCGGCTGCTCCAGCCGCTGCGCCAACCCGCCGAACCCGAGCCAGGCCTGGAGGTCGTCGGGCAGCAGGTTGTCGTCGACGACCCCGTCAATCATCGCCACCACCAGCTTCTGCTGCTTGCCGACCGCGCCGAACAGCGCCGCCAGCGCGCTGCGCCAGCCCTTGCCGCCCTCGGCGAGCAACGTACGCAGCTCGCGGCGGGACGCACGCTTGTCGCCCGCCCGCAAGGCCAGACCGGCCGCGACCATGCGTTGCGCTTCGCCGCCCTCGGGCGCGAGCGATCGCCACGTCGCGTAGGCGTCACGGGCCAGCGCGTCCTCGTCCGCCAGCAGGGCGATACGGGTGGCGCGTTCGGCCAGCACCGGGTCGCTGGCGCTGCGCGCCGCCTGCAGGTACTGGCGGGCGGCCTCGGGCAATTGCCCGGCCTGGAGGGCGAATTCGCCGGCCAGGCTGGCTTCCATCGGATCGACCACGACCTTCGCCGGAGAGGGCTTCGAGGCAGCGAGTGCCAGGCCGGGAGCGAGCAGTGCCGCCAACAGCAGCAGGCGTGGACCAGCGTGTCGCGGGATGGGCATGGGGCGGGCCGGTACAATGACGGATCGGGCCGGCAGCTTATCGCAGGCACCTGAACGGATTTCTCGCATGGCTTTGCACGTCCTCGGCATCAACCACCAGACCGCGCCGGTCAGCCTGCGCGAGAAGGTGGCGTTCGCCCCGGATTCGCTGGCGCCGGCGCTCGCCTCGCTGCGCGCGTTGCCCCAGGTGCGCGAAGCCGTGCTGCTCTCCACCTGCAACCGCACCGAGCTGTACGCCCATTCGGACGATGACGGCCAGGCCCTGGCCGGCTGGCTGAGCGCGCATCCCGAGGCCGGCGGCGACCTGCAGGCCTACCTGTACCGGCATCGCGATGCCGACGCCGTGCGCCACCTGTTCCGGGTCGCCAGCGGCCTGGATTCGCTGGTGCTGGGCGAGCCGCAGATCCTCGGCCAGGTCAAGCAGGCGTGGTCGGCGGCGCGCCAGGCCGGTGCCCTGGGTGGCCAGCTGGACCGGCTGTTCCAGCAGGCCTTCGCCACCGCCAAGCGTGCGCGTACCGACACCCGCATCGGCGCGAACCCGGTCTCGGTGGCCTCCACCGCGGTGCGGCTGGCGCAGGAGAGTTTCGCCCGGCTCAGCGACTCCACGGTGCTGCTGATCGGTGCCGGCGAGACCATCGAGCTGGCCGCGCGCCACCTGGTGGAGGCCAAGGCGCAGCGCCTGCTGGTCGCCAACCGCACCCTCGCCCACGCGCAGGAACTGGCCAGCCGCCACGGCGGCATGGCCCTGCCGCTGGCCGAACTGGACAAGCACCTGGCCGAGGCCGACATCGTCATCTCCGCCACCGCCAGCCGCACGCCGATCCTGCATCGCGCGCAGGTCGAACACGCGCTGCGGCTGCGCCGGCACCGGCCGATGCTGCTGCTGGACCTCGCCGTGCCGCGCGACATCGACAGCGACGTCTCCGGCCTGCGCGACGTGTTCCTGTACACGGTCGACGACCTGGAACGAGCCATCGAGGACAACCGCCGCAGCCGCCGCGAGGCCGCCCAGCAGGCCGAAGCGATCATCGAACTGCAGACTGCGCGCTTCGTCGAGCACTGGCAGGCCAGCGGCCGCCAGCAACCGCTGCTGCGCCTGCGTGCGCATGGCGACGCGGCGCGTGCCGAGGCGCTGGCCAAGGCGCGGGCGCAACTCGCCGCCGGGATGCCGCCGGAACAGGCGCTGGACCTGCTGGCCCACACCCTGACCAATCGCCTGCTGCACGCCCCTACCGTCGCCCTGCGCGATGCCGCACTGAGCGGCGACGGCGAGCTGGCCCGCGCCGCGGAAAAGCTGTTCCCCGCGACCGGCACGGACAGCGCCGACGCATGACCCCCGCCCTGCGACGCAAACTCGACGCGCTGGTGGAACGGCGCGAGGAAGTGGAACGCCTGCTGGCCGATCCCGCCATCGCCGCCGACCAGACGCGTTTCCGCAACCTGTCGCGCGAGTTCGCCACGCTGCAGCCGGTCGCGGATGCGCTGGCTGCCGAGGCGCAGGCGCACGCCGACCTGGCCGCCGCCGAGGCGATGCGCGGCGATCCCGAACTGCGCGGACTGGCCGACGACGAGATCGCGTCCGCGACCGCGCGCCTGCAGCAGCTCGAGGGCGAACTGCTGGCCCAACTGGTCCCGAAGGACGCGCGCGATAGCGGCGGCCTGTACCTGGAGGTGCGCGCCGGCACCGGCGGCGACGAAGCCGCGATCTTCGCCGGCGACCTGTTCCGGATGTATTCGCGCTACGCGGAAGCGCAGGGCTGGCGGGTCGAAGTGGAATCGGCCAGTCCCGGCGAGCACGGCGGCTACAAGGAGCTGGTGGCGCGCGTGGAAGGCGATGGCGCCTACGCGAAGCTCAAGTACGAATCCGGTACCCACCGCGTGCAGCGCGTGCCGGCGACCGAATCGCAGGGCCGCATCCACACCTCGGCAGCGACGGTGGCGATCATCGCGATCGAACCCGGCGGCGACACCGACATCGTGATCAACCCGGCCGACCTGCGCATCGACACGTTCCGCTCGTCCGGTGCCGGCGGCCAGCACGTCAACAAGACCGAATCGGCGATCCGCATCACCCACCTGCCCACCGGCGTGGTCGTCGAAAACCAGACCGAGCGCAGCCAGCACGCCAACCGCGACAAGGCGATGAAACGCCTGCAGGCGATGCTGGCGGATGCCGAGCTCGAGAAACGCACCGCCGCGACTGCCGCGGACCGCAAGCTGCAGGTCGGCAGTGGCGACCGCAGCCAGCGCATCCGCACCTACAGCTACCCGCAGGGCCGGATCACCGACCACCGCGTCGAAGGGCTGACCCTGTACGACCTGCCGAACATCCTGGAAGGCGACCTGGACCCGCTGGTCCTGCGCCTGCAGCAGGAACAGCAGGCCGAAGCCCTCGCCCGACTGGCACAGGAACCATGACCATGGATACCACCACGATCTCCCGCGCCGGCCCGGCCGACCTCGACGCGCTGGCCTTGCTTTTCGATGGCTACCGCCAGTTCTACGGACAGCCCACCGACCTCCCGCGTGCGCGCCAGTGGCTGCGCGAGCGCCTGCGCTTCGGCGAGTCGGTGGTGCTGGTGGCCAGGCGCGGCGGCGGCGCGGTCGGCTTCGTCCAGCTGTATCCGATGTTCTCCTCGGTGCGCACGGCGAAGACCTGGATCCTCAACGACCTGTTCGTGGAGGCCGGCGCGCGCCGCAGGGGCGTGGCGCGGGCCCTGCTGGACGCCGCCGCCGCGTTCGCGCGGGAAGACGGCGCGATCGGGATCTCGCTGGAAACCAGCCAGGACAACGCCGCGGCCCGCGCGCTGTACCGCGCCGCCGGCTGGAACGAGGACGCCACCCAGTGGTATTCGCTGGGGTTCTCGAAGCTGCACCACTGATGCAGCGCGCGCGGTCGCGGCCTACACTCGGCGCATGACTGCCGCCGCCGATTTCAGACCACTGTCGCTGTGCGTGTTGACCGTTTCCGACACGCGCAGCGCGGATAACGACACGTCCGGCGATTACCTGAGCGATGCCTTGCGCGATGCCGGCCATCGCCTGTTCGAGCGCGCCATCGTCCGCGACGACAAGTACGCGATGCGCGCGCTGGTGTCGCGCTGGATCGCCGACGGCGAGGTGGACGGCATCCTGGTCACCGGTGGCACCGGCTTCACCGGCCGCGATTCCACCCCGGAGGCGCTGCTGCCCTTGCTCGACAAGCACATGGACGGCTTCGGCGAACTGTTCCGCGCGCTCAGCTTCGAGGAGATCGGCACCTCGACCCTGCAGTCGCGTGCGTTCGCCGGGCTGGCCAACGCGACCTTCCTGTTCGCCCTGCCCGGTTCGACGTCGGCCTGCCGCACCGGCTGGGACCGGATCATCGCCGCGCAACTCGATGCACGCACCCGGCCCTGCAACCTCGCCAATTTGAAGCCCCGGCTCAAGGAGTGACGATGGCCCTCGATACCACCCTGCGACTGCTCAGCAAGGCCAGCGGCCTGACCGTCGTCGACATCGCCACCGCCATCCCGCGCGCCGGCGTGAGCACGGTCAATGCCTGGCTCAAGGGCGAGAAACTGCCCGGCAAGGACCAGGTTGATGCCCTGGCGCGCACGTTCGGTGTCCCCGCTGGTGCACTGCTGTCGGAGCTGGCGAGCACGCTGGATCCGGCGCGCACCAAGGGCGAACACGACCTGCTGGCGGCCTACCGCAGCCTGGGCAGCCGCCAGCAGGGCGCCCTGCTGGAAGTGGCGCGCAGCATGAAACCGGCGAAGAAGAGCACGCGATGAGCAAGCTCAAGCGCAAGGACTACGAAGCCCTGCTGCAGCCGCTGCAGACGGAACTGGCGAACATGGCGCGCTGGGTCCAGCACACCGGCCAGCGCGTGGTCGTGGTGTTCGAGGGCCGCGACACCGCCGGCAAGGGCGGCGCGATCAACGCGATCCGCGAACACCTCAATCCCCGCCAATGCCACGTGGTCGCGCTGCCCAAGCCGACCGATCGCGAAGCCGGCCAATGGTATTTCCAGCGCTACGCGGCGCAACTGCCGGGCGCCGGCGAGATCGTCCTGTTCGACCGCAGTTGGTACAACCGCGCAGGCGTCGAAAAGGTCATGGGCTTCGCCAGCGATGCGCAGGTCGAGGCGTTCCTGCATGCCACCCCGCAGTTCGAGCAGCAACTGGTCGACGACGGCATCCTGCTGTTCAAGTATTGGCTGTGCTGCGACCAGGAACAGCAGGAGAAGCGCTTCGCCGAACGCCTGGTGGACCCGCTCAAGGGCTGGAAGCTGTCGCCGATCGACCTGGAGGCGCGCAAGCGCTACCGCGACTACACCCGCGCCCGCGAGGACATGCTCAAGGCCACCCACACGCGCCACGCACCGTGGACGCTGGTGGATTTCAACGACCAGAAGCGCGGCCGGCTGGCGCTGATCCGCGACCTGCTGGATCGCCTGCCGGATACCGCCATCGACGCGCCGAAGATCGAGTTCCCGAAGCTGGCCGGCAAGCCAGCCAAGGAGCGCTACGGCGTACTCAAGCCGATCCCCGTCGCCAAGGCCTGATCATCGAGCCCTGAGGGTCAGGGCTTGGCAGGCGCCGGCGGGGCAGGTGCTGGCTTCGCTGCGATCGGCGGCCAGGGCAAACCAGCCTGCTTCGCCAGCGCCGCATAGCGCGGATCGTCGCGGTAGCGCAGCAGCAGTGCGTCGTAGAGCAGGCTCTGCATGCCCGGATCGCGTGCCTTCAGCGCCCGCTGCAACCAGTCGAACATCGCATCGGGCTCGCCGCGAACCGCGTACACCTGGGCCATCTGGAACGCCCAACCCTCGGCATACTGCCCGACCAGCTCCAGGCTGGCATCCGCGGCGGCGCGATCCGGACCGGCTTGCGCCGCAAGCGCAAGGGCGAAATCACGCCACGGACCCGCTGGCTCCGCCTCGGCCGCCTTGCGGGCCGCCGCCGGATCCTTGCGCAGGACCTTCGCGATCGCCAGCAGGTGGTGGTTGTAGATGCCCTCCGGCTGCAATTCGATGGCCTTGGCGATCGCCTGCTCGGCTTCGTCCAGCCGGCCCAGCGGCATCAGGTAGGCCACCAGCCAGCGATACCAGTCGGCGCTGCGCGGATTCAGCTGCAACGCCTTGCGGGTCAACTCGACCGCCTGCGCCAGGTCGCCCTGGCTGGCCCGCACCAAGCCCAGCATGTACAACGCATCGCCATCGTCGGGGGCCAATTCGACCGCGCGCTTCAACTCGGCCTCGGCACCGCGCCAGTCGAAGTCGCGCAGCATGAGCAGGTAGCCGCGCGTGATCCGGGTCGTGGCCTGGTCGGGGGCGAGCCGCATCGCCTGTGCGATGGCCGCGTCCGCCTCCGCGTAGGCCTCTTCGGCACGCTTGCCGGACAGGGTTCCGGCCGAGATGTTGTCGATCAGCAAGCGCGCCTTCCTGGAATACGCCAGGGCGTAGGCGGGATCGATGCTCGTCGCACGGTCGAAGGCCTCGACCGCATGTTCCATGCTGCTAGCCGAAAGTCCCTGCATGTAGGCGTCGTAGGCATCGACGTTGCCGCCCGGGGGATGGTCGCTCTGGGCCTTGGGGGCCGATGCCGGCTGCAGGCGCGACTTCAGCGCCGCGGCCACCTGCGAGGTGATCTGGTCCTGCAGGGCGAACAGGTCCTTGTAGGGGCGGTCGTAGTTTTCCGCCCACAGGGTGCTGCCATCGGCGGCCTTGGTCAGGCTGGCGCGGATGCGCACGGTGTCGCCGACCCGGCTGACACTGCCCTCCAGCAAATGGGAAACGCCCAGCTTGGCCGCGATGGCCTTGCTGTCGTCCTTGCTGTCGCGGAACTCGAACGAGGACTTGCGATTGATCACCCGCAGCCCGTCGATGCGCGACAGCGCGATGATGAAGCCCTCGGACAGGCCGTCGGAGAAGTACTGCTGGTCCTTGTCGCTGCTCTGGTTGTCGAAGGGCAGCACCGCGATGGAATTGCCGGCCGCCGCGACCTGCACCGCCTGCGCGGGCATGGTGCGTTCGACCACGCGGTCGGTCAGCAGCAGCACCACCGCGATCGCCAGCACGCCGATGATGATCAGGTCGGTGCGCCGCTTGACCTTGCGCGCGTCCAGGGCGTTGTCGTCGACTTCGCTCTCGAGCTTGATGCCCTGGCTGGTGAACTCGTAGCGCCAGGACACCACCAGCCACAGCGGAAAGCCGATCGCGGCGGCGATCAGGAACCAGCGGGTCGCGGAGTCGGGCGCGCCCAGTTCCGGCCCGAGTTGGGCAATGCCCTGCGCGAGCGCCCAGACCGAACCGATGTAGAGGATCGCCGCGCGCGGCACGTTGCGGCGCTTCAACTCCCCGATGAACTTGCCGATCATGCCGCGCCCTGTGGCATCCCCTGCCCGATTCTTGCATAACGAAGGCGCAAGTCGGTGCAGGACAGGCTCATGCAAGGGTCAGGCGATTGCGAAGCCGCGGCCTGCGGCCCGTGGATCCGACGGCCACGCAGCACGCGACACCGCATCGACCCGTGCCAGCGGCGGGCCCACGTGCAGCCAGCGCTCCAGCGCATCGAGGGCCTCCGCATCGCCGATCGCGATCACCTCCACGCTGCCATCGCCGAGGTTGCGGGCATGCCCGTCCAGTCCAAGCCGCTCGGCTTGCTCGCGGGTGGAGGCGCGGAACCACACACCCTGCACCTTGCCGCGCACGATGAACCGCGCCGCCGGCATCTCACCCTGCCGCGGGTCCGCCCGCGGCGGCGATGTCTTCTTCGAGCATCCGCGCGCTGACCGGGCCGGTGTACTTCTTCACCACCCCGCCGTCGGGACCGATCAGGTAGGTGAACGGCAGGCCGCGCGGCGTATCGAAATCGGCCGGCGGGTTGTACACGTCGACCAGCGCCATCGGATAGACCACGGGATGCTTGACCAGGAAGGCGCGCAGGTCGTCCTCCGTGGTGTCCTCGTAGGCCAGGCCGACCACCACGATGTGCTCCCGCATCGCATCCAGCGCGGACAGTTCCGGCATTTCCTTGAGGCACGGGCCGCACCAGGTCGCCCAGAAATTCACGATCGCCCACTTGCCACGCTGCGCGGCCAGGTCGAAGGACTGGCCGTCGAGCGTGGTCAGCTTCAACGTCGGGAATTTCGTGTCCGGCGCGATGGGCTTGGGTGCAGGCTGCGGTGTCGCGACGGGCGCCGCCGCGACGGGCGCGGCTGCGGGAGTTGCCTCGCGCCTGCAACCGACCACGGCGGTCAATCCGACCAGCGCGAGCGGGATGAAGAGGTTGCGCAACGTGTTCAATTCATTCTCCGGGGATGCGTTCATAGACGCAGGACACGCGCTGCTTGAGCAGGTCGCGCAGCGGCATGCGCAGGCCGTTGATCACCTCCATCACCGCGACGCCCAGCGCATCGTCGTGATGCGGCAGGCGCGCCTCGGCGACCGGCACGCGCAGGTGCGCGGCTTCGTAGAGTTCGCCCAGGCTGACGTCGTCCAGGTCGCGCGCGAGCAGCCACTGGCCGTCTTCGGCACGGCTGACCACCTTGATCGCCGCCATCTGCCCCAGGAGTTCCTGCACCAGGCTGTCGGTGAGGATCGGTTCCAGTTGCTGGATTTCGTCGCTGTGCAGGCCCTTTCCCGCGGACCTGGCTTGCTGGAAGCGACCGAGCATGCGCAACAGCCCGTACAACTCGTAGCCGTGCGGCAACCGCAGCGCCAACGGTTGGTAGCGGAACGCCGACATCGACGAGGCGAAGGAGGCGCCGAACAGGATCGAGGTCCAGCCCAGGAAGATCCACAGCATCAGGATCGGCACGATGGCGAGCGTCCCGTAGATCGTCTGGTACGAGTTGAAGCTGCCCAGGTACAGGGCCAGCCCCGACTTCACGCATTCGAACAGGAACACCGACAAGGCCGCACCGGCGAAGGCATGCCGCCACTTCACGGTGCGGTGCGGCACCACCTTGAAGATCGCGGCGAAGGCGAGCAACTCGATCGCCATCGGCATCACCCGCAGCATCAACCCCTCCAGCCATCGCCCCGGGACGGTCTCGAAGATCGCCAGCGCAAAGAACCGCGTGAGCAACGCAAGGCTCGTGGCCGCGACCAGCGCACCCAGGGTGAGCACGGTCCAGTACACCAGGAAGCGGCCGAACTTGGGTCGCGCGGTGGGCACCCGCCAGATGCGGTTGAACACCGCCTCCACGCTGGTCAGCGTGACCAGCAAGGACACGATCAGGGCGAGCGCGCCGGCGGCCGTCAGGGACTTGGTGTTCGCCGAGAAATCGGTGAGGTAACCCGACACCGCACTCGCGGCGCTTGGCACGAAGTTGGAGAAGATGTACGCCTTGAGGCTCTGGCTCCAATGATCGAACACCGGGAACGCGGACAGCACTCCGAACACGACCATCGACAAAGGCACCAGCGCGAACGCCGTGGTGTAGGACAGCGCGCCGGCGGCCTCGAACAGGCGGTCGCCGAGGAAGCGCTTGAGCACGAAGCGGCCGAAGCTGCCCGCGCGCGCGCGATCTCGCAGGCGGTCGTTCCAGCGGTTCAGGGAATCCAGCGGCTCCATCGCCCAAGCCTAACCGATACCCTGTTTGAGTCGCTTCGCAAGAAAGCAAAAAGGGGGGAGAGTGAATTTCGCACCGGCATCCGCGATTCGTGGAGAAGCTCCGTGCGAAACTTCACTCTGGCCCCTTTTTGCAATCGCCATGCCCGAGATCCTGGTCCTCTATTACAGCCGTGGCGGCTCGGTGGCGCGCCTCGCGCGGCAGATCGCGCGCGGCATCGGCGAAGTGGATGGCATGCAGGCGCGCCTGCGCACGGTGCCGCCGGTGGCGCCGACCACCACGATCGCCAGCCCGCCAGAACCCGAAGACGGCGCCCCCTACGTGGACAAGCGTGACCTGGCGGAATGCGCGGGCCTGCTGCTCGGCAGCCCGACCCGGTTCGGCAACATGGCGGCGCCGATGAAGCATTTCATCGACACACTCGGCGCGGAATGGGCCAGCGGCACGCTGGTCGGCAAGCCGGCAGCGGCCTTCACCTCCACCGCGACCATGCACGGTGGCCAGGAATCGACCCTGCTGACGATGCTGGTCCCGCTGCTGCACCACGGCTGCGTGGTCTGCGGCATCCCGTTCACCGAATCTGCGCTCAATACCACCCGCAGCGGCGGCACGCCGTACGGCGCCAGCCACGTGGCCGGTGGACAGGACGATCCGGAACTGAGCGACGACGAAGCCGCGTTGGCGCGCGCGCTGGGCCGGCGCGTGGCCGACCTGGCACGGCGGTTGCAGGCATGAAGGCGCTGCGGCCGCTGGCCTTCGCGCTACTCGCGCTCACCTTGTTCTACGCGGCCTGGTTCGCGGGCGACGAACACCTGCTGACCGGCTTGCTGGTGTTCGCGCTACCGCCGTTCCTGCTGGCGATCGCCGCATGGCGCGGCTGGCACCGTGCCGGCTTCGCCGCCGGCGTGCTCGCCCTGCTGTGGTTCTCGCACGGGGTGATGCTGGCCTGGTCCGAGCCGGCGCAACGCGGGATGGCCCTGCTCGAAGTCGCGCTGGCGCTTGCGGTCATCTATGCCTCCTGCCTGCCCGGCATGCAGGCACGGCGCGAGAAGCGGCGCAACGCAGGATGAGCGCCGACCCGCGGATGACCGGCCTGCCACGGGCCGTGGTCGAGCTCGTGCATGCCGGCGCGCGCGCGCTGCGCGATGGCCAGCCGCCGCGCGCGGAGCAGCTGCTGATGCAAGCCTGCATGCAGGCAGCCACGCACCCGGAGCCGCTGCGCTACCTGGCGATCCTGCAACTGCACACACGCCGCGCAGCGTTGGCGACGCAAACCCTGCAGCGCGCATTGGCACTGGCACCCGGCGATGCGCTGTTGCATTGCGACCTGGGCACCGCGCAGTCCGCGAGCGGCGACATCGACGCGGCATTGGCGAGCTGGCGGCGTGCGTGCGAACTCGACCCTGCACAGCCGATGCCGTGGTTCAACCTGGGGCGCAACCTGCAGCAACTGGGTCGCACCGACGAGGCCATCGCCGCGCTTCGGCAGGTGAACGCGATCGCCGCGGACATGCTGCCGGCGAAGATCCTGCTGGGCGATGCGCTGGTGCATGCC
>DAOOCX010000015.1:0-13546 GCA_035408605.1 Thermomonas sp. | reverse complement strand
CGCCGCGGACATGCTGCCGGCGAAGATCCTGCTGGGCGATGCGCTGGTGCATGCCGGAGATTTCGACGAGGCGGCATCGCAGTACCGCGATGCCCTGCGCCTGCACCCCGCCTGCGGCGATGCGTGGCGCGGGCTGTCCAACATCAAGACCCGCGCGCTCGACGATGAAGATGCACGTGCGCTTGCCGCACAACTGCAACGCCGCGACATCGCCGACAGCGACCGCGTGGCCATGGGCCATGCGCTCGGCAAGCTGCACGAAGACCAGGGCCGCCACGCCGATGCGCATGCGGCCTTCGTGGCCGCGAACGACCTGCAGAAGCGGCTGACGCCGTGGAGCCGGCAGGCGTTCGAGCAATTCGTGGCACGAGCGCTTGCGGCATCGGAGGTCTTGCCCTCGCCGCTCGATCCGGAGTTGGGCCGGGAGGCGATCTTCATCGTCGGCCAGCCGCGCTCGGGCTCCACCCTGTTCGAGCAGGTGCTGGCGGCGCATCCGGAGGTGGAAGGTGCCAGCGAATTGCCCGACCTCGGCATCGTGATCCAGCAGGAATCGATGCGTCGCGGCGTGGCGTATCCGCAATGGGTGCCGCAGGCCACGGCTGACGACTGGCACCGGCTGGGTCGCGCCTATCTCGACCGCACCGCACGCTGGCGCGCCGACAAGCCGCGCTTCACCGACAAGCTGCCGGAGAACTGGAAGCACGCCGGCATCCTGCGCGCGATGTTGCCGGGTGCCACTGTCATCGAAACCCGCCGCGATCCGCTGGAAACCGCGTGGTCGTGCTTCAAGCAGCAGTTCTACAGCCAGCCGCATTTCGCCAACGACCCCGGCGACATCGCCGCGCACATCCGCGGCAGCGAAGGCGCGATGGACGCGTTCCGCGCGCGCGACCCGGCGCGGATCAGGCTGCATCGCTACGAGGACCTGCTGGCCGATCCGGAGCCACGGATCCGCGCCCTGCTCGACGACTGCGGCCTGCGCTTCGACTCCGCCTGCCTGGCCTCGCATGAAACGCGCCGCCCCGTGCGCACCGCCAGCGCCGCGCAGGTGCGCCAGCCCTTGCGTCGCGACACCGCCCGTGCGTCCGCGTATGGGCCGCTGCTTGATCCGCTGCGCGCCGCGCTCGGCCGGGACCGCCGCTGACCTGGTGTCGCGCCGGGTGGTTTTGGCGGACAATCAACGCATGGACAACCTGCTGATCGTCACCACCGGCGGCACCATCGACAAGGTGTACTTCGACGCGAAATCCGACTACCAGGTCGGCGACCCGCAGATCGGCCGCATGCTGCAGGAACTCGGCGTGGCGTTCCGCTTCCACGTGATCCCGCTGCTGCGCAAGGATTCGCTGTTCGTGGACGACTCCGACCGCCAGCTGCTGCGCGCCACCATCGCCGCGCAGGACGAGGCCTGCGTGCTGGTGACCCACGGCACCGACAGCATGGTCGAGACCGCGCGGGTGCTCGCCGGCATCGAGGGCAAGACCATCGTGCTGACCGGCGCGCTCAGCCCGGCGCGCTTCGAGGGCTCCGACGCGGAGTTCAACATCGGCTGCGCGGTCGGTGCGGTGCAGTCGCTGCCGCCGGGCACCTACATCGCCATGAACGGGCGCATCTGGGATCCGCTGAAGGTGCGCAAGAACGTGGACGCCAACCGCTTCGAGGCGCTGGGCTGATCGTCCCCGGCGCGATCTCCATCGCCTCGACGCGCAAGAAAAACCCCGGCCGAAGCCGGGGTTTTCGTTTCTCGCCGGGATCGGGCGATCCCGCCTGCCCCATGAATCACATCGTGATCGACCAGCTGTTGATGTAGCCGGTGTCCGTCGCGGCGCGATCGGCCACGCGGAGCTTCCACGCACCGTTGATCGTTTCGCTGGACAGGTTGGTCGTGAAGGTCTTCACGATGTTGTCCGCGCTGCCGCCGCTGCGGTTCTGCAGGTTGTACACCGTGCCATCCGGCGCGACCAGGTCGACGACCAGGTCGCCGCTGTAGGTGTGGACGATGTTCACCGCCACCTGGGTATTGCTCGGCGCGTTGCCCGTACGACCCGAGACGGTGATGGTGCTGGTCACGCCGGTGGCGTTGTTGTCGGTGATGGTGACGTCGGTGCCGTTGCTGTAGGTCTGGGTGCTGCCGCCACCGCCCCCAGTGGCGTAGCTGCCGGTCAGCGTGGCCCCCGAGAACGCGCTGTAGCCCTTGATCAGCACCTGGTAGGGGCCGGCCTGTGCGGTCGCGATGCTGCAGGTGCCGGCATTGCCGCTGGCATCGGCCTTGCAGTCGTAGCTGGTCGTGGTCGGCACGCTGCCGAACTTGACGTACATGTCGGCATCCCCGGACCCGCCGGCGGTGGTGAACTTCAGGCTGGTCGCGCCCGCAGGGACCGCCAGCGTCCACACCTGGCTGCTGCCGGTGGTGCCCGAGATCGCCTTCGCCACGCCATTCGCCAGCGCGCCGCCCGTGCCGCCACTGCCGCCGCCCGTGCCCTGGGTCTTGGCCAGCTCCCCCAGGAAGGCCAGCGAGAACTGGGCGAACTTGACGCTGGGCTGCGCGGTGTTGCCCATGTTGGCCAGGGTGTCGGCCGTCGTGTGGATGTTGGGATTCATGCCGCCGCCGGCGGTGCCGGCCTCGAACATCATCGCCGCCGGATAGCCGGCACTGGTCCACGAGGCGTGGTCCGAGCAGCCGTAGCCGCAGGTGTAGGTGCCGCGGGTGTAACCGAGCGGCAGCAGGTAGGCGTCGAACAGCTGGTTGAAGAAGGTCTTCAGGTCCGCGTTGGAATAGTCGGTGATCAGGCGCATGGCGGTGGCCGATCCCGACTGGTAGTTGGTCATGTCCATCTGCAGCACGCCGACCACGTTGGTGCCCGCGTTCCTGAACGAGGTCGCGATCGCATTGGAACCGCGCAGGCCCACTTCCTCGGCGGCATAGCCCATGAACTTGACCGTGCGCTTCGGTTTCCAGCCGTTGGCCAAGGCGATCCGCAAGGTCTCGGTCAGGGTGGCGATGCCAGACGCATCATCGTCCGCGCCTGGAGCCACCACCGTGTTGCCGCCGCTGCCGCTGATCGAATCCAGGTGTGCGCCCAGCACGACGACTTCGTTCGGCAGGTCGGTGCCCTGGATGGTGAGGATCACTGAAGGCTGGGTGGAACATGTGCTGCAGGCGAACAGTTCGGTCGTGACGTCGGTGCGACCGTTCGCCAGCGCCTGCCAGGAGGTGCGGATCCACTCCGCCGAGGTCTTGCCGGTCGGGCTGCTGTAGTAGCGGTTCTGGTAACCCTGCAACTGGGTGATGGTCTGCTGGATGTTCGCCGCCGCGACCTGCGACAGCCATGGACCGACGGTGGCCTGGTTGTCGAGGGTGTAGCTCGCCGCCAGCGACCTTCCGACTGCAGCCGCGGCGCGGTCCGCACGCAGGAAAGCTTCCGCCGCCGCGCGCGTGGCGAAGGCGAAGTAGCCGCCGCAGCGCTTTTCCATCGTGTGGATGTCTTCGCTGAGCGCGCTCAACTGCCCTGCGCGGATCTCCGCCAGGACCAGCGGCTGGCCCAGGCTATCCGAACGGGCCACACCGTTGCGGGTCATTCCGCGAACGCGCTGGTAGGTGTTGTTCGAGGTGACGATGTAGATCGTGGCGTCGGGATTGGCCTCAAGGTGCATCGAGGCCAGTTCGGCGCTGGCATGCGCCCGTGCATGCGCGGTGGCGCCCTCGCCCGCGAACGCCGCTCCGCCGGCCAGGGCGGAGGCAAGCAACAGGCCTTGCAGCAGTCTTTTCCGGATCATGGAGACACTCCTGTCCTGGCCGGTGCGCAGGCGCGCCGGCATTTCGGTTCGTGGAAAAAAACAACCCCGGCGAACCGGGGTTGTCGATGCATCAGCGGATCAGTGGTCCTTGCGGACCGCGGATCACATCGTGATGCTCCAGCTGTTGATGTAGCCGGTATCCGTGCTGGCACGATCCTTCACGCGCAGCTTCCACGCGCCATTGATCGCTTCGCTGGACAGGTTGGTGGTGAAGGTCTTGACGATGTTGTCGGCGCTGCCACCAACGCGGCTCTGGAGGGTGTAGACCGTACCATCCGGTGCCACCAGCTCGACCACCAGGTCGCCGCTGTAGGTGTGGACGATGTTCACCGCCACCTGGGTGTTGCTCGGCGCGTTGCCGGTGCGACCCGAGACGTTGATCGTGCTGGTGATGCCCGTCGCGTTGTTGTCCGGGATGTTGTAGTCGGTGGTGTTGGTGTAGGTCTGGGTGCTGCCACCGCCGCCACCGCCGCCGGCGGTGTAGTCGCCGACCAGGCTGACGCCGGAGAACGCCGAGTACGCCTTCAGGCGGATGTAGTAGGTGCCTCCGGTGGAGCTGGCGAAGGTGCAGGATTCGGCATTGCCGGACTTGTACGGACGGCAGTCGTATGACGAATCAGTCGGGGCGCTGCCGAGCTTCACGTACATGTCGGCATCGCCCGTGCCGCCGGACATGGTGAAGGTCACGTTGGTGGAACCGGCCGGCACCACCATGGTGTAGTTCACCGCGTTGCCCGCCGTCTGGTTGATCCCGGTCACCGCGACGCCCTTGGTCAGCACGCCACCGGTGCTGCCGCCACCGCCACCGCCGCCACCGCCCGAGCAGCTCACGCCCACGGCGGAGAACGCCGAGGTCACGTCCGCCACGGTATAGCCGAGGTCGGTCGCCGCCGTCTGCACGCCGCAGGCGCCGTTGTTCCAGGAAATGTTCGCCGTCCAGTAATCGCGGTTGGCGCGGGCGAACACCTGGAAGGCCTTCTGCGTGTTCCAGCCGGCCTTGGTGGCCAGGTTGTAGAACGCCTTGTTGTAGACGCCGGACGAGTAGTGCGGATCCATGCTGCTGGTCATGTTCGCAGCGTTGTCGATCGACGAGCCGTCCTGCGTCGGGTTGTTCATGTAGCGCAGCGCGCCGGTGCCCTTGAAGATCTCGGCGCCGACCTTCCAGTCGTTGGTGCCGCGCGAGTAGTACTCGGCGGCCTCACCGGCCATGTCGGAGAAGGCTTCGTTCATGCCGCCGCACTGGCTGCCGTTGTCGTAGCAAAGGCCGGACTGCTGCTCGGTGAAGCCGTGCGAGACCTCGTGCGAGCTGACGTCCAGGCTGACCAGCGGATAGAACGTGCTGGCGCCGTCGCCGAACGTCATCGCGGTGCCGTTCCAGAAGGCGTTTTCGTAGTTGGTCTTGTAGTGGACCTTCATCACCAGCTGGAAGCTCAGCGGTGCCTGGCCGATGTAGGCCTGGTACATGTTGAAGACGACCTGGCCGAAGTAATGCGCATCGTTCAGCGGCGAATAGGCGCCATTGATGGTCTTCACCGTGTTGCGCGGGCAGGTGTAGGAGAACGCGGTGTTGCTGGTGTTGGTGCTGGCGTTGTTGAGGTTGACCGTCTTCACGTTGGTGCTGTTCATCGTGCAGGTGGTGCCGCTCTGCGTGACGTCCAGGTAACCGTAGTTGGTGCCGTACTCGTACTGGCCGGTCTTGGCGTTGCCGCCGGGGCCGGTGCCGACCAGCGCATGCTGGAGGTTCTCGCGCTGCTTGAGGATGCGACCGGTGTTGGCATCGATGATGATCAGCGGACGGGTCGGGCTGCCCGCGCCGATGGCGTCGGCGAAGAAGGACACCACGTAGGCCAGGTGGCCACGGCCGGATTCGTCGATGTAGACCCGCAGGTCGGCCGATTCGTTCTCGACCAGCATCCCGGAGATGCGGTCGCCCAGGCCGGCGCGCTTGCCGGCGACCAGTGCGGCCGCCTTGCTCAGGCGCGGCGTGGTCGAGGCGATGTCCTGGTCCAGGCCGGAGTACAGGTTGCCGAACATGGTGCGCACGTTGCCGGCGCCGTCCTCGCTGACCACCACGCCTTCGCCGAAGATCGGGATGCCACGGAAGGTCTGGTCATAGCGGTAGTTGCGCACGCCGTAGTCGGCGCGCTGGGCGCGCATCAGCAGGGTGCTGTCCCCATCGGCGCGCATGAACTGCGCGTGGCGGGCGTGGGCCATCTTGGCCACGCCGCGGGCGGCGACCTGGGACTGGTACTGCTGCTTGAGCTGGGCGATGTCGCGCTTGTGCAGGTCGACCTTGCCCGCTGCTTGTGCGCCGGTCGCGACGAGGGACAACGCGATGGCGGTGGCGAGCATGTTGATTCGGCTGAAACGATTCACTGGCACTACCCCTAGTGGTGATGTTTTTGGATCGCCGCGCAGCGCGACGGATGGGTTGGCAACTCTTGCTGCCCGCGTTGCCTCCTGCAGGAGGTCTAATGAGTCGCGGAGCGCCCCGGCAAGCTGAACCGTTCCCGAAGCGAATCGGACAGTTACGGCGGAGACCATCGACCGTCAAGCGAGGTCGGGAATATGCATATAACGATCGGCAATATGCGATCCTGCATACGTAGTCAATGGCGTTCCAGAGCCATCGCAGCGATTGCTTCAGCGCAGCATCGACAACCCTGAACGGGTTTGGCGCAGCAATTCTGCTGCGTGGCAACACGGAATTGCGCTGACTGACTGGGGCAAAAAGTGACGCAACGGGCCTGTGTCGATGGTCACAAACGCAGTGACACCGGTCAACTTTCGGTTGGCACCCGCGGTCAGAGCATCCCGGTTTCGAGCTTGGCCAGCTCGGACATCATCGAACGGCCCCACGGTGGGTCGAACACCAGTTCGACGTCGGCTTCGGCGACGGTGGGGATCATCTCCAGCTTGCTGCGCACGTCGTCCACCAGGACTTCGCCCATCCCGCAGCCCGGCGCAGTCAGGGTCATCCGCACTTCCACCACGCGCCCGCCTTCGTCATCTGGACGCACCTCGGCCGAATAGACCAGGCCGAGTTCGACGATGTTGACCGGGATCTCCGGGTCGAAACAGGTCCGCAACTGCTGCCAGACCAGCGCTTCCACGTCCTCGTCGCTGGCGCCTTCCGGCAATGCGATCGGCGCCGGCGGTTCCTTGCCGATGGCATCACCATCCTTGCCGGCGATGCGCATCAGGTTGCCTTCCACGAACACGGTCCAGCTGCCGCCCAGCGACTGGGTGATGTAGCCAACGGTCCCCGCGGGAAGGGTGACTTCATCGCCCTGCGGCACCAGGACGGCGGCGCAATCGCGCTCGAAACGGACGGGTTCGCTGCTGCGGGAATACATGGGCAAGCAAGAGGGGACGGTGGAATCCGTACCATTCTAGTCCCTTTGCCGGCTGGGTATGATGCGCGACCCCGCCGCGGCCCGACCATGACCACCGACCCAACCACGACGCCGCGCTGGTTCGCCCTGCCCTTGCTGGCGTTGGGCATGCTGGGATTCGTCTGCGCCTGGGTGCTGGCTGCACTGGCCCTGGAGCGGCAATGCGCATGGCTGGCGCCACTTGCGGCCCTGGACATGGTGCTGCTGCTGGGGTTGAGCCGTTGGCCCGCGGGTGCAACGCGCGCGGGTTGGGCATTCGCGGCGACCGCGATGGCGATTGTCCTGGCGAACTTCGGGATCGCCGCCGGCGAACTGGGCCAGGGCTTTGGCCTGCGTCCGTGGGAATCCGCGCTGATGCTGGGCGCCAACCACGCCTGGACGTTGCTGGAGATGGCGAACTCGCCGCTGGATCTCGCCTTTTATGCGTCCGGACTGCTGGTGGCGCTGGTGGCGGGCCTCAATGCCCGCCGTCGAGGGCCTTCAGTTCGCTGACCAGCGCGCTGGCCACGCCGGCACCATCGCCGTACAGCATCCGCGTGTTGTCGGCGTAGAACAGGGCATTCTCGATGCCCGCAAAGCCGGTGCCCTTGCCGCGCTTGATCACGATGGTGTTCTTCGAGTTGACCACGTCGAGGATCGGCATGCCGTAGATCGGGCTGGCCGGGTCGGTCTTGGCCACCGGGTTGACGACGTCGTTGGCGCCGATCACCAGCGAGACATCGGTGTTGGCGAATTCCGGGTTGATGTCGTCCATGTCGGCGATCAGGTCGTAGGGCACGCCAGCCTCGGCGAGCAGCACGTTCATGTGGCCGGGCATGCGGCCCGCCACCGGGTGGATCGCGAACTTCACCTTGACCCCGCGCTCCATCAGGCGCTGGCTCAGTTCCCAGATCTTGTGCTGGGCCTGCGCGACGGCCATGCCGTAACCCGGGACGATCACCACGCGCTCGGCGTACGCCATCATCGCGGCCACGTCGGCGGCCTCGATCGGCTTCATCGAGCCGCCGATCTCCTGCATCTCGCCACTGCCGCCGCCGAAGTCGGAGAACAGCACGTTGCTGATCTTGCGGTTCATCGCCTTGGCCATCAGCCGGGTCAGCAGCATGCCGGCCGCGCCGACCATGGTGCCGGCGATGATCAGCGCCTCGTTGCCCAGCACGTAGCCCTCGAACGCCACCGCCAAGCCGGTGAAGGCGTTGTAGAGCGAGATCACCACCGGCATGTCGGCGCCGCCGATCGGCAGGGTCATCAGCACGCCCAGGGCGAGCGCCAACACGAAGAACGCCACGATCCAGGGCATCGCCAGGGTCTGCAGGGCCATCGCCCCGCACACCACGGCCGCCAGCGCGATCACCGCGTTGAACCACTGCTGGCCGGGGAAGGTGTAGCGCTTGTCCATGCGCCCGTCGAGCTTGGCCCAGGCGATGATCGAGCCGGTCAGCGAGACCGCGCCGATCAGCGACCCGAGTACCGCCAGCACGCCCGGCACCATCCCCGGCGATTGCCCGGCCGCCGACCAGCGCACCAGTTCCACCGCGCCGATCGCCGCCGCGGACCCGCCGCCCATGCCATTGAACAGGGCCACCATCTGCGGCATGTCGGTGATCGCCACCTTCTTGCCCCAGGCCCAGTTGGCGGCCACGCCAATGACGATCGCCGCGACCATCAGGCCGATGTTGTGCAGGCCGGGCAGGAAGAACGTGGCGAAAGTCGCGATCAGCATGCCGGCGCCGGCCCACTGGATGCCGCTGCGCGCGGTCTTGGGGCTGGCCATGCGCTGCAGGCCGAGCAGGAACAGCGTTGCCGCGACGAAATAACTCAGCTTGACCAGCACCAGCAGGCTCATGCCTTCGGCTCCGTCTTCTGCGAGGGCTTGAACATCTCCAGCATGCGCTCGGTGACCACATAGCCGCCGGCGGCGTTGCCCGCGCCCAGCAGCACCGCGACGAAGCCCAGCGCCTGCTCCACCGGGGTGTCGGCGTGTCCCAGCACCACCATCGCGCCGATCAGGACGATCCCGTGGATGAAGTTGGAGCCGGACATCAGCGGGGTATGCAGGATCACCGGCACCCGCGAGATGATCACGTCGCCGGCGATCGCCGCCAGCATGAAGATGTACAGCGCCACGAATCCGTCGCCCACGAAGCCTCTCCCCGATCGCCTGCCCGCATCATAACCACGGCCCGCGCGCTTGTGCCCGCTGTCAACCGACGCGCCACATGGGCGTTTCGCATGTCGTGAATCCCGCCGATCCTTCCCGTGCCCGCCCCGGCACCCCCCCGCCCCGAGAGTGCCCGACATGCTGTTCGTCGCCGCTAAGCTAGGCCCGGTGGAAGAGGCCCCCGACAACGAACTTGAGCCCGTGGCGGTTGCCGCCCCGGCGCCCCTGCCCACGTCGCTGGAACAATTCCTTGCGGGGATCGACGGGCGCGCCTTCCGCTTCGCCGAGCTCGGGCTGCGCCATCGCGAGGACGCGCTGGACGCGGTGCAGGACTCGATGATGAAGATGCTCGGCTACCGCGACCGGCCGCCGGCCGAGTGGAGTCCGCTGTTCTGGAGCATCCTGCGCAACCGCATCATCGACATCCAGCGGCGCGGGCTGTTCCGGCTGCGTTGGCTGATGCCGGGCAGCACCGACAAGGACGGCGAGCCGGTGGACTGGGCCGATGACGGGCCGGATCCATCGCGCCACCACGACAGCCGCGAGGCCTGGTCGCGGATCAGCGAAGCGCTACGGACACTGCCGACGCGCCAGCGCGAGGCGTTCACCCTGCGCGTGCTCGAAGAACTGGACGTGGCCGACACCGCCCGCGCCATGGGCTGCAGCGAAGGCTCGGTCAAGACCCATCTTTCGCGCGCCCGCGAGGCGCTGCAGCGGCAACTGGAGGAGTTCCGATGAATACACATTCCGACCACACCGGCAGCGATGCCCGTTTCGACGAGGCCGTGCGTCGCACGCATGCGGTCGCGGTCGATCGCCTGTCGCCGCGGGTGCGCGCGCAACTCGCGCAGCGCCGCAACGCCGCCCTGCGCGGTGAGGCGGTCGCGCCGGCGCGCGTCGGCCTGCGCTACGCGGCGGCAGGTTTCGCCGCACTCTGCGCGCTGGCCATCGGCCTGCAGTTCGGAAGCATGCCGGCGCCGGCCAGCCTCGAACCCGGCATCGCCTCCACGTCGGCGACGCCCGACACCACCATGCTCGATGAAGACCCCGAGTTCTACGCATGGCTGGCATCCGCGGATGCCCAGCAGATCGCGATGGAGTAAGTAAACAATGAACCGCACGATCCGCCTCACCATCCTCGCCCTGGCCCTGTGGCCTGCGTTCGCCTTCGCGCAGTCCGCCGCCGTTCCCAACCAGTATCCCGAATGGGACCAACTCACCCAGGCGCAGCGCGACGCCCTGGTCGCTCCCCTGCGCGAGCGCTGGAACCGCAACCCGGACGAACGCGCGCGCATGGCCGAACGTGCGCAGCGCTGGCAGTCGATGCCGCGCGACCAGCGCGAGCGCGCCGGACACGGCATGCAGCGCTGGGAACACATGTCCCCCGAGCAGCGTGGCGAAGCGCGCGCCCTGTTCCATGCCATGCGTGGCCTGGACAAGGAGCAGCGCAAGGCGTTCATGGCGGAGTGGCGGCAGAAGACGCCGCAGCAGAAGGCCGACTGGCTGAAGGCGCATCCAGCGCCGGAGAAGCGGGAACGCTAGGCGCTCACTCGGTCGTCGCAGGGCCGGATCCGGCGAGCGCCGCCGGGTAACCGGGCGCGTCCGATACATCGTTGTGCCCGGCATCCGGAAAGTTGACCACGGTCGCGATGCCAGGCACGAAACATTCCGCCAGGCGCCGCGAACTGGCATTGGGAATGACCTCGTCTCGATCCGCGACGATGACCGTGGTCGGCACCTTGATCCGTGGCGCGTATCGCCAGGACTCGTACCTGTCCTGCAACAGCAGGCCGACCGGGAACAACGGGAACTGCGCCGCGGCGAGTTCGGCGATGCTGGCGTACGGCGTCACCAGTACCAGCCGCTCGGCGCGACGCGTGGCGGCGACCTGCAGGGCGATGCCGCTGCCCAGGCTGCGCCCCACCACCACGATGCCCTGATGATTCGTCGCGACCTGGTCGAACAGGCGACCGGCATCCGCGACCAGTGCGTGCTCCGAAGGCGAGCCAGTGCTTCCACCGTAACCGCGGTAATGCATCGCGTAGATCGCACGCCCCTGGAACGCCGTCGCGAGCAGCGCGACGGCCTGCGACACGTCCTCGGCATTGCCGCCGAGATAGACCACGGCCTGCGGGCTGTCGACGCCATTCGTCGAAACGACCACGTCGGCATCGCCGGATGTCATGACGAACGACGGCACCTCGGCACGCCGCGGCACCGGGAAGTACAGGTAGGCGCGCTGCGACCCGTACAGCAGGCCGCAGATCCCCAGGTAGATCGCAAGGATCGCCGCCGCGGCGATCGCCAGCGACTTACGCAGCAACCACCCGCTCCGGCCACACCGTTTTCGCCAGCAGTTCGTCGTCCCAGTCGAACGCCAGCGCGCCGTCCTTGAGCAGCAGGCTGACGAAGTTGTAGACGTTGCGGGCGTACATCTCGCTGGCGTGCTGCGCCCCCATCGAGGCCAGGTTGAGCGGGCCGGCGATGGTCACGCCGTCCTTCTCGATCGTCTCGCCCGGCTGGGTGAGCTCGCAATTGCCGCCGGTCTCGGCGGCGAGGTCCACGACCACGCTGCCCGGCTTCATCCCGGCCACCATTGCCGCGCTGATGATCTTCGGCGCCGGACGACCGGGGACCGCGGCGGTGCAGACCACCACGTCGATGCCCTTCAGATGATCCGCCAGTCGCTGCTGCTGCAGCGCGCGCTCCTCGTCGGTCAACGCACGGGCGTAACCGCCCTCGCCCGCCGCGGATACGCCGAGGTCGAGGAACTTGCCGCCCAGCGATTCGATCTGCTCGCGGGTCTCCGGACGCACGTCGAAGCCTTCCACCGCCGCACCGAGCCGCTTGGCGGTGGCGATCGCCTGCAATCCGGCCACGCCCGCGCCGACGACCAGCACCTTGGACGGACGGATGGTGCCGGCGGCGGTGGTCAGCATCGGGAAGAAGCGCGGCGCCAGTTGCGCGGCGATCAGCACTGCCTTGTAGCCGGCCATGCCCGCCTGCGAGCTGAGCACGTCCATCGCCTGCGCGCGGGTGGTGCGCGGGAGCTTTTCCAGCGGGAAGGCGACGATGCCGCGCGACGTGATGGCTTCGCCACGCGCGGGGTCGGCCTGCGGCTGCAGGCTGCCGACCAGGACAGCGCCCGACTTCAGCGAACCGATCGCGGCGGCGGACGGCGGCTGGACGCACAAGACGATATCGGCACCTTCGCGCGGGTGCGCGGTGACGTGCGCGCCGGCATCGACATACGCCTGGTCGGGGAAATACGCGCCATCGCCGATCCCGGACTCGATCCGCACCGTGGCGCCCGCCGCCACCAGCTTCCTGCAGGTCTCGGGGGTCAACGCCACGCGCCGTTCGCCCGCAACGCTCTCGCGCGCCACGCCAATATTCACCGCCATCGCCCGCTCCCTCGCCGTGATGCCAGCATCCTACCGAATGCCGGCCGGATGCAGGCAGGCACCATTACCATGACGACATGACCACTTCCCCGAC
This sequence comes from Thermomonas sp., assembly GCA_035408605.1. GTDB lineage: Bacteria > Pseudomonadota > Gammaproteobacteria > Xanthomonadales > Xanthomonadaceae > Thermomonas. The sequence goes on along the minus strand of DAOOCX010000015.1, from coordinate 694 downwards.
CACGCTCACCCTTGCCGCCCTCGACAGCCGCCTGTCGGTGCCGACCCGGCAACTGGAGGCACCCGGCCCCGACCACGACACCCTGCTGCGGATCCTGCGCAGCGCCGTGCGCGTCCCCGACCACGGCAAGCGCGTGCCGTTCCGTTTCCTGCGCATCGCCGGCGATGATCGCAAGGCGCTGGCCGACGCCACCATCGCCCGCCTGCTGCAACGCGAATCCAGGCCTGCGGAAGGCGCCATCGAGAAACTGCGCAACCGCTTCACCCTGCCGCCGCTGACCATCGCGGTCATCGCCAGGCTGGGCGATGACGAGAAGATCCCTGCCTCGGAACGGTTTTCGACGGCGTCCTGTGTCTGCCTGTTGCTGCTGCAGGCCGCGCAGGCCGAAGGCTACGGCGCGCAATGGCTGACCGGCTGGCCCTGCTACGACCGCCCCTTCCTTGAGAACACGCTGGGGCTGCAGGCGGACGAGCAACTGGTCGGCACCATCGCCATGGGCACCCCGCAGGTCGATGTGCCCGACCGCGAGCGCCCGGATCCGCGCGACCTCCTGACGGACCTCACCCTGTAGGACCGGATGACCCAACCCACCCTCCACCTGGTCGACGCCTCGATGTACGTGTTCCGCGCCTGGCATTCGATGCCGGACGAGTTCCACGATGCCGACGGCTGGCCGACCAATGCGGTGCACGGC
>DAOOCX010000014.1:0-27971 GCA_035408605.1 Thermomonas sp. | reverse complement strand
GCGCCGCGCTCGCTGCCGCGGATCATCCGCCTGCCCGACCAGGACGGCGAAGGCGACCAGTTCCACGACTTCGTGTTCCTCAGCTCGGTGCTGTCCGCGTTCGTGCATGAGTTGTTCCCGGGGATGAAGGTCAACGGCGCGCACCAGTTCCGGGTCACCCGCAACTCCGAGCTGATCGTCGACGAGGACGATGTCGACAACCTCGCCCTGGCCCTGCGCGACGAACTGCTGGGCCGCGGCTACCTGCGCGCGGTGCGGCTGGAGATCGACGAACGCTGCCCGCAGGACATCGTCGACAGCCTGCTCGCCAACTTCGACCTGCCCGCCAACGCGGTCTACAAGATCAACGGCCCGGTCAACCTCAACCGGGTGGTCCAGGTGTACGACCTGGTGCAGCGCCCGGACCTGAAGTTCCCCGCGTTCCAGCCGCGCATGCCGCGCGAGGTCGATGCGATGTTCGACCTGATCCAGCAGGGTGACGTACTGCTGCACCATCCGTTCGATGCCTTCACCCCGGTGCTGGAGCTGATCCGCCAGGCCGCCGAGGATCCGAACGTGCTGGCGATCAAGCAGACGCTCTATCGCACGGGCAAGGAGTCGGCGATCGTCGACTCCCTGATCCAGGCCGCGCGCAAGGGCAAGGACGTGACCGTGGTGGTCGAGTTGCGCGCACGCTTCGACGAAGAAGCGAACCTGGGCCTGGCCGACCGCCTGCAGGACGCCGGGGTGCAGGTGGTGTACGGCGTGGTCGGCTACAAGACCCACGCCAAGATGCTGCTGATCGTGCGCCGCGAGGGGAAATCCCTGCGCCGCTACGTGCACCTGGGCACCGGCAACTACCACAGCGGCACCGCGCGTGCGTACACCGACTTCAGCCTGATGACCGCCGACCCCGACATCGGCAACGACGTCCACCTGATCTTCCAGCAACTGTCCGGCCTGGCCGCGCCGCTGACGCTGAAGCACCTGCTGCAATCGCCGTTCACCCTGCACAAGGGCGTGCTCGAGCGCATCGCCCGCGAGACCGCGCACGCTCGCGCGGGCCGCCCCGGCCGGATCGTGGCGAAGATGAACGCGCTCAACGAACCGCAGGTGATGCTCGCCTTGTACGAGGCCTCGCAGGCCGGCGTGAAGGTCGACCTGATCGTGCGCGGCGCCTGCACCTTGCGGGTCGGCATCGAAGGCATTTCGGAGAATATCCGGGTGCGCTCGGTGGTCGGTCGCTTCCTCGAACACCATCGGATCTGGTGGTTCGGCAACGACGGCCAGCCGGAGCTGTATTGCTCCTCCGCCGACTGGCTGGAGCGCAACCTGCTGCGGCGGGTGGAAACCGCGTTCCCCATCCTCGACGCCGAATGCGCCCGGCGCGTACACCAGGAAGGCCTGCTCAACTACCTGCTCGACAACCAGAACGCGTGGGAGGTCCAGCCCGACGGCAGCTATGCCAAGTGCATTCCAGCTGCGGGCGAGGAGCCGTTCTCCGCGCAGTTGTCGCTGCTGGACGGCCTGTACGCGTGATGCCGCGCAGGTCGATGCGGTGATAATGCGCGGATGACGCAACGCGGCCTGCCCATCGCATGAGGACGACCCAACGCCGCACCCCGGCCAACCGCGCGTCCGCGCCGCGCGACGGCGACATGCTGGCCGCGCTGGACCTGGGCTCGAACAGTTTCCACATGGTGGTGGCGCAACGGGTATTGGGCCAGCTGCGGGTGGTCGACCGGCTGCGCGAAACCGTGCGCATGGCCGAGGGCCTGGACGGGTTCGGCGGCATGTCCGCGGAGGCGCAGGCGCGCGCCATCGACTGCCTGTCGCGCTTCGGCCAGCGCATCGCCGACATCCCGCCGGCCCATGTGCGCGCGGTGGCCACGAACACCGTCCGCCAGTTGCGTGCGCCCGCCGGCTTCCTGGTCCCGGCGGAGGCCGCGCTGGGGCATGCGATCGAAGTGGTCTCCGGCCGCGAGGAAGCGCGCTTGGTCTATCTCGGCGTGGCCCACGCGCAGCCGCCCAAGGACGACCAACTGCGGCTGGTCATCGACATCGGCGGCGGTTCCACCGAATGCATCATCGGCCGCGGCATGCAGCCGCTGGAGCGCGAAAGCCTGCAGGCCGGCTGCATCGCCAGCACGCGCCGGTTCTTCCCCAACGGACGCCTGTCGAAGAAGAAATGGAACTCGGCGCTGACCGAGATCACCGCCGAGTTCCAGCAGTTCGCCTCGACATACCGCAGCCTGGGCTGGGACGAGGCGGTGGGTTCGTCGGGCACCAACAAGGCGATCGGCGAGATCTGCGCCGCACTCAAGCTGACCAAGGGTGCGATCACGGCCGAGGCGCTGCCGCTGGTGCGCGAGCGCCTGCTGCAGGCCGACCGCATCGAGGACATCGACCTGCCCGGCCTGTCGGGCGACCGACGCCCGATCATCGCCGGTGGCGTGCTGGTGCTTGAGGCGGTGTTCGCCGCGCTGGGCCTGCAGCGCATGCAGGTCAGCAAGGGCGCGTTGCGCGAGGGCGTCCTGTACGACCTGCTGGGCCGCGGCGGCGCCGACGATCCGCGCGAGGTCTCGGTGGAGGCCCTGATGCATCGCTATGGCATCGATGCCGCGCAGGCCGCGCGGGTCGAAGCCACCGCGCTGCGCCTGTTCGACCAGGTCGCGCCCGCGTGGACGCTGGATGGCGACGACCGGCGCATGCTCTCGCGCGCCGCGCGCCTGCACGAGATCGGCCTGGCCATCGCCCACAGCGGCTACCACGGCCACGGTGCCTACATCCTGGAGCACTCGGACATCGCCGGCTTCTCGCAGCAGGAACAGCGCGTGCTGGCGGCACTCGTGCGCACCCATCGCCGCGGCATCCCGAAGTCGGCCTTCGACATGATTCCCGACCGCTTGCTGGCCAACACCCGCCACGTCGCCGCCCTGCTGCGGCTGGCCGTGCTGCTGCATCGCGCGCACGAAACCGACGAACTCCCCGTGCTGCGCCTGCAGGCCGATGGCGAGCGCCTGCAACTGGCGCTGGCCGAACGCTGGCTGCGTGCCCGCCCGCTGCTGCGCGCCGACCTGGCCGGCGAACCCGACGACATGCTCGGGCTGGGCGTGACCCTCAAGCTCGCCGCGGAGTGAGCGCATGACCCCGGACATCCACGACTACAACGCGCGGCAATCGCAAGCCGACCGCGCGATCTGCGATCTGCTGGCCGAAGCGATCCACCGCGGCCTGCCCGAGGCGGAGGCCAGGATCTGGCATGCGCACCCGGTCTGGTTCCTGGACGGTAACCCGGTGGTCGGCTACAGCAAGCTCAAGGAGTCGGTGAGGCTGCTGTTCTGGAGTGGGCAAAGTTTCGACGAACCGGGACTGCGGGCCGAGGGCACGTTCAAGGCCGCCGAAGCGCGCTACACGACCGCCGGCGACGTCGACGCGGCCTTGCTCCAGCATTGGCTGGGCAAGGCCCGCGACATCCAGTGGGATTACAGGAGCCTGGTCAAGCGCAAGGGCCGGCTCGAGCGATTGAAGTGAAAAGTGGGGTCAGAGTCGACTTTCGCAGCGACCCCTCTCAACGTTTCAATATCTTGCGGGGAAAGTCGACTCTGACCCCACTTTTCTACTTCTTCGCGAACCCCGCGAATTCGGGCCCTGCCAGCCGCAGGTTCTCGCGCAGGTAGGCGCGCAGGCGCTGGCCCGGCGCTTCCGGCACCGGACCGCCCAGGTGCCGCTGCAGCATGGTTTCCATCGCGAACAGATAGGCCTCGCGCGGCACCGGGTCCACCGGGGAATGACCGCCGCCCGGCTCCACCAGCAGCGTGACCGCGCGCCCCAGCGACTTCAGCGTGGCGCTGTAATGGATGACGTCGCGGATCGCCACCGTGCGGTCGGCGCCGCCGGCCATGATCAGCAACGGGCGTCGCATCTTCATCGCGTTCGCCTGCGGCGATTGCGCATGCAGGCGTGCATAGGTGGCGGGATCCGTCGCATCCAGCGACAACGCCGCCAGCGTGTGCTTGAGCGAACGATCAGGCAGGTCGCCCTGGTCGCCGGACTGCACCAGCCAGCGCATGCCCCAGCCCAGGTCCGACGGTGGCGCGCCAGCCACGCCGACCTTGAACAGCTCCGGCTGGAACGTCAGGCCTTGCAGGGTGGAATAGCCGCCGAACGAATGGCCGACGATGCCGACGCGCCGTGCATCGCCGATGCCCTGCCCCAGCAGCCAGCGCACGCCCTCGACGATGTCCTGTTGCACGCGGCCGTTGCCGTAGTCGCCGTTCGACGCGAACGTGTAGGCGCGGCCGTGGCCGGTGGAGCCGCGGAAGTTCGACTGGAACACCACGTAGCCGCGATTGGCCAGGAACTGGGCAACGCCGTCGTAGCCCGTGCGGAAATGGCTGATCGGGCCGCCATGCACCTGCGCGACCAGCGGCGCGCGCGCGGCATCCAAACCGGGCGGCAACAGGACGAACCCGTGCACGCGCCTGCCATCGGAGGCGACGTAGTCGATCGCGACCTTGCGCGCCAGCGCGGTTTCGTCCGGCGTGCCGGCGGTGATGCCGGGGTCGTCGAGGATGCGGCGCAGCTCTCTGTTGCGTGGGTCGTACAACCACCAGCGCGGGTCGCGCAGGGTCGCCGCGCGTTCGCTCACCAGCCAGCGCGCGGACGGGCCGCTGCCTGCCTGCAGGCCGATATCGCGGCCGGGGAATCGCGTCGCGATGTCCGCGACGACGCCCTGCGCGCCGCCGATGCCGTACGTCGCGGCGACGGTGCTGCGGTAACTCGCCGCCAGCGGCTGCTGCGTGCGCGGGTCGACCACGACGTCGTCCAGATCGGCTTCGCCGCGGGGATCCTGGTGCAAGGTCTGCAGCCTGTCGTTCGCGTCCAGCCGCATCACCCGGCGGAAATCCCCGCCTGCAGCCGCACTGCCGGGATTCCCGGTCATCAGCAGGCTGCCGTCGGCCGGCGCCGCCAGCAGGTCCAGGCGCTCCATCGCCTGCAGGCGCAGCACGTCGCGCAGGGTCCCGTCCGCGCGCACGCGATACAGCGCATCGTGGTCGCCTTCGAAACGCGCCAGCGCGACGATGCGGCCCCGCGCGTCCAGCGCGACATCGTGGATCCAGCGCGCGTCCTCGCGCAGCAGGGTGCGCTTGCCGCGCGCGTCCATGCGCACCACGCGCCAGCGTTCGCTGGCGCCGACGCGCACGCGTTCGCCCAGCAGCACGGCGGCAGGCTGCGACGGATCCACCTTCATCAAGCGCCGCCGTTCGGTGCCGCCCAGCGGCACCCGCACGCCGGTGCGGCCGTCGATACCGACGATGGTCAGCACGCGCGACGCGCGCAGGAACAGCCAGCGCCCGTCGCGCGACCACAGGAGCTGGTCGGCCTGGGTGCTGCCGACCAGCATGCGCGGCTTGCCGCCATCGACCGGCAGCAGCCACAGCGCGCGCGAGTCCTTCTGCTCGCGCAGGTAGGCCACCGCGTCGCCGGCCGGCGCAAGCTGTACGCCGACCAGGGCGCGATTCTCGAGGAAAGCCGTGCGTGGCAGGCGCGCGGCGCGCGGCAGGCTGCGTTGTGCGGCGATGGCGCTGCGCAGGTCGCCTTCGCCTGGCGCGGCCGACGCGGGCTTTGGCACGAACGGCGCCGCGAGCAATGCCAGCACGATGCAGAAGTGACGGAACGGACTAGTCATTGTCGATGTCCTCGTTCGTTCCGGATCAAGCCGCGACCGGCTGCGCATCTGGCGCGGCCACCGGCAGGGCTTCGCGACGCGGAACCAGCAACCACAGGCTCACCAGCGCAGGCAGGCCGACCACGCCGCACAGCAACACCCACGCCCATCGACCGCGCGGCGAATGCGCCTGCCTGCCGCTCAGCCACACCGCGCCCAGCAGCGACAGCAGGCAGCACACACCGGCCAACCACAGGATCTGCACCGGCATCGGCTCGGGCTTCGCGCGCAACGGGTCCTTCGCGGCGAACAGGTCCTGCGCGCCCAGGCAGATCGCACGCAGCACCGGCGACAACCAGGTATTGCGGTTGGTGTAGACGGACGGCAGGTCGATCGACAGCGCACGGCGTCCGACCTCCCGTGCCTGGCCCTCGCCGTCCACGCGCAGCACCTGCTGGAACGGCTGCTGCAGTTCGCCGCTCCACACGCCCCACGTGTAGGTGTAGGACACCAGGTAGCCGTCCAGCAGTTCGACCACGTCCATCCGGCTCAGGTTGCCGACCTGCCCCGGCATCGCCACCCGCATCAGCGGTTGCAGCAGGTCGAGCCCGTTCATCGCCTCGCGGCCGGGATAGAAATAGGCGGCGCGGTCGCTGAGCACCAGCAGGTTGTCGCCGGCCGGCGCGGGCGGGCTGGCCATCACCTCGCCCCGCGGCAGGCGGATGCGCTCGAAGATGCGCTGCTGTTCGCCGTCGTACTGGTAGGCCGCGTTCGCGTTGTACAGGTACTCGGCGCCAAACGGCATCGTCGGTGCGGGGAACGCGGACTGTCCTTCGCCGACGCCCATCTCGCCGATCCGGCGCTGGTCGCGCAGGCCACGGGTGACGAAGCGCGCGCGATCGTGGCTGTAGACCAGGAAGAGATTGTTGTCGCCATCGGCGAACTCCAGCGGCGACAGGTTGGTCAGGCTGTTGCGGACCGGCAGGTTGCGCAGTGGATAGGTCGTGTACACGTCCGACAGCGCGATCTGCTCGCGCCACAGCGCGGCCTCGGGATCGCGGCTGCCTTCGATGCCGAGCAGCAGCATGTCCTTGCCTTCCGCGCGATCGGCCTCGATGTAACCGCCCTTCGGCGGCGCGGGCATGTTGAGCGGGTGCGTGCCGGTGACCGTCCACGCCATTTCGACGCCGTAGCCCAGCATCCACACCAGGAAATACGCGCCGAGCTGCACCGGCAACGCGATCGCCAGCACCGCGGCCGGATTGTGCGACGGCGCGGCAGGATCCGGCTTGAACGCGATCGCCAGCATCGCCGCGAGGAAGGCGATGACCACGCACTGCACGCCCAGCATCGCCACGCCCGTGGCCTGCGCGTACATGAACAGGTTGGGCAGCAGGAACGCGGCGAACGAATAGCGGCGGTTGCCGACCATCGCATAGGCGCCGGCCAGGTAGCCCGACACCGCGATCAGCCACGCCGCCACCGGCAGCATCCAGTGGCGCAGGTCCACCACGCGCGCGGTCATCGTGTCCTGGTACAACGCGACCAGCGCGATCGGCACCGCGACCGCCAGCAGCAACAGCAGCGCACCCGCGCCGGTCAGCGCACCGGCGATGCGCAGGCGATGGAGCGGGCGATGCAACAGGTTCAGCCACTGGTTCGGCTTGCGGTAGCTGCCCATCTGGTACAGGCCCAGCAGGATGCCGGCCACCGCGTAAACCGCGGCGAACACCTGGTAGACCACGAGCGGTTGCTGGGCGAGGTCGACCATGCGGCTGAGGAAGCCCAGCACGGCGATGTTGAGGAAGGCGGCGATGCCGGCCCACAGGCGGAAGCGCAGGAGCTCGCCTTTCAAGAGATCGATCATGTTCGTATCCTCTGTCGCGCGTCAGGCCGCAGCCGGCGCAGCGTGGTTCTTGGTCAGGAAGGCGTTGACGGCGCGGTCCAGGCCGACCGGCATCGATTGCACGTTGCGCGCACCGCTGGCGCGCAGGAAGTGTTCGAAGCCGTCGTCCTGGTCCAGCACGAGGTAGTGGTGCAAGCCGTCGAGGCGCTGCACTTCCAGCAGGCCCGGCACGGTATGCAGCTCGGGCCCCTTGAACGGCACGTCCGCCACCCAGTGACTGACCCGCGCGGTGAAGTCCTCCGGCGCGGACATGTGTTTCAGCTGGCCGCGCTCCAGGATGATCAGGTTATCGGCGACGCGCTCGATCTCCTCCATCTGGTGCGAGCAATAGATCACCGTGCAGTCGTCGGCGGCGTTGCTGTACAGCAGCGACTCCAGGAACGCGCGCTTGGCGACCACGTCCAGGCCCAGCGTGGGTTCGTCCAGCACCAGCAATTCCGGTCGCTGCGCCAAGGCCAGCGCCAGGTTGAAACCGGCCCGTTCGCCGCGCGACAACTGGCCGACCTTCTGCTCGGGCAGCACGTGGTAGTGGCCGATCACGCTGTCGAATGCCTGCTGGTTCCAGCGCGCGTACTGGTGCTTCTGCATCGTCGTCACCTGCTCGACTCGCATCCAGTTGGGCAGGGTGTGTTCCTCGTTGACGAAGCCGATGCGCGCGCGGTCCTGCGGCGTGAGCGACTGGCTGTCGCGGCCGAGGATGCGGGCCTCGCCGGTGGTCGGCGGCATGAAGCCCATCAGGATGCGGAACAGGGTGGACTTGCCGGCGCCGTTGGCGCCGACGATGGCGTGGATGCGCCCACGCGGGATGCGCAGGTCGAGGTTGTCCAGCGCCAGCTTGCGGCCGTAACGCTTGCTCAGCGCGCGGGTCTCGATGACGTAGTCGTGTTGGTCTGTCATGTGTGTGCTCGATGTCTGTCAATCGCGCTCAGGCGATCTTCCGGGGAACCAGTTGCTGGAATTCGTGGGCCACGCGCGCCTGCACCTCGTCGGGCGCATAGCCCAGCGGGATCACGTCATTGACGAAGCGGCCGATGGCATCGTCCAGGCGGCGCTCGCGTTCGTCCTCGGACAGGCGCTGGCGCGGGGTGGCCACGTACAGGCCCATGCCCTGCCGCGATTCCAGCCAACCCTCGGTGGTCAGCTCGGCGTAGGCCTTGGCCACCGTGTTCGGATTGATGGTCAGCTGCTGGGCCAGACCGCGCACGCTGGGCAGCTGGTCGCCGGCGCCCAGTTCGCCGGTGGCGATCTTCATCCGCACGGCGTCCACGATCTGCTTGCCGATCGGGCGCGGATCGCCGGTGGCGATCTGGATCATCAGGGGCTGGGGTCGTCCCATCGGCGCCGTCCTATCTGTACTAGTTGATCTAGTACAGTACGAACAGACCCGGATCGTCAAGCCGGGTTGCGACGAAACCGGGGAAAAGTGGGGTCAGAGTCGGCTTTCGTTACGCGAAAGCCGACTCTGACCCCACTTTTCCTGGCCCTGTCACCCCCTCGTCATCGCAACGACACCACCCGGTCACCCCCGCCGCGCAGCCTCCCGCAAACGGAGAGCGGCATGCGCTACGCGATCGTCACCGAGACCTATCCGCCGGAGATCAACGGCGTGGCCCTGACCGTCCAGGGCCTGCAACACGGCCTGCGCGAGCGCGGCCACGCCGTGCAACTGGTGCGCCCGCGCCAGGCCGGCGATACCGCGACGACCATTTCCGACCACACCCTGCTGGTTCGCGGCGCCGGACTGCCCCGCTATCCCGGCCTTCGGTTCGGCCTGCCGGCCACGCGGACACTGCGCCGCCTCTGGCAAGCGCAACGACCCGACGCCCTCTACGTGGCCACCGAAGGCCCACTGGGCTGGTCCGCGCTGCGTGCCGCGCGCCAGCTCGGTATCCCCGCCGCCACCGGTTTCCACACGCGTTTCGACGCCTACATGCGCGACTACGGGATGCCGTGGCTGGCGCCGGTCGCGCTGCGCTGGATGCGCCACTTCCACAACAGCGCGCAGGCCACCCTGGTCCCGACCCGCGAACTGCAGGCGCTGCTGGAAGCCGAACGCTTCGACAACGTGGTGCGGCTAGCGCGTGCGGTCGATACAGGGCACTTCGATCCCGCCCATCGCGACCCGGTGCTCCGAGCGATGTGGGGGGTGGGTGAGCGCGGGGTTGCGGCGATCTTCGTCGGCCGCATCGCCGCGGAGAAGAACCTGGCGCTGGCGGTGGAGGCGTTCCGCGCCCTGCAACGGCAGGGCCCGGACGCGCGCTTTATCTGGGTCGGCGACGGCCCCGCGCGCGACGCCCTGCAACGCGACAACCCCGACTTCATTTTCTGCGGCCTGCAACGCGGCGAAGCGCTCGCCCGCCATTTCGCCAGCGCCGACCTGTTCGTATTCCCCAGCCATAGCGAGACGTTCGGCAACGTGACGCTTGAAGCGCTTGCCAGCGGCGTGCCCACCGTGGCCTTCGACTACGGCGCCGCCCGCGAATGCCTGCGCGATGGCCTGCACGGTGCCGCGATCCGGCGCACAGGCCAGCCGGCCCGCGACGATGCCGCCTTCATCGCCGCGGTGGCCCGCATCGGCAGCGACGAGGCGACACGACGGCGCATGCGACCGTCGTGCCGCGAAGCGGTGTCCGCGCTGCGGCCGACCCAGGTCGCCGCCGACTTCGATCACCTCCTGCAATCGCTCGCCCAACGAGGACACGGGCATGTCCCGATCGCTGCCCTCTAGGTCGCGGGCGCGTCGCATCGCCCATGCCGAGTCCGGCTGGTGCCTGCGCGCGAATGCCGTGTGCGAAATGCAAGCCGCGCGGCGTTACTTCGCCGCGGTCAGCCGGCTCGGTGATGGCGTGGCCTGGTACGGGCTGATGGGCGCCCTCATCGTGCTCGACGGGATGGCCGGCCTGCGCGCTTCGCTGCATCTCGCCCTCACCGGCCTGGTCGCACTGATCCTCTACAAGTCGCTCAAGCGCTGGACCAAGCGTCCGCGTCCCTTCGCCAGCGACGTGCGCATCCGCGCCTGGGTGGCCCCGCTGGACGAATTCAGCTTTCCCTCGGGGCACACCCTGCATGCGGTCGCCTTCAGCCTGGTGGCGATGGCGCACTACCCACTGCTGGCCTGGCTGCTGGTGCCGTTCACCGCCAGCGTCGCGGCCTCGCGGGTGGTGCTGGGCCTGCATTACCCCAGCGACGTGCTGGCGGCGACGGGAATCGGTTGCGCCCTCGCAGGCCTGTCGTTGTGGCTGGTGCCGGGGGTGTCGTTGTTCGGGTGAGATAACAGGGAAGCTTGGTGGCACTGCCCCGCAGCCAGACAATAAAAGGGCCGGCAATGCCGGCCCTTCGCAGTTGCAGAAGCTGGATCCCGGCATTCGCCGGGATGACAGCGAAACTCAGTCCTCGACCATCATCTTGCGCGGCAGCTTGCCGGGACGCTGCGCGGCGTTGTAGACGAACGACGCAACGATCGCCGAGGCCTGCTTGAGGTCGTCGGCCACCGCGTGGTCCTGCACGTCCAGGTGGGTGTGGTGGACGTGGCTGAAATAGTCCAGCTGGTCCTGCACGAACTGGAAGCCGGGGATGCCGACGCGGTCGAAGCTGACGTGGTCGGTGCTGCCGGTGTTGCGCTGGGTGACGATGGTCGCGCCGACGTCGTTCCAGGGCTTCAGCCATTCCTCGAAGATCGGCGCGATCGCCAGGTTCTCCTGGGCATAGATGCCGCGGATCTTGCCGCTGCCGTTGTCCAGGTTGAAGTACGCGGTGATCTTCTCGTAGTCGCCGGTCTTGACCAGCTTGCCCTTGTTGGTGCGGAACGCCGCCGGCAGTGCCTTCTGCGCCGGATCGGTGGGTTCCGGATAGGCGGCGAAGTGCTTGGCCACGTACGCCTGCGAGCCGATCAGGCCCTGCTCCTCGCCAGTCCACAGGGCGACGCGGATGGTGCGGTTGGGACGCGCGCCCACCGCCTTGAGGATGCGTACCGCTTCCATCATCACCGCCACGCCGGCGCCGTTGTCGTTCGCGCCGGAACCGGTGTGCCAGGAGTCCATGTGCGCGCCCAGCATCACCACTTCGTTCCTGTTCGGGCCGGTGCCCGGGATCTCGGCGATGGTGTTGTAGCCCGGCTTGTTGGCATCATCGAGGAAGCGCGCATCCACGTTGACGCGCAGCTTCACCGTCTCCTTGCGATCCAGCGCGCGCATCACCGTGTTGTAGTGCTCGGCCATCATCACCAGCGCCGGCACGCCGACCGACTCGCCGGCCTTGCGCGAACCACCGCCCATGACCCGGACGATGCCGTCGTTCCAGCTGCTGATCGACATCGTGGCGACCACGCCTTCGTCGATCAGGAACTGGTTGAGCAACGGGCCGAATTCCATGCGCTCGCGGAACTGCGCCAGCATCGACGCATCACGGCTGCGCTCGGTCGGCAGCGGGTACGACAGAAGCTCTTCCAGGCTGTCATGGTCATGGCGGCTGAAGTCGGACTTCTCGTTCGGCTTGTACGGGCGCAGTTCGTCGGTGAACAGCACCTTGCCCTTGAGCTTGCCCTTCCACTTCTCCAGGTCGCCCTTGTTCTGCAGCTTGGCGAAGATCGCCTCGCCTTCGACCGGGCCGGTGGTGCCCGGCGTCCACGCCTTCGGCAGCGCGTGCAGCGGCATGACGCGCGGACTGAGCATCTCCACGCCGGCATCGTTGAACGACCAGCCGCGGCCGATGTCGTCGACCGCCTCGTCGTGCACGTTGGACAGGCCCCACTCGGTGAACTTGGAGCCCGTCCATCGATTGGCTTCCGCCATCGACGGCGAGTTGGTCAGGCGCGGGCCGATCTCGTCGGTCAGGTGGTTCAGGGTGGCCATCACCTGCGAGCGATTGAACGCCTCGGCGCGGATGCGCCCGGTCATGTCCAGGTCCACCTTCTCTTGCGCACCGGCCACGCCGGCCACAAGCAACGCCGTCGCCAACATCAATCGCTTCATCGCCATCCCCGGTTCTTCAAACAAACCGTGGAGTCTAGTAAGCCCGGCGTGGCCGGGCGTGGGCCATCGGTCATGCCCGGGCCAGCATTGCCGCGGTTTCGTGATCCCCGGCACGTTCCAGCCGCGCCCGCAGCACGGTCGGGAAATACTGCGCCGACCAGTCGCGGTCGTTGGCCACCTGCGCCTGTGCGCGGCTGGCTTCCAGCGCATCGAAGTCGAGCTCTGCGATCGCCCAGGCCTCGCTGCCGCGGGTCTGCACCAGCATGCCGTCGCTCGGCAGGCCCACATCCATCGGGGCGATCAGCGCCGCCTCGCCGGTATTGGTGTCGAGCGCCGGACTCCACGGCGCCTCGCCCGCGGTGACGGCTTGCGCAACGAAACAGCGGTTCTCCAGCGCCCGCGCCAGGCAGCCCACGCGCACGCGGGTCGCGCCGGCGTCGGTATCCGTGCAACTGGGCACCAGCAACAGGCGCGCGCCGGCCTCGCACTGCGCGCGCACCGGCAGCGGGAATTCGCTGTCGTAGCAGACCGCGATGCCCGCGCGTACGCCGCCCGCATCGAACACCTTCAGCGCATCGCCGGAGTCGATCACGCCCGTGCGCTTCTCGAACCCGGTCAGGCGCAGCTTGTCCTGCCACAGGTGCCCGCCATCGGCGGCGAAGAAATCACTGCGATTGCGATAGCGGCCACGCCCCATGTCCAGGAGGAAACTGCCGGCGACGATGCCGATACCGAGCTCCCGCGCCAACCCCGCGTACAGCGACAGCCAGTCGTCGCGCAGCGGCTGGATCGCCGCCAGCGAGGCGTGCAGGTCGCCACGGATCGCGTCGTCGAACATCGCCGCCAGTTCCAGCGACAGGTATTCCGGAAGCACGGCCAGTTGCGCGCCGCGTGCCTTCGCTTCGCCCAGCAGCGCTGCCTGCCTGGCCGCGAACGCGGCGAAATCGCGCGGTTCGCCGATCGGGTACTTGCATGCCGCGACTTTCATGTGCGTGTGTCCTCGTCCAGTGGCCGCAGCCAGAACGTCAGGGGATGGTCGATGTCGCCGATGCCGGTTTCGTTCCAGTGCAGGCGCATGGTCATGCCTGGCTGGCGCACGTAGCCACGCTTGCCCCAGAACGCGTCGTTGCCACGATGGTGAGGTGGACGCCGCGGATCGTCGGCGCCGCGATCCACCGCGGCGAATGCGGTCCACGCGAAGCCGCCCAGTGCGCGCGCATGCGCCTCGCGCGCGTCGAAGAAGGCATGGCCGATGCCGCGCCCGCGCCACGCCGGCAACAGCACCGACTCGCCGCAATAGAACACCGTCGACACGTCGAAGCCGCGCGCCAGGAACGGCGCCTGGAACTCGGCGCTGTCCTGCGCCAGCGGGATGCCGGTGCTGGCGCCGACCACCGTGTCGCCGGCGCGCGCCAGCACGACGAGGCTGTCGGGACTCTTCGCATACGCGGCCAGGTACTCGCGTTCGTAGGCGGCATCGCCGTCGTACAGGTAGGGCCAGTCGCGGAACACCGCGATGCGCAGCGCCGCCACCGCGTCCAGGTGCGGCAGCAGCGCCGCACCGGACAGGCATTCCAATGTGATCGCGTCGTCCATGTCGTGATTCTAGTGGCGTGGTCTAGGCGACGTGGTCTAGGCAACGTGGTCAGTCGTCGGGTCGATGCGCACCGGCCCCGGCGCTCGCGCCGCCACCTGGTACCAGTCGACCTTGCGGGTGGCGATCATCACCGCGGCCAGGATCGCGAACAGCAGGCCCGCGCCCAGCACCAACGCGTTGTCTTCCGACAACAACAGTCCGTACAGCGCCGCGTACAGCAGGCCGAGCATCGCCGCGAAGCCGACACCGCGCGCGCGGCTGCGCAGGACATGCGCAAGATAGAACCCGAGCAACCCGATGCAGGCCACGCTGGCCACGAAGTACGCGATGCCGAAGGCGATGTGCTCGGACAGGCCCAGCAGCAGCAGGAAGAAGATCGCCAGCGCCAGCCCGACCAGCAGGTACTGGATCGGGTGGATCGGCAACTGCCGGATCGTCTCGAACATGAAGAAGCCGACGAAGGTCAGCAGCACGAACAGCAGGCCGTACTTGCTGGCGCGGTCGAGCTTGGAATACAGGTCCACCGGCTCCACCAGCGACAGCCCGATGCCGTCCATCTCCACCGATTTCTCCGACCTGCCGGCGCGGTACTGCGCCTGCGCGTTGCTGGCCAGCGAGGACACGTCCCACTCGGCGCGGAACCCGCTGCCGTCCACTCGCGGGGCGCGCGGCAGGAAATCACCGTTGAACTGCGGATGCGGCCAGGCCGATGCCAGCGTGATGCGGTTGCTGTCCGCCAGCGGCGTGACCCGCAGGGCCTCGGTGCCGCGCAACGCGAACTGGAACTGCAGCGGGAACGCCAACTTCCCGTCGACGATCGCCGTGTCGGGCAGCAAGGCATGCACGCCCGCCTCGTCGCGGCCCTGCTGGCCCTGCAGCACCGGCAGCGAGGTCGCGCCCGTCTTCAGGACCGGCGTACCCGAGAGGCCGCGCACGTCGGCGATGCCGATGTCCAGCCAGGGCGTGCCGATCTTGCGCGGACGCATCGGGTCGGCCTCGGGGATGCGCGCATCGAACGTGGCATCCAGCCTGCCCTGCAGTTCGTAGACACGGACCTGGTGCAGGCCACGCTTGCGGATCGAGGGCAGCAGCTTGCCGTCGAGCGTCAGCGTCTTCGGGAAGTACAGCCAGCGGCCCTCGACCGTGGTCTGGCGCTTGCGCAGGACGCCCTTCGCGTCGGTTTCCTCCAACTCCACTTCTTCGCTGTACGGCACCACCAGTACCGGCCCGGCCATGCCCTGTGCACGCGCATAACTCTGCGCCACCGCCTCCACCGCTTCCTCCCGGTATGCCTGCCGCTCGTTGATGGTGCCGCGCACCATCGTCAGCGGCACCAGGATCGCCAGCGTCAGCACCACCACCATGATCGCCTTGAATGCCAATCGCATCGCCCCGCTCCATCCTTTGCCGGAAAGTGCGTGCAGGGTCACGTCGGGATTCGACGCCATGATGGGCGGACGATGAAGCGAGGGTGAGGCGTCTCAGCCGATCGGCAACACCACGCGGGCGATCGCCCCGCCGCCATCACGGTTCGCCAGCGACGCTTCCCCGCCGTGCAGCTTGGCGATCTCGGCGACGAAGTTGAGGCCCAGCCCGCTGCTGCGGATGCCGCCATCGGGTCGCGGCAGCGAATAGAAGCGCTCGAAGACCCGCTCCAGCGCGTAGTCCGGAATGCCGGGGCCGCGATCGCCGACCTCGATCGCAAGCGCATCGCCCGCGACCTGCAGGCGCACCTCGACCACGCCGCCGACCGGCGAGAAATCGATCGCGTTATCGACCAGGTTGGCCAGCAACCGCCGCAGCAGGAAGGGATCGCCCAGCAAGTCCGGCAATCCCTCGCCGGCCTCCACCTCGACGCGCACCTGCGCGACCTGCCCATGCGATGCGGCATCGTCCGCCACTTCGCGCGCCAGTGCGGCGATGTCCAGCGACTCCGGCCGTTCGATGCGCTGCCGATGCTCGACCTCGGCCAGGGCCAGCAGCTTGTCCACCATCGTCGCCATGCGCCGGCTCTGGCTGCCGATGCTGGCGGCGAAGCGCGCACGGTCGGCATCGGGCAACGGCGACTCCAGCAACTCGGCGGCGGCACGGATCGCCGCCAGCGGGCTCTTCAACTCATGCGTCAGGCTGTGCACGTAGTGCTCCACGTACTGCTTGCCGTCGAGTTGCCGGCGCATGCTCTCCAGCGCGCGACCGAGGTCGGCGAACTCGCCGGCGGGCTTCTCGATGCCGCGTTCCGGCAAGCTGGCGCGCTGCCCCGCCGACACGGCATCCGCATAGCGGCGCAGTCCAGCCAGTTGCCGCGACAGCCACCACGCCACCAGCAGGCCGACCAGCAGGGCACTGCCCAGCAGGACCCAGCCCCAGCGCAGGATCACGTCCTGGCTGCGCTCGATGAAAGGCTGGATGCTGCGGTTCGGCTTGGACACGGTGAGCACGCCGGCGATGCGGCCCTGGCCATCGCGGATCGGCGCGGCGACGTACATCACCGAACTCATCTCGTCGTCCGGATCGTCGCGGGTGGAACGCGCGCCGTACTGTCCGCGCAGGGTGCGGTGGACGTCGTTCCAGCGCGAATTGTCGCGGCCCATGTCGCGACCGGCGGAGTCGTACACCACGATCCCGCGCGCATCGGTCACCGTGATCCGGTAGCTGGGCGCGTGCTTGGGCTGGCCCCAGATCCTGGCGCCGATCTCGCGCTGGCCCATCGCGCGGATCCGCCCGGCGAACTGTCCCTCGTGGATGCGCCCGGCCAGCAGGTCGTCGCTGGCCAGTTCCGCCAGCACGTTGGCGGTGTCGGCCAGGGTGTCTTCCATCGCCTGGCGCACGCCCGGCTTGACCTGCTGCACGAAGACATTGACCAGCAGCAGCGCGGCTACCGCCACGATCAGGAAGTACCCCAGCAGGACGCGCAGGCCGATCTTCATGGCGCGCGCGGGTGGCCGTCAGTCCACATCGATCGAATAGCCCAGGCCGCGATGGGTGCGGATCGGGTCGCGCGCCGGGTCCAGCGCGCGCAACTTCGCGCGCAAGGTCTTCACATGGGTATCCACGGTGCGCTCGCCGCTTTCCAGCGCGTCCTCCCAGGCGCGGTCGAGCAATTGCGCACGGCTGAGGATCGCCCCCGGCCGGCGCAGCAGTTCGTGCAGCAGCGCGTGCTCGTAGCGGGTCATGTCCAGCCAGTGGCCGGCGTAGCGGATGCGGTGGGCCACCGCATCGACCTCGAAGCGGCCCTTGCGCTGGGTCTCGCCACCCTCGTGCCGCCGCAGCCGCGCGCGCACCCGCGCCACCAGCTCGCGCGGCGAAAAGGGCTTGGCCATGTAGTCGTCGGCGCCCAGTTCCAGCCCGAGCACGCGATCGATCTCGTCGTTGCGCGCGGTCAGGAACACCACCGGCACCGCGCTGGTGGTGCGCAGGTCGCGGCAGACCTCGAACCCGCTGCGGTCCGGCAGCCCCACGTCCAGGATCACCAGGTCGATGCCGCCCAGCTTCAGGCGTGGCAGCACGCTGCCGCCCAGCAACACGTGTTCGGCGGTGAAACCCTCCGCGCGCAGCGCATACAGCACCGTGTCGGCGATGGCGGGTTCGTCTTCGGCCAGCAGGATGGTGGGCATGCGCGGCATCGTAACCGGCCACGGGACGCGCTTTGGGTGGCGAATGTGAAGTCGATGCGACAATGCGCGCATGAATTACCGCCACGCCTTCCACGCCGGCAACCACGCGGACGTGCTCAAGCACGTCGTCCTGCTGGCGCTGTGCGACGCCCTGACCGCGAAGCCCGCGCCCTGCTTCGTGCTGGACACCCACGCCGGCCGCGGCCTGTACAAGCTCGACGGCGAATCCGCGCAGAAGACCGGCGAGGCCCAGGACGGCATCGCCCGGCTGGTCGCCGAGGGCCCGCGCGACCCCGCGCTGCAGCGCTACCTCAACGCAGTCCGCGCCTGTCGCCAGCAACATGGCGCGCAGTCCTACCCCGGCTCGCCGTGGCTGCTGGCGCACGCGCTGCGCGAGCAGGACCGGATCGCCGCCTGCGAACTGCTGCCGGAGGAAGCGACCGTCCTGTCGGACACCTTCGCCCGCGATCCGCGCGTGGCCGTGCACCAGCGCGATGGCTACGCAGCAATCAAAGCGATGCTACCGCCGAAGCACGGCACCACCAGATTCGCCCGCGGCCTGGTGCTCATCGACCCGCCGTATGAAGCGCAACTCGACGAGTTCGACATCGCCATCAAGGCCCTGCGCGAAGGCTTGGCGCGCTGGCCGCAGGGCATGTTCGCCCTGTGGTATCCGATCAAGCAGGGCCGCGCACTGCAAGCCTTCCAGCGCAAGGCCGCCGCCATCGAGGCCAAGTCCGCGCTGGTGCTGGAGCTGCTGGTGCGGCCCGACGATTCGCCACTGCGGATGAACGGCAGCGGCATGCTCATCCTCAATGCGCCCTGGCAATTCGACGTGGCGATGCGGCCCGCGATGGCGGCATTGCAGGCCGCGCTGGGCGAATCCGGCGCGGCGTCGCGGGTCGCGTGGCTGCGACCACCCGCCTAGCGACCGAAACGGCACCACTCTTCATCCAGCCCACATTTGCCCGCGTGCGAAACTGCGCGCCGACGCCACTCCTGCCTAGCCCCGAGCCCTCATGCCTTCCAGTTTCTTCGCCCTGTTCGACGACATCGCCACCCTGCTCGATGACGTCTCGGTGATGACCAAGGTCGCCACCAAGAAGACCGCCGGGGTGCTCGGCGACGACCTTGCCCTCAATGCGCAGCAGGTCAGCGGCATCCACGCGGAACGCGAGCTGCCGGTGGTCTGGGCGGTGGCCAAGGGCTCGCTGGTCAACAAGGTCATCCTGGTGCCGGCGGCGCTCGGGGTGGCCGCGCTGGAGGCCTGGCTGCGCGGGCGCGGCTACAACGTGCCGCTGATCACCCCGCTGCTCATGATCGGCGGTGCCTTCCTCTGCTTCGAGGGCGTGGAAAAACTCGCGCACAAGTGGCTGCACAAGCCGCAGGAAGACGAGCAGCACCACGCCGAACTGGTGGGCGCGGTCAACGACGAGTCCGTGGACATGGTCGCGTTCGAGAAGGACAAGATCAAAGGCGCGATCCGCACCGATTTCATCCTCTCGGCCGAAATCATCGTGATCTCGCTGGGCACCGTGGCCACCCAGCCCTTCGCCCAGCAGTTCGCGGTGCTGGCGGCCATCTCGCTGATCATGACCGTGGGCGTGTACGGCCTGGTCGGCGGCATCGTCAAGCTCGACGACCTCGGCCTGCGGCTGGCCCGCGAGGGCGCCGGCAAGCTGCGCACCGCGATCGGTAACGGGATCCTGGCGTTCGCCCCGAAGCTGATGAAATTCCTGTCGATCGCCGGGACCGCGGCGATGTTCCTGGTCGGCGGCGGCATCCTGGTGCATGGCGTGCCCGCGCTGCACCACCTGGCCGAGACCGTCCGCGCCTACCCGCCGGGCTGGCTGTGGGAGAACCTGTACAACGCCGTGGTCGGGATCATCGCGGGCGCGCTGGTACTGGGCGTGGTCGCCGGGATCGCCCGCCTGCGCGGCAAACCGGCCAACCCGGCGCACTGAACCGGCCGCCAAACGGCGCCGTCCGGTCCCGCCGGACACGCGCCATTCATTTTCTTAACTTCGATGCCGCCATGATGCCCGGATGGCCGCACGCAACCGCATGCCCCCGTGGCACGAAAAAATCCTCCTCGCCAATGGTCGCGAGGTCCTGGTTCGCCCGATCCGCCCCGAAGATGCCGTGCCCCTGCGCGCGGCCTTCGTGCTGCTGGAGCCGGATGAGGTTCGCCAGCGCTTCCTGCATCCGATGAAGGAACTGGGCGTGGAGCAGGCCGAACGCCTGACCCGTCCCGACCCACGCCGCGAGTTCGCCCTGGTCGCCGCCGAACCCCTGCCGCCGGGCGAAGCCCTGGTCGGCGCGGTCGCCCGCATCGCCATTGACGACAACGGCCGCGATGCGGAATTCGCCATCCTGGTCAGCCATTACGTGAACGGCATGGGCCTGGGCCGGCACCTGATGCGCCGGTTGGTGCGCTGGGCCAAGGGCCGCAAGGTCCTGCGGATCTACGGCGAAGTGCTGGAAAGCAACCTGCCGATGCAGGCGCTGGCGGCTTCGCTGGGGTTCCAGCGGGAATATTCCGGCGATCCCGGCATGATCCGGATGGTGTTGGAGCTGCCACCGCCCAAGCCCAAGCTGCCGCCCCCGCTGCCGGGCATGGCTGCCGCAAGCCGCTGAGCCGAGCCGCTAAACTCCGCCCTGCGTTCCCACAACCTGGACATCCACGCGCTGGCGCATCGCGCCCGGCGCCGGTCGCCTTTTCGCATGCCTGATCCCGCCTCGCCGCTGTCCTTCCCCGTCCCCCTGCCGAAAGGCGGGCAATCGCGCGCCTGGTGGCGTGCGCCTTCGTCCGGCACCGCGCTGGCCGCCGCGATCGCCGCGGCCGCGCAGCGACATGCCGGCCCGCTGCTGGTGGTCGCCCGCGACAACCACGCCGCGCATCAGCTGGAAGCCGACCTGCGCCTGCTCGCCGCCGGCAACGACGGCCTGCCGGTCCTCGGCTTCCCCGACTGGGAAACCCTGCCCTACGATCGCTTCAGCCCGCATCCCGACATCGTCAGCCAGCGCCTGGCCACGCTGGCGAGACTGCCGGGGCTGCAGCGCGGCATCGTGGTGGTGCCGGTCGCCACCCTGATGCAGCGGCTGGCCCCGCTGGGCCATGTGCTGGGCAATCGTTTCGACCTGCGCAGCGGCCAACGCCTGGACCTCGATGCGGAAAAGCGCCGGCTGGAATCCGCCGGCTACCGCAACGTGCCGCAGGTGCAGGACCCGGGCGATTTCGCCGTCCGCGGCGGCCTGCTCGACGTGTATCCGATGGGCAGCGACGCGCCGTTCCGTCTGGAATTGCTCGACGACGAGATCGACACGATCCGCGTGTTCGATCCGGAATCGCAGCGTTCGCTGGAGCGGATCGACGGCATCGAACTGCTGCCCGGCCGCGAGGTCCCGCTGGACGATGCGCATGTACAGCGGGCGCTGGACGCGTTGCGCGAGCGCTTCGACATCGACACCCGGCGCAGCCCGCTGGTGCAGGACCTGAAGGCGGGCGTCGCGCCTGCCGGCATCGAGTACTACCTGCCGCTGTTCTTCGAGACGCCGCGCGGTGCCGAATCGAGTACCGCGACCCTGTTCGACTACCTCGCCGACGGCATGCTGCCGCTGCTCTGCGACGGCGTCGGCGAAGCCGCCGAGCACGCCTGGCAGCAGATCGGCCAGCGCTACGAGCAACTGCGCCACGACGTCGAACGCCCGTTGCTGCCGCCGCCCCAGGTGTGGCTGTCTCCCGACGCGCTGCGCGAAGTCCTGAATCGCGGCGGCCGCATCGAGGTCTGCGCACCGCAGCACCCGCGCCAGGCCGACGCGCAGCCACTACCGGTGCAACCCGCGCCCGCGTTGCCGCTGGCAGCGAAAGACCATGCGCCGGCGCAGGCGCTGCGCGATTTCCTTGGCAGTTATCCGGGCCGCGTGCTGGTCGCCGCGGATTCGGCCGGGCGACGCGAAGCCTTACGGGAAGTGCTGGAAGCCGCGGGACTGCAGCCCGCGGCCTTGCAGGGCTGGCAGGACTTCGCCACCCACGATGCGCGCTTCGCGCTGGCCGTCGCCGCTTTCGACGACGGCTTTGCGCTGGACAACCCCGCACTCTGCGTGCTCACCGAGCGCCAGCTATTCCCCGAGCGCGCTTCGCAGCCGCGTCGCCGCAAGCGCGCCGGGCGCGAGCCCGAAGCGATCATCCGCGACCTCGGCGAATTGTCGCTGGGCGCGCCGATCGTGCACGAGGACCACGGCGTCGGTCGCTATCGCGGCCTGGTGGCGATGGACATCGGCGGCATGCCCGGCGAATTCCTCGACATCGAGTACGCCAAGGGCGATCGCCTATACGTGCCAGTGGCGCAGCTCGATCGCATCAGTCGCTATTCCGGCGCCAACCCCGACACCGCGCCGCTGCACAACCTCGGCGGCGAGCAATGGGCGAAGGCGAAGAAGAAGGCCGCCGAGAAAGTCCGCGATGTCGCCGCCGAACTGCTGGAGATCCAGGCGCGCAGGCATGCGCGCAAGGGCCTGGCCATCGACGTCGACCGGGCGATGTACGAGCCCTTCGCGGCAACCTTCCCGTTCGAGGAAACCCCCGACCAGCATGCCGCGATCGAGGCGGTGATCCGCGACTTGGCGTCCTCGCAACCGATGGATCGCGTGGTCTGCGGCGATGTCGGCTTCGGCAAGACCGAAGTGGCGGTGCGCGCCGCCTTCGTCGCCGCCACCAGCGGCAAGCAGGTCGCGGTGCTGGTGCCGACCACGCTGCTGGCAGAACAGCACTACCGCAACTTCCGCGACCGCTTTGCCGACTGGCCGCTGAAAGTCGAAGTGCTGTCGCGCTTCAAGAGCAAGAAGGAGATCGACGCCGAACTGCAGAAGCTCGCCGAGGGCAAGCTCGACGTGATCGTCGGCACCCATCGCCTGCTGCAGCCGGACGTGAAATTCAAGGACCTCGGCCTGGTCATCGTCGACGAGGAACAACGCTTCGGCGTGCGCCAGAAGGAAGCGCTGAAGGCGCTGCGCGCGAACGTGCACCTGCTCACCCTCACCGCCACCCCGATCCCGCGCACGCTCAACATGGCGATGAGCGGGCTGCGAGACCTTTCGATCATCGCCACCCCGCCGGCCAACCGCCTGGCGGTGCAGACCTTCGTCCACGCCTGGGACGACGCGCTGTTGCGCGAGGCCTTCCAGCGCGAGCTCGCGCGCGGCGGCCAGGTGTATTTCCTGCACAACGACGTGGAGAGCATCGGCCGCATGCACGACCAGTTGCACGCGCTAGTGCCCGATGCCCGCATCGGCATCGCCCACGGGCAGATGCCGGAACGCGAGCTGGAGCGGGTGATGCTGGATTTCCACAAACAGCGCTTCAACGTGCTGCTGTGCACGACCATCATCGAATCCGGCATCGACATCCCCAACGCCAACACCATCGTGATCCACCGCGCCGACAAGTTCGGCCTGGCCCAGCTGCACCAGCTGCGCGGCCGCGTCGGCCGTTCGCACCATCGCGCGTATGCCTACCTCACGATCCCCGACCAGCGCAGCATCACCAGCGACGCGAAGAAGCGGCTGGAAGCGATCGCCTCGATGGACGAACTCGGCGCCGGTTTCACCCTCGCGACGCACGACCTGGAAATCCGCGGTGCCGGCGAGCTGCTGGGCGAAGGCCAGAGCGGGCAGATGGCCGAGATCGGCTTCAGCCTGTACACCGAACTGCTCGAGCGCGCGGTCAAGTCGATCAAGCAGGGCAAGCTGCCCGATGTCGATGGCGACACCCGCCACGGCGCCGACGTCGACCTGCACGTCCCCGCGCTGATCCCCGACGACTACCTGCCCGACCCGCACGCGCGCCTCACCCTGTACAAGCGCATC
The DNA here is from genome assembly GCA_035408605.1 of Thermomonas sp. GTDB lineage: Bacteria > Pseudomonadota > Gammaproteobacteria > Xanthomonadales > Xanthomonadaceae > Thermomonas. The sequence continues at coordinate 4,366 of DAOOCX010000014.1, read as the reverse complement.
AGCGCCGCCCGCGACAGCGAAGCCTTGCGCGAACTGCAGGTGGAGATGATCGACCGCTTCGGCCTGCTCACCGATCCCACCAGGCACTTGTTCGCCACCGCCGAACTCAAACTGGACGCGACCCGCCTCGGCATCCGCAAGCTCGACCTCGGCGCGACCGGTGGGCGCCTGCAGTTCGTCGAGAAGCCCAATGTCGATCCGATGTCGGTGATCCGCCTGATCCAAGGCCAGCCGAAGCACTACAAGATGGATGGCCCCGACAAGCTGCGCATCACCCTCGACCTGCCGGATGCCGTCACCCGCTTCAATGCGGCGCGCGGAATGTTGACAGCCTTGGCACCGGGCTAGTCGTATGCTTCGCCGCATGCCTCGACTCCTCGCCTCCATCGCACTGGCGCTCACGCTTGCCGGCTGCGCGACGACACCGCGCACGCCGGACACCACCTCCGTCACCTTCATCGTGATTCGGCATGCCGAGAAGGTCGATGCCAGCCGCGATCCCGACCTGAGCCCGGCTGGCCACGCGCGCGCGCAAGCACTCGCCGCGTCTCTGGGCGAGCGCGAACTTGCCGCCGCCTACGCCACCGAATTCAAGCGCACGTCGCAGACGCTGGCGCCGACCGTGCAAGCACGCGGGCTCGCCATCACGCCGTACCCCGCCGGCCAACCCGCGACTGAATTCGCCGCACGCCTGCGAGCGGCCCACCCGCGTGGCACCGTGCTGATCGCCGGCCACAGCAATACCGTGCCGGATATCGTCGCCGCGCTGTGTGCCTGCGCGGTGGCGCCGATGGCGGACTACGAATACGACCGCATGAGCATCGTCCGCCTCGACGCCGACGGTAGCGCCCGCCTGGACGTCACCCGCTACGGCGCGCCCTCGCCCGCGCCGTGATGACCGACGCCCTTCCCGACTGGACCGGCGATGTCGCCGCCCTGCGCGCCGTGCAGGCCGAACTCGCGCAGCGTGTCGTCCTTCGCGATGATTTCGCCAAGCCGTTGCGCACCGTCGCCGGCTTCGACGTCGGTTTCGAGGATGGCGGCGCCATCACCCGCGCCGCCGCCGTGTTGCTCGATGCCGAGTCGCTCGACGTCATCGACCAGCAAGTCGCACGCCTGCCCACGCGCATGCCCTACATCCCGGGGTTCCTCAGTTTCCGGGAACTTCCGGCGCTGCTCGAGGCGCTCGCGATGCTGTCCACTGCGCCCGATCTCGCCTTCATCGACGGCCACGGCATCGCCCACCCGCGCCGGCTCGGTATCGCCGCGCATTTCGGGGTGGCCACTGGCCTGCCCAGCATCGGCGTCGCCAAGAAGATCCTCACCGGTGAACCGCGGATGGCGCTGCATGAGATGCGCGGCGCCTTCACCCCGCTGCGCAGCGGCAAGGACCAGATCGGCTGGCTGCTGCGCAGCAAGCCCGGCTGCCTGCCGCTGATCGTCTCGCCCGGCCACCGTGTCGCGATGCCCTCGGCACCGGAACTGGTCATGCGCTATGTCGGCAAATACCGCCTGCCGGAGCCCACCCGCCTCGCCGACCGCTTGGCCTCGCGCCGCGACCCGGGCATGCGCGATGACGATTCCGTCGCTCTGTTCGCGGGCGATGACGGCTAGACTCGCGCCGCATTCATGCCGCCGACGCTAGGCTCCGGCCGTCTCCCACAGGAATTGCCGCCATGCCCCGCATCGTCGTCGCCCTCCTGCTGAGCAGCCTGCTTGGTGCCTGCGCCTATCCCTACAACGTCGGCGTGAAGGCGACGGATGGCACCACCGTCGCCCTGATGCCGGGCCAGTCCGCGAGCCTGGCCGACGGCCTGCTTCGCTATGTCCGCCTCGCCAACGACTCCCGCTGCAAGCCCGACGTCCAGTGCGTCTGGGCCGGCGATGCGGTCATCGAACTGCACTGGGTGCCGGCCACCGGCGCGCCGCGCGACCTGAGCCTCCACCTGAATCCGCAGGCGGGGCCGTCGACCGCCAGGCTGGATACGCGCGAGGTGACCTTCACCCACCTCGCCCGTCCCCAGCCGCAAGCCAGCCTGCGCATCGATCTCGCCCGCGACCCGTAACGAGTACTCGACGCACCTGGCCGTCAAAAGCGATCGAGCGGACTGACCGTTCCCTGCGCCGGTTGGTGGACATGGGTGTAGATCATCGTCGTGTCCAGGTGGCGATGCCCCAGCAACTGCTGGATCGTGCGGATGTCGGCGCCCTGCGCCAGCAGGTGGGTGGCGAAGGAATGCCGCAGCACATGCAATGACGCCTGCTTGTGGCAACCGATCGCGCGCAAGGCCTCGTGGAATGCCTCCTGCACCGTCGACGGCGACAGGTGCCAGCGCAGCCGATGTCCGGTCCGCGGGCATGGCCGCACGGCGCTCGAGGCGAACAGGAATTGCCAGCCGAACGCCCGCGATGCCGACGGGTACTTTCGCTCCAGCGCATCCGGCAGCGGTGCATGCCCACCGCCTTGCATGACATCGCGCTTGTGCAGGGCCAACCGCCACAGCGCCAGGCGATGCAACGAATCGCGCAGTCGCCCGGGCAGGATGGCCACCCGGTCCTTCGCGCCCTTGCCGGCCCGCACCGTGATCGTGCCCGCCCTGAAGTCGATATCCTTGATCCGCAACGCCAGCGCTTCGCCAACGCGCAGGCCCGAGCCATACAGCAACGCCGCCACCAACCGCGGCATCCCGTGCATCGCATTGAGCACTGCACGCACCTCCTCGACCGACAGCACCACCGGCAACCGCGCCGGCCGCCGCATCGTGCGCAACCCTTCCAGGCGCCCGACCTCGCGACCCAGCACGTGCCGGAACAGGAACAGCGCCGCGTGCAACGCCTGCAGATGCGTGCTCGCGGCGACCCGTTCCACCGACGCCAAGTGATCGAGGAACCGCACCACCGCGACCGTCTCCAGCGCCTGCCCGTCGAGGAACTCCAAAAGCCGCCGGGCCCAGTAGCGGTAGGCGGCCTCCGTACTCCTGCTCAAATGCCGCCGGCGGCACGCCAGTCCCACCTGCTCCAGCAACTCCCCCCGTGTTCCCGCCAACGCTTCTTCGTTACCCCATCACCGTCGCACCTCCGTGCTGTGAAAGACACCAGCGTACGCCCCCGGCGACCCCTCAGCGATCCAGCGGACTACGCACCGCGTTCGGACCGCGGTTGAGCACATGGGTATAGATCTGCGTCGTCGCCACGTCCTTGTGCCCCAGCAGCTCCTGGATGGTGCGGATGTCGTAGCCTGCCTCCAGGAGATGCGTCGCGAAGGAATGCCGCAGCGTGTGCGCCGTCACCGGCTTGTGGATCCCCGCCCGGTTGCGCGCCTGCTTGAGTGCCCGCGACACGAACTCCGCATCCACGTGATGCCGGCGTTCGGTATCGTCACGCGGATCCAGCGAGCGATTGCGTGCCGGGAACACGTACTGCCACCCGAACTCGCGTGGCCCATTCACGTATTTGCGTGCCAGGGCATGCGGCAGCCAGACCGCCCCGAAACCGGCCGCCAGATCGCTGGCGTGTAGGATCCGGGCGCGTTCGACCTCAAGCTGCAACGGTTCCACCAGACTTCGGGGCAGTACGGTGCGGCGGTCCTTTCCCCCCTTGCCATCGCGAACGGTGATTTCCCCCCGCGCGAAATCCACGTCCTTGACCCGCAGGCGCAAGCACTCCATCAGGCGCATTCCGGTCCCGTACAACACGCTGGCCAGCAACCAAGCGCGCCCATCCAACTGGGCCAGCAACAAACGTATTTCTTCTCCCGACAACACCACCGGCAGCTTGCGACCCCGCTTCGCCCGGACGACCTCCTCCATCCAGTCCATCCGCACCCGCAAGACATCGCGGTACAGGAACAACAGGGCCGACAACGCCTGATTCTGGGTAGACGACGCCACCTGGCCTTCCACCGCCAGCCGCGTCAGGAACGCCTCGACCTCGCGCTGCCCCATCTCCGAGGGATGCCGCAACCGATTCGCCAAGATGAATCGTTTGATCCACCCCAAGTACACCGTCTCTGTCCGGGATGAGTAGTGTCGCGTCCGCAACACGCGGCGAACGTCTTCGACCAGCGCCGATATCCTGGCCAACTGCGACTCATCGCCCTCCCAGGTTGGCTCTGCCACGAGGCGGGGATATCTCGAGGATTCATCGACATAAAGCATATGATCGCGCCTACGCTGGATTTGCAGGCCATCGTGCACGCGGCACCCACTGATCCTCTTTCGGTAAGCGGTTGTTTATTGGGTAGGATTTCTCCTTCGATCAGGCCCTACAAAAATGAACGTTCGCCACTATCACGCTCGTTCACAAGCTACTAGGCGTTAGGCGGCGCCAGATCAGGTTCTTGTAGTCGTGACTGAGTGAATCCAGC
>DAOOCX010000013.1:26548-29120 GCA_035408605.1 Thermomonas sp. | reverse complement strand
CGACCAGCACGATCAACTGCACCGTGTCCGGCACCATCACCGACTCGATGGACGGGATCCTGGAGAAGGTCCACGAGGCCGGCCTGACCCTGAAGGCGGGCTGCGGCATCGGCTACGAATTCAGCACGCTGCGCCCGCGCGGCGCGTTCGTCGCCGGTGCCGGCGCGTACACCAGCGGCCCGATGTCCTTCATGGATATCTACGACAAGATGTGCTTCACCGTGAGCTCGGCCGGTGGCCGCCGCGGTGCGCAGATGGGCACCTTCGAAATCGCCCACCCGGACGTCAAGGACTTCATCCGCGCCAAGCGCGAAGACGGCCGCCTGCGCCAGTTCAACCTGTCGCTGCTGATCACCGACGGCTTCATGGACGCGGTCAAGAACGACAGCGACTGGCCGCTGGTGTTCCCGGTGGCCGAGAAGGAAGCCGACGAGATCGACCTGGCCAATGCCGAGCAGGTGGTCTGGCGCGAGTGGCCCACCCACGCCGGCTACATCAGCCGCGAAGACGGCCTGGTCGCCTGCAAGATCTACGGCCAGATCCGCGCCCGCCACCTGTGGGACATGATCATGGTCTCGACGTACGACTACGCCGAGCCCGGTTTCATCCTGATCGACCGCGTCAACGAGATGAACAACAACTGGTGGTGCGAGACCATCCGCGCCACCAATCCCTGCGGCGAGCAGCCGCTGCCGCCGTACGGGGCCTGCCTGCTGGGCTCGATCAACCTCACCAAGTTCGTCAGGCATCCCTTCACCGACAAGGCCAGCTTCGACTGGGAGGAATACAAGGAAGTCGTCCGCGTGTTCACCCGCATGCTGGACAACGTGGTCGAGGTCAACGGCCTGCCGTTGCAGCAGCAGCGCGACGAGATCGCCCGCAAGCGCCGCCACGGCATGGGCTTCCTGGGCCTGGGCAGCACCGTGACCATGCTGCAGATGAAGTACGGCAGTGCGGCATCCTGCGAGTTCACCGAGCGCATCGCCCGCGACATGGCGGTGGCCGGCTGGGAGATGGGCCTGTCGCTGGCGAAGGAAAAGGGCGCCGCGCCGATCATGGACGAGGTGTTCGAGGTCACCGCCGAGATGCTGCGCAAGCGCCCGGAGATGGCGAAGGACGGCTGGAAGGTCGGCCAGGAGATCAGCGGCAAGGTGCTGCACGCGAAGTACAGCCGCTACATGCAGCGCGTGGCCCAGGTCGCCCCGGACCTGGTCGCGGAACTGGCCGAGGTCGGTGCCCGCTTCACCCACCACAGCTCGATCGCGCCGACCGGCACGATCAGCCTGAGCCTGGCCAACAACGCCAGCAACGGCATCGAGCCCAGCTTCGCCCACCACTACAGCCGCAACGTGATCCGCGAAGGCAAGAAGACCAAGGAAAAGGTCGACGTCTGGTCGTTCGAGCTGCTGGCCTACCGCGAACTGGTCAACCCGAAGGCGATGCCGTACGCCGAGGACGCCGCGTCGAAGCTGCCGGACTACTTCATCAGCGCCGACGACATCACCCCGAAGGCGCACGTGGACGTGCAGGCCGCCGCGCAGAAGTGGGTGGATTCCTCGATCTCCAAGACCGCGAACGTCCCCACCGACTACCCGTACGAGGACTTCAAGGACATCTACCGCTACGCCCACGAGCAGGGCCTGAAGGGCTGCACGACCTTCCGCTTCAACCCGGCCGCCTTCCAGGGCGTGCTGGTCAAGGACGCCGACCTGGAGAACACCACCTACCGCTTCGAGCTGGAAGACGGCAGCGTGGTCGAGGTCAAGGGCAACGAGCAGATCGAATACGACGGCGAACTGCACACCGCGGCCAACCTCTTCGACGCGTTGAAGGAAGGCTATTACGGCAAGTTCTGAGGGGCTTGCGGTGGTGCATTGCAGGAAGGCTCACGGCAAGTTCTGACCGCGCCCTGCGGCGGGCGCGGCAGTTGCAATCCGTCACGCTGCACGCACGCCGCAAGCAGGTATAGGATCGCGCTGTAATACCAACCAACGCCCGACGAAGGAGGGCTTCATGAGCAATGGAAATGGAGTGGCGGCCACGTTGTCCGATGCCGCAGAAAGCGTGAAGGAAAAAGCGTCAGAGATCGGCGACGCCGTGGCCAGCACCGCCAGCGCCACCGTGGCCAAGGCGAAGAAGGCCGCCAAGTCCGCGGAGAAGTCGGTGAAGTCCAAGGTCGCCAACGCCAAGAAGGCCGTGGCCAAGCGCACCGAGAAAGCCAGCAAGGCGGTCAAGAAGACCGTGGCGAACGCGAAGAAGAAGCTCGCCGCCGCCAGCGCAGATGCCAAGAAGGAAGTGGCCAGCCTGAAGAAGAAGGTCGCCGGCAAGAAGACCGCGGCGAAGAAGGCCACCAAGAAGGTCGCCAAGAAGGCCACCGCCAAGAAGGCGGCGGTGAAGAAGGCGGTCAAGAAGGCGCCAGCGAAGAAGGCAGCGGCGAAGAAGGCGCCCGCCAAGAAGGCGGCAGCGAAGAAAGCGCCCGCCAGGAAAGCGGCGGCAAAGAAAGCGCCCGCCAGGAAAGCGGCGGCAAAGAAAGCCCCGATGAAGAAGGCCGCGGCCAAGAAGGCGCCTGCCA
>DAOOCX010000013.1:0-26448 GCA_035408605.1 Thermomonas sp. | reverse complement strand
GCGGCGGCAAAGAAAGCCCCGATGAAGAAGGCCGCGGCCAAGAAGGCGCCTGCCAAGAAGGCCGCCAAGAAGGCTGCAAAGAAGAAGTGACCCGCTCGAGCCCCTCTCCCGTCCGCGGGAGAGGGGTTGGGGTGAGGGCCAGCACCCACCCACGCACACAGACAGCACCGGAACCGGAATACACATGGCCGTCAGGATCGAAAAGAAAATCAAGGGCTACGCCGTCGTCACCCCCGAGGACAAGGCGAAGGACGCGGTCAAGGCCGACTCCGTCACCCGCGCCCAGGTCGAGGCCGAACTGCCGGTCGCCGATGTCATCCAGATGCACGAGCGCATCGAGCGCCCGGAAGTCCTGATCGGCAGCACCTACAAGATCAAGTCGCCGCTGGTGGAGCACGCCATGTACGTGACCATCAACGACATCGTGCTCAACGCCGGCACCGACCACGAACACCGTCGCCCGTTCGAGGTCTTCATCAACTCCAAGTCGATGGAGCACTTCCAGTGGATCGTGGCGCTCACCCGGATCATGTCCGCGGTGTTCCGCAAGGGCGGCGACGTGACCTTCCTGGTCGAGGAAATGAAGGCCGTGTTCGACCCGAAGGGCGGCTACTTCAAGGCCGGTGGCGTGTACATGCCGTCGCTGGTCGCCGAGCTCGGCATGATCATGGAAGACCACCTGAAGTCGATCGGGATGATGCACGACCCGGAGATGAGCGAGCACACCCGCGCGCTGATCGCCGAGAAGCGCCGCGCGTTCGAAGGCCGCTCAAAAAAAAACTCTGACGTAGTCTCCGCCGGCGAGATGGGCGGCGCGATGGGCTCGTCCACCGCCGACCATGCCGAAGACATCGAAGTCACCGGCGACGGCGCGAGTTTCCCGCCGTCCGCCACGATGTGCCACAAGTGTTCGACCAAGGCGCTGGTCCTGATGGACGGGTGTGCGACTTGTTTGAATTGTGGGTATAGCAAGTGCGGATAGGTCGCGATGAGTTCTGAGGGTGAAAGTGGCTCGCACGTGCAATTAGCGAGAAAGACCAGTGCTGCAAAGCGACTGAGGACCTACTTTGAACACCTCAATAGCTTCTCCAACAACAAGCCGCTCCATCAGCAATGGGCCCGCGTATTTGGCGTCTCCTCCATTGATGCGAGTCAGCCACAACTGGTTGCCACAGAGGTTGCTAGGAAACTGAGCCTAGTAGGAAGGCAAGTTGATCTCGTCGAGCGGCGACTGAGAAATGAGCATCCGACACTCACGCCGAACACGACAAGCAATCAAGCTCACCGATTGCGCTTGATCTTGGCGAACTGCCTCTCGAGTCTTCAGGCGCCTGCAGGAAACTTGAGGAATGAATTGACTCAAGATCTTCTCAAGACCTTGGAGTTTTGGGATGAGCTGCTTCCGTGCGACGAGGTGGACCTTGCGGATTCCAGGCTCAATGAAGTAGCGGACCTGCTTGATCAGGCAGAACAGCTGGCAAGAAATTCCAGCAATGCCGATCTAGCAGAAGCCCTCGTATCGATAATCCAGCTGCTTCGAAGAGCGATAAATGATGGAGCCGTGGGCGGCGAGGATGAATTTCATCGCAACGTGCGAGCTGCCTACACCGAAGCAATCAAGAATGAAGCCTTGATCAAGCAAAATAGCGATGACGTAGCGGTTTCAGCACTCAAGAAGGTATGGGATAGGTTCAGTGAAGTTTGCGCACCGGTAATTCTCGCGGACTCCTTTTTGACCGCTGCCTCCCGACTAAAAGAGATCGGAGGCATGGCCATGAAGCTTCTCGGTGGTGGTTAACCGGAAGGGTTAAAGTCTGTCAGAGACAATTTCCAAGGGCGGGCATGTCCCGCCTTTCGCATGTCTGGATGAAACAGAGCTTCCGCCCGCTCCGCGGCCGGGTAACTTTTCTTTGCTGGCCCAAAGAAAAGTCACCAAAAGAAATGGCCTGAAGATCCAACCCTGCGTCGCACTGCAACCTGCGCCGGGATTTTTCGATGGGACATCCTTGTCCCATCGAAAAACGGCGGTCGTCCTGACCGCCGCCCTTCGGGTCCGCGTGTACCGTCGCGTTGCGAGCGCTGTTGAAGAGCACCATCGGCAGCGGCACGTTGACAAACGATAACGGGGTCAGGTTCACTTCCTTCAAAGGCGGGCATGTCCCGCCTTTCGCTTGTCCAGGAATAAAAAGGGACGGAGGGAACCAGGGTGCCTTGATTCCCTCGGTCTCCTTTTTCTGTTCCAATCGAACCCCTGCGCGATTGCGTGGAGGGAATATGTCGAAGATTCCTGATCGGGCGTATGCCCAAATGAGGGAAGCAAAGGCAGCGTCTGAACGCCTTGTGTCCCTGGTGGCTGCCAAGCGGGCGGGGTGGACGCAGGCCCAAACCGACGAGCTCTCGTGCATCTACCAGATCCTGAAGGGCACGCACGGGGCCCTGAACAGCATCCTCGAAACGAATGCGTCGCTGCCGGTCAAGATCCCGCAGGCCGCCTTTCCCCACATGCGCGAGGCCAAGGCCGCATCCGACAGGCTGCAATCCCTCGTTGGTACCAAGCGGGCCGGATGGACGCAAGCCCAGACCGATGAACTCTCGTGCATCTATCAGGTGCTGAGGGGCACGCACGCGGCGCTGAACAGCATGCTCGAAACGAATGCATCGATGTCAGGCAAGATCCCGCAAGCGGCGTATTCGCGCATGCAAGAGGCGAAGGCTGCATCGGTCAGGCTGGCCGCACTGGTCGGCACCAGGCGAGCGGGGTGGACACCCGCGCAAGCCGACCAACTTTCCTGCATCTATCAGGTGCTGAAGGGGACCCACGGTGCGCTCAATAGCCTCATCGAATCGAATTGACGCCGCCCGCTTGGCTTCGATGGGACTGGCCGCCGTGCTAGGCGCAGGCTTCCCCGCACGCGCGGCATCGCCGCCGCGCGCACTCTCGCTCGATTTCCAGGCCGACGTGCAGGTGGACGGGCGGCCGGTCAACATCGCGCCGGACCCGGGCTTGTCGCCGGCACTGCAGGCATTGGTGCGCAAGCAGGTGGCAGGTTGGCGCTACATCCCCGGCACATGGCAGGGAAAGCCGGTGCCGGGGCACGTGTCGCAACGCATTGTGGTGGATGTGGTGCCAGCGGCGAGCGATGGGTTTTCGCTGCGGATCAAAAGCGTGACCAGCGTACCGATGGTGCTCGACAGCAAGGGGGCACCATCCAGCCGTGCGATGAATCCTCCTTCCTATCCGATAGAGGCGCAGCGGCAGGGCGTCGAGGAAACTCTGGTGTATGCGATCCGGCGCGATCCGCAAGGCAAGACCAGCGATGTGGAGCTGCTGGATTCGCAGGCAGGCAATAACTGGAAAAAGACGTTCGATGCGGCCGCGCGCAGGGCGATCGGGCAATGGCAACTGGAACCGGTCGAGGTGGACGGCCAGCGCATCGACTGCCGCCTGATCACGCCGATCACGTTCCGTCTGGGTGTTGGCCGGTCGCTGCCGCCAGCGACGATGCCGGACATGAGGCCTTATCTGCCGCGCGTTCCCGATGGCTGTCCGTTGCCACCGGTGCTGGACACGAAGGTCGAGGGCGTCTCGCTCTGAGCTGCGGCAGCGGCAACGGGATCGTAAAAACACCAAAATCAGGGTCAGAGTCGACTTTTCGGAGACAGTTTTTTTGATTGAGGGTTTGAAATGAACCGAGTAGCGATTTGGTTTTTCATTTCTCTTTTGTTCGTCGCGTCTGGTGCGCATGCTCAGTTCGCGTCCAAAGACCGCGCGCGGCACCTAACTGAGCAGCTTCAGTCGAGCTCAATGGCAGCGAGGATGGAGGCGTCGAGGCAAATATTTGGTTCTGGTATCAATGACAAGGGGCTAAATGACCTCCTTGCATCAATCATTGGGAGTGCACTACCAAGCCTTGACAAAGATTCGCCTCGCGTCGAAGAGCTTGCCTGGCATGTCAAAGCATTAAGCGCGTCGGGCGATGAAACATATATGCCCGTGATTCTGCTTGCAGCGCAGTCCCCCGTGAAAAAACTTGCAAGACATGCAAAGGACGCAAAGGCAATACTGGAGAAACAGTCTGCGGAAGGTCGCCCCTATCTCATCCCAACGAAGGTTGCTGTGATAACGGAGACTCAGGCCGAAAATTGCGCATACGTCGACCAGCAGATGTGTAAAACCGGTCGAGGTGCGGAGAAGTGCATTGAGTGGCACCAAACTGGAGCGGCTTCACGTGGCGCAAACGCGGTGATGCTTTTGAACTCCAACACGAAGGTAGGTCCGGCTACTGTCATTCCGATCGGTAGCAGTGCATATGTCTCCCAAGCGAGCAAGACGACAATGATGGCGAGCTACTATTTATGCCAGTAGTAGGAAAGCAGGGGTCAGAGTCGACTTTTCTTGAGGCGGGCATGCCCGCCTTTCGCTTGTCCGGAAGAAGCAAGGCTTCCACCCGCCTTTGGCGATCCGCGAAAACGAGCCACGGACGAGCGCTTCGTGCATCCGGACCGCGCGCATGCCCGTAACCAGTCGCGAGCAATCAACGAGGAACACCGTCATGCGCGTCCTGCCCCTGCTTTGCATTGCGGCATCCCTTGCAATGCCTGTGTCGGCCGCCGAGCCGGGATTGGCGGGCGACTGGGTGGTCGATCTCGCCACCGATCCTGCGGTGCCCTACACGCAGCCGATGCAGCTGGCCCTGCGCCCGGATGGCGGCGTGGAAGGCAGCTTCTACAACAGCCGCATCGAAGCCGGGCGCTGGAAATCGGATCGCGGCCGCGTGTGCGCAAGCTTCCGCACCAGCGACGGTGTCGGGCCGTACCACACGTCCGTTTGCCTGGACGGCGAGATCGCGCGTGGCCAGACCTGGGCGGAACACCGCAGCTTCCTGTTCAACTGGAATGCCGTGCGCGCGCCAGTGGCGGGCGGGCGCGACGCGGAATGAAACTCATGGGGTCAGGTTCACTTGCTTGGGGCGAGGGTGTCCCGCCTTTCACTTGTCTAGAGGAAACACAGCTTCCGTCCGCCTTCACCGGGGCGAGACCCGTGCTCGGGTTCAATTGGCGCGCGTTCTCCAGCCTTGGCGTATGAGCACATGGATGTTCTCGACGAGATCTCCCATCTCCTCTCCGACTACGGACTTCCCGAGGGCGATGTGAAGCGCCTCGTCCGCGGCCTGGAATTCGATCTGGACCAGATGGCGGTGCGCGACGCGCTGGGCGGAAACCTGTCAGTGGCGCAGAAGCAGTTCATACGCGCGAGCATCCTGAGCGGAACGCGGCTGATCGACATCGTGTCTGCGTTGAAGAGTTCCGTCACTTAGAACAACCGGGGTCAGCGTCGACGTGTCCGACCGATAGCCGGGCCAGGGGTCCTTGTACCTTGAGTCTTGCATCACGACGAGGAGAACGTGTCCGGGCAATTCCCGGGTTCGTGCTTGCATGGACGAATGACAGGCGCCATCGCCACGTGAACTGGCACACTGCCACCCTCCCGTCGAACCATGGATCCGGTCGCGCATGAAACGCCTGACGACTTGCCTGCTCACCGCGCTGTGCGCGACGCCCGCGTTCGCGCAGGTGCCCGCAGCACCCAAGGTGCCGACGCTGATTGCGCTGGGCTTCAAGGCCGACATCGGCGTGGATGGCGTTCCCGCCAATGTGACCCCGGATGCCTCGCTCCCACCTGCGCTGCAGGCGATGGTGCGCAAGCGGGTGAGCGAATGGCGTTACCGGCCCGCGACATGGCAGGGCAGGACGTTGGCGCGCCCGGTGTCGCAACAGATCACGGCGGAAGTGCTGCAGGTGGCGGGCGGTGGATTCGCGATGCGGATCAAGGAGGTTGGCGGGGCACCGCCGCCGATGACGGCGGATGGCAAGCCGGGCGGTACCATGATGGTGCCGCCGCACTACCCGCTCGAATCGCGCAAGCGCGGGGTGGAGGGCACGCTGGTTTACGCGGTGCGGGTGGACCGCAAGGGCGCGGCGGGCGAGATCACCTTGTTGTCGCCGGAGAAGCTCGAGCGCCGGATGCGGCCGCTGGACGAAGCGGCGCGCACGGCGATCCAGCAGTGGCCGTTCTCGGTGATCGAGGTGGACGGGGTTGCGATCGAGTGCCAGGCCGTCATTCCCATGCAGTTCGCGTTGGATCGGCCCAAGCCCGACATGCCGGACTTGGCACCTTACCGGGCACGCTTGGGCGATGCCTGCCCCGCATCCCCGGCATTGCTGACGCCGGTTGCGGAAACCCTGCTGTGACGTCTTCTTCCGCAATGTCCGCTTGCACCTGATTGCGTCGAGCCAAACGGGCCGGCTTCGAGGCAAAGGGCGCAGGTGACGCTCCGTTCGTAACGCGATGCGACCCGGCGGCTCGCGAGCGAACCGTGTTCCAGCTCCTCTGCTGCGGATGACTTCCGGCGCAGGCCGGTGCGTCGTTCGCCATCGCATACTCCCCGCGCGCAGAACCCGCGTTGACCGGACTGACCGATGCGATTCCTGCTGGCGCTGTTGCTGTGTGGCCTGCTTCCCGCGGCGCAGGCCGCCCCGCCCAAGACCCCCCGCGCTGAAGTCGCGGTGCTGGCCACGCTGCACACGCTGCACGCGCAGGTGCCGGCGTACTCGCTGCAGGTGCTGCGCGACAGCATCCTGCGGCTGGCGCCGGACGTGCTGTGCATCGAGGTGCGGCCCGATCGCTATGCGCAGCGTGCGCCCGAGGCGAACAAGGTGGAGTACCCCGACGCGGTGTATCCGCTGATCGACGCGCATCGCTATCGCGTCTACCCGATGGAGCCGGCGCAGCCGCGCTTCGATGCGATCCTGAAGCCGTACCTGCAGGCCAGCCGCGAGTTCGCGGCCACCAACCCGGCGGCGTCCGCCGCGTTCTCCGCGCATGCCGAATCGATGTACGCACCGTTGCGCGCCTATTGGACCAGTGCCGCGCGGGTCAACGATGCGGTCACCGACGCGCAGATGCGCGCGAAGCACGCGCTGCAGGAAGGCCTGGTCGGCGAGGGCGAACGCGCCGGCTGGGACGCGTGGAATGGCGAGTTCCTGGCGACCATCGAGCGCGCCGCCGCGGAGAACCCGGGCAAGCGGATCGTGGTGCTGGTCGGCGCGGAGCATGGCTACTGGCTCCGCGAGAAGCTGGCGCAGCGGCCCGGCATCCGCCTGCTGGACACCGCGGCACTGCTGGCCGACCACTGAAGACCGGAGTGGGGGAAGCGGGTTCCACACATCGCGGTCGCACCTGCCGGAACGCCAACCACGGCGTCGTCTGCGTCCAACACCCGAAAAAAAGGCCCGCATCACGCGGGCCTTTTGCATCCATCGGTTCCGGCCGTCACGCGGCCGAACGGCGCGCCGCGTGGTTGCCTTCGGCGAACTCCTCGACGATCTTCCTGCAGAACGCAGGCAGGTCGTCCGGCTTGCGGCTGGAGACGATGCCCCGGTCGGTGACCACTTCCTCGTCCACCACCTCGGCGCCGGCGTTGCGCAGGTCGGTGCGCACGCTGGGCCACGCGGTCATCTTGCGGCCGCGGACCACGTCGGCCTCGACCATGACCCAGGGGCCGTGGCAGATGACGCCGATCGGCTTGCCGCTGTTGGTGAAGTCGCGGACGAAATCCACCGCAGCCTTGTCCAGGCGCAACGCATCCGGGTTGGCCACGCCGCCGGGCAGCAGCAGGGCGTCGTAGTCATCGATGCTGGCGTCGGCCACCTGCGCATCGACGGCGAAGGTGTCGCCCTTCTTGTCGTGGTGCATGCCCTGGATCTGGCCGTCCTTGATCGACAGGATGCGGGTGGTCGCGCCCGCCTGCTCGACGGCGCGCTTCGGCTCGGTGAGTTCGACCTGCTCGAAGCCATCGGTGGCGAGGATGGCGATGGTCTTGTTGCGCAATGGGGTACCCATGTGAACTCCTGCATGTGCGAAAGGACGCCACCATGCCGGGCCACCGGTTCTCGGAGGGTGATGGAATCGTGAGCCGCGGCTTCGCAATGCTGACTGCACGCCTGGCGCACGCACCTCGCGCGCGAAAAAACGGGCGGCCGAAGCCGCCCGCACGCGTCACGCCACGAGGAAGGCGGGACGCGATTACTTCGGCATCAGCACGCTGTCGATCACGTGCACGACGCCATTGCTCTGGCGCACGTCGGCGGTGGTCACCTTCGCGGTGCCGCCCTTGCCGTCGGTGAGGGTGATGCCGCCCGCGCCGTCCGACATCGCGGTCAGGGTCGCGCCCTGCACCGTGGTCAGGGTGGCCTTGCCGCCGCCGGCTTCGATCTGCTGGGTGAGCGCGGCGGCATCCACGTTGCCGGCGACCACGTGGTAGGTCAGCAGGCCGGCGAGGTCGGCCTTCATCTCCGGCTTCAGCAAGCCGTCCACGGTGCCGGCCGGCAACTTGGCGAAGGCGTCGTCGGTCGGCGCGAACACGGTGAACGGACCCGCGCCCTGCAGGGTCGCCACCAGGTCGGCCGCCTTCACCGCGGCGACGAGGGTGCTGAGGTTCGGCGCGGCCGAGGCATTGGTGACGATGTCCTTGCCGGCATCCATCGCGGCGCCACCCACGCTGGGGTTGGCCGGGGTGGCGGGCATCGTCTCTTCCGGCATCGGCGCGGCCGGGGTTTCGACCGTGGCGGCGGGTTCGGCGGGCGGCGGGGTCTCGGGCGAGCTGCAGGCCGCCAGCGCAAGCGCGGTGGCAATGGCGATCGGCAGGGTGAGGTGCTGCTTCATCGGTGTTCTCCTTGGGTGAGGGGCGCCGCCATCACGGCGCTTGGCCGGGCGTGCGTAGTGACGATACGAAGGCCGCAGCGATCCGGATGCACCGGATCGCATCCGATTGCGCGCGCGGGAGTGACGGTTCCGTTGGCGCTCACGAACGTGCATGCGCGATGAGTTCGACGTCGAAGTCGCGGCCCGTCGCGCGTGACGCCGCATCCACAGGCCGCTGCGTAGGGTGCGCGCACGTTCCGCGATCGGAGATCCCCATGAAGACGCTTGCCCTCCTGCTGTCGGTTGCCGCCCTCACCGCCTGTTCCGATCGCCAACCGCCTGCGGATGCCGCTGCGCCAGCCGACGCGGCCGCAGTCGACGCAACGCCCGCCCCGGCCGCCGCACCGGACGAGGACACCAGCCCCGCGCCTGCCACGCCAGCCACGCCGGCCGACAGCGCGAAGGTCGAGGCCGATTACCTGGGCCGCTGGACCGGCGTGGAGGGCATGTACCTGGTGGTGGCCGCCAAGCCCGGCGGGGGCGTGACCCTGGACATGCAGTGGGATCTCGACAACAAGGGCATGTTCGACGGCTCCGTCACCGCCGAGGGCCTGCGCTTCATGCGCAATGGGGTGGCCGAAACCGCGCTGCACACCAGTGGCGATGCGACCGGCCTGAAGTACCTGGCCGGCAAGCAGGACTGCCTGACGGTCAAGCCGGGCGAGGGCTATTGCCGCGACTGAGGCGGGCAGGACGACCCACCTGATGCATCGAACGGCGGGTATGTCCCGCCGTTCTGCGCAGGGGCGGCGGGTTCGGCCATGTCGAACGTGCGCGCAGGCGAGGATCCGCGGAGGATCAACGGCCCCTGCGAGGACGCGCCAGCTCGTATGCGGCCAGCGGCGCTGTCCAGCTCAGCCACAGCAGGGTGGGGATCATGACCAGCGGCGACGCGAGTGCCATCACCCCGGGCACCAGCAGCGACAGGCGGAACAGCGCAGGCGCCAACGTCACCAGGTAAGCGCGGATCATCCAGCGCCGATGGCGCGACACGTCCCCGCCCCGGATCGCGCGGTAACCGGCGCTCGCGGTGCCCGCCCACGCAGCGGCGATGGCGGTGAAGGCGATGCGGATCGCGATGGGGGCCGGGGATGTCGCGACCAGCGCGACGGCGCCGACCAGCCCGATGCAAACGCCGAGCAGGTACGTCCTGCCGATCCAACGGTGCACGCGTGGCCAGCGCCTGCGCAATCCGCCGATGAACTGCACGCTGCCCAGCACCATCGCCAGCACGCCGCCGGCCAGGTGCACCCACAGCCAGTGGCGGCGAGTCCAGAACATGCCGTAGGCGGCGGGATCCGGTTGCGCGTATCTGGCATGCGCCGATGCCAGGAAATGCAGGGCGATGGCGGCCGCCAGCAGCCAGGCACCCGCGAGGACGGCGGTGCGGAGCGGCGACGGGGAGACAGGTGCCATCGGGGGCGTTCGCGGCGGGCCAGCGCGCAGGGTGAGCGACCGCGCGGGCGGTGTCGATGGCGGCGTGTCGTTCATCCCGGCGTTGTGCGATCCGTCACCGGGGATCGGCGCGACGGGCAGTGCCTTCGGTGCATCCTGCAGGTGGCACCGGCCAAGGGCGAGCCGATCCGCGCCGTGGCGCAGGTGGCCAACGGTCGCGCGGAAAACCACGTGGCCCGTGATGTAAGCGCCGCCCTGCAGGCCGTGGCCAGCAACCACTACAACGTCGAGGTCGACGACGGCGAGGACGTGTTGCTGAAGAAGCAGGACGGCGAGCGCGACGTCGTGGTCACCGTCGTCGAGAACACCGTGCAGGGCATGCGCATCGATATCGATGCCGAATGACCCTGCAGTGTGCGGCGAGGGAATCGATGCGTCGATTCCCTCGCTTGACGCCTGCGCTTACTTGGTGCGGAACGCCTGCCCCAGCAACTGCGCGTTGAAGCCTTCGCTGTCGCCCGCGCCCACCGCATAGCGATAGAGCGCGGCGGAGTAGATGCCCGACAGTGCCGCCTGCACCAGGGCGGCCACCAGCAGCGCCACGATCAGCAGGGCGACCATCAGTCCGATCAGCACGCCATTCCCGGTCGTCGCCGCGCCGATGATGCCCGCCCCGCCCACGATGATCAGTGCGAAGAAGACCAGGCCGAACACCAGGCCCACGCCGCCTTGGCCGATCAGGTTCTCGCCCCAGGTCTTCTTCAGCAGCAGTGCGCTTTCCTTCACCGCGTCGAGCGGGCCGATGTCGCGCGAGACCAGCACCGGCACCACCAGGAAGCTGGCCAGCGTCCACGCCACGCCGATCAGGCCGGCGACGATCCGGCCGAGGAAGCCCGCGCGTTCCTGGATTGCGCGCAGGACCATGCCCACGGTCGCGGCGATGGCCGCATAGCCCAGGATCGGCACCACCTTGCTGCCGGCGATGCGCAGGCCGTCGCGCACGGTCGGGTCGCCGCCCTCCAGGCGGATCATCGCCGCCCCCACCAGTGCGGAGTTGAAGAAGAAGATGACGAAGTACTGCACCAGGTAGAACAGGAACGCGAACACATAAGCCGTGACCGACATGCCGTCCTCGCGCAGTCCGTCCAGCGCGCCCAGGCCGACGGCCGGCAACAAGAATGCGGCCGCCACGATCAGCGTGCAGATCGCCGAGAGCAACGGGAACACCAGCAGTTCCTTGTCCTTGGCCAGTACGCCGGCGCTGGCCTTGATCAGGCCCCAACTACGGGAAAATCGCTCGAACACGACAGCCTCCGGGACCAGGGTTTGGGTGCACGCAGTATGCGGCAGCGATCGGGCTGCAGCATGGTGCGGAGCGGGAATGGTGCCAGCCCCGGGATGCGAAGGCCGGAAGCCGCACGCCCGGTAGACTGCACGCCCCCTTCCCTTGCCCCACAAGGAACCTCCCATGGCATTCACCACCACGGCCTCCGGCCTGCAGTTCGAAGACACCGTCGTCGGCACCGGCACCGAAGCCAAGCCTGGCGTCAATGTCACCGTGCATTACACCGGCTGGCTGTACGAAAACGGCGCGCAGGGCGAGAAGTTCGACTCCAGCAAGGATCGAGGCGAGCCCTTCATCTTCCCGCTCGGCAGCGGCATGGTGATCAAGGGCTGGGACGAAGGCGTGCAGGGCATGAAGGAAGGCGGCCAGCGCACCCTGATCATCCCCGCCAGCCTGGGCTATGGCACGCGCGGAGCCGGTGGCGTCATCCCGCCGAATGCCACGCTGAAGTTCGACGTGGAATTGCTGGGCGCCTGAGGGCTAAGCCACCTTGCCTTGGCTTTCGCGGGTAGCCGCGAGGCTCGCGCGCGCCGGCTGCGTCGTGGGCTAGGTCAGGGCGTAGAGGTGTCGCCGGCCGCTGGCAGCGCCGGGAACTGCGCGGTCATGCGTGCGCCGGGCATCATGCCCCAGCGGATGCCGATGCGACGCAGGCGCGCCTCCACCGCTTCGAGGGCCGCCGGCGGTGCGGCCGCGACGATGGCGTCGTGGCGCTCGGCCCATGCGCCTGCGAGCACGAACATGTTGGCGGCGCGCGCCTGGATGTTCGGCATCTCCGATTCCAGCGCGTCCAGTTCTGCGTCCAGCGCCTCGGGGGTGGTGGAGGTTTCCTGCAACAGGCTGATGCTGTCCATGTGCGCATGTTCTCGGGTCGTCGATGGCGACGATCCGACATGCCGGGTAGAGCCGTCGTGAGCGCGGTGTCCACGCGCCGTGAATCAGCGCATCGCCGGCATTGGCCTATTGCAAGCGCAGGCGCGTGGTCACCGCGCAGTGGTCGCTCAGGGGTTCGGCGGCGAAGGTCTTTTCGTCGAAGTCGAGCTGGCCGGCCGCGGCGCGGCGATCCAGCACGATGTAGTCGATGAAATCCTTGTAGCGGGGATTGCAGCGCGCGCCGCGGTCGCCGGAGGCACGCGCGAGATCGGCGTTGGCAGGCACCCCATCGTCCCATTCCGCCCAGAGCGCATCGCCCGGCATGACCAAACGGCGGTTGAAGTCGCCTAGCACTGCGAAGCGCAGGTCTTCCGAGGCGCGCGCGTCGATCCATCGCTCCATCGCGGGCACCTGCTGGAACAGCGCCGCGCATGCGTCGTTGCGGTCCCCGGCGCTGCAACCCGCCTTGAGGTGCACGGACAGCAGGCGCATCGGCTTGCCGCCGACGGGGCGGACGATCACGTCCACCCCGGAGCGCAGGTCCGGATTGCCGGCCTGCAGGTCGGTCACATCGGGCTGGCGATCGAAGGCCAGTCCCTTGCGGATCGCGAAGCCGGTGCGCTGCGCATTGATGGTCAGGCCGGGGCGGCCACCGCAATCGCCGTTGCGGCCGCTGCCGATCCGCGCCTCGATCACCACGTGGTAGCGCGACGGATCGAATACGCGTTCGGCCGCGGCGCGCGATTCCACTTCCTGGAAGGCGATCACGTCGGCGGCCATGGCGTCCACGTAGGCGCGCATCGCCGCGTAGTCCGCGTCGGTGCGCGGCCGGCACCCCGAGCCATTGCGCTCGGCCAGGTGTTCCATGTTCCAGCTGGCCAAGGTCAGCGTCGAAGGCGCGGGTGCCGGCGTGTCGCGGTTGGCGACCCCCGTGCAGGACGCAGTGAACAGGCAGAGCGAGGCGAGCAGGGCGTGTTGTTTCATGCGGGGAGATCCGATGGCGTGGCGCGCACGACCTGGGTTGGTCGCGCGGACGGGGTGGCGGAGCGTAACCTCAGTCCGGCTTGTTGCGCGCCGGTGGCCGGATCCCGGTGTACTGCGTCGTCGCGATGCACCATTGGCCATCGACCAGGCGGAACTGGAACTGCACGCGCATGGCGATCGCGCGCGGCCCATCGGGCGATGGCATGCGGATGGTTTCGCGTGCGACCAGCGTCGCGGCATCGCCCGCCACCCGGACCTGCACGTCGTCCAGCGTGGCGCCGATCGGCATCGGGCCCGTTGCCGCCTTGGCCTTGGCGTCCGCCGAATAGAAGCCGATGACCTCGTCCCGCGTATCGACGTCGCCGACCGGCGACACTTCCAGGTAGTCCCTGGCCAGCAGGCCTTCCAGCGCAGGCTGGTCGAACGCGAGTTGCGCGGCCACCAGCGCATTGGCGCGCTGCAGGAGCAGGGCCTCGGCGGGTTCGCTGGCCATGGCGATGACGGGAGCGAGCAGGCACAGCAGGGCGGCGTGGCGGAGCAGGGTGCGCATCGCGGGGTTCCAGCGTGGGGTGGCTGCATCCTGGCGTGCCGGCACGGGCCTGCTCCAGTGCGCAAGGTCATATACATTGGCCGCCTCGCGCACGCGGTTGCTCCGCGTCGCCGATGCCTTGCTGCCCTGGAGTGCCACGATGGCCAACCCGCAACCGATGCTCGGCCCGGTCATCGCGCTGGTCGCGTGGACCGCGGTGATGTGGGCGTGGATGTATGCGACCCGCATCCCCGCCATCCTGCGGCTGCGCATCCGCCTGGACGGCAACCTGCCGCGCGGCGAACAGATGGCCACGCTGCCGCCGCGGGTGCGCTGGAAGGCCGACAACTACAACCACCTGTTCGAGCAGCCGATCCTGTTCTACGCGACCGCGTTGGCCCTGGCCCTGCTGGGCGATGCGTCCACCGCGTCGCTTGCGCTGGCCTGGGCCTACGTCGCGCTGCGGGTGGTGCACAGCCTGTGGCAGGCGCTGGTCAACCGCATCCCGGTGCGCTTCGCGCTGTTCGCGCTGTCGTCGCTGGTGCTGTTCGCGCTGGTCGCGCGCGCGGCGATGCACGTCTTCTGACACCACGAGGATCCAGCCGCATGTTCAACCACATCATGGTCGGCAGTAACGACCTCGACCGTTCCGAGGCGTTCTACAACGCCGTACTCGGCGTGCTGGGCGCCGGTCCGCCGCTGCGCAACCGGTCGCCCAGCGGGCACATGCGGCTGTTCTACCGCCACGACGGCAGCACCTTCTGCGTGGCCGAGCCGATCGATGGCGAGCCGGCGACCTGCGCGAACGGCGCGACGATCGGCTTCAAGTGCAGTTCGCCGGAGCAGGCGAAGGAATTCCACGATGTCGCGGTCGCGTCCGGTGGCACCTCGATCGAGGATCCACCCGGCTTGCGCACCAGCACCCTGGGCAGCCTGTACCTGGCCTATGTGCGCGACCCCGACGGCAACAAGCTGTGCGCGCTGTATCGGCCAAGGTAAACGGCGCAAACAAAAACCCCGGACGTTGCCGCCCGGGGTTCCTGGTGCCGCTTTCGCGGCGCAAGCGTCGAGTAGAACTTACTCGGCCTGGACTTCTTCGGCCTGCAGGCCCTTCTGGCCCTGCGCAACCTTGAACGAGACCTTCTGGCCTTCCTGCAGGGACTTGAAGCCCGAGCCCTGGATGGAACGGAAGTGGACGAACAGGTCATCGCCGCTCTGCGGGGTGATGAAGCCGAAGCCCTTGGCGTCGTTGAACCACTTGACGGTACCGGTTTGACGATCAGACATGGTGTTACTCCTTGGAACAGTGGATAAGGCACGGCCCGCGGGATGCGGTGCCGGACTGTCGAGCAAGGGGTAACGCGAAGCGATGGAGCAGATCGTCTGGAGAGGCCGTTGAAGGCCCTGGAACCTGTTGATCAACACGCATCGGAGCCACGATGTACCGTGATCCCGCTTTGAACAGTGCACGCACCGTACCTCACTTTCGCCCTCTTTTGTGAACGGAGTGGCGGAGCGGGCTGCGATTTGCGACGCGCGTGGCGCACCGGAACGGCGATTTCACACGCCCTGCGGCGGTTTCAGGCCTCGCTGGCCCGCTTGCACGCACCGACGAAGGCATTGATCGCCGGCAGCACTTCCGGTGCCTGCACGGGCTGGTACAGGCCCAGCAGCGGCGTGCTGTGCCCGCCTTCCGGCAGCAGTTTCAGGGTGGCTGGCACCTTCGCGCGTTGCAGCCGGGCCGCCAGTTCGCGGCTGTCCTGCGCCTCGACGACCTTGTCGCGCAGGCCGTGGATGAGCAGGAAGGGCGGTTCGTCGCCATCGACGAAATTGACGGGCTGCGCGTCCGGCCAGCGTGCGGGATCGCCGAAAACCGGCACCAGGTCGCCGGTGATCGCGAAATCCAGCGGTCCCGACAAGGTGATGACGCCGGCCAGGTCGGTCGGTTTCATCCGCTGTGCGGCCAGGTAGCGCTGGTCGGTGCCCAGCAGCGCCGCGATCTGCGCGCCCGCGGAATGGCCGGCCACGAACAGGCAGCGCGGATCGCCGCCCCAGCCCGCGGCATTCGCGCGCGCCCACGCAACCGCGCTGGCGCCGTCTTCGACGAAGCCGGGGAAGATCGTCTCGGGATAGGTACGGTAGTCGGCCACCAGCACCAGCATGCCCTGCTGGGCAAGCCGACGACCCACGAAGCGGTAGTCCTCGCGCGCGCCATTGCGCCAGCTTCCGCCGTAGAAGAACACCATCACCGGGACGGTGCCGGTCGCCCCCGTAGGCCGGTAGATGTCGATGCCGTTGCGCGGCCCGCTCGCATAGGCCGCACTGGCATCCGCGGGCGGTTGCCCTTGGTTGGCCACGGTGAAGGCGACGCGCAGGCAGCCACTGGTGAGCAATGCACCGGCGGCGAGCAGGGCGGGGCCGAGCCAGCCACGCCAGCGCACGGAGGAGTTTGTCGTCGTCATGCGCCTTGGATACGCGACGCCGCGTGAAGCGGATGCAGGCGACCCCGGCCCATGCGCATGCGCCACGAGGTGGCGGAACCCGGACGCCGCCGCCGGTGACCCGGGCGAACCATCGGCGTACATTCGCGCGAGCCATCGCCATCCCGGAGTCGCCATGCATCGCCTGCTGACCGCGTTGTTGCCCTGCATGCTCGCCTTCTCCGCCGCCGCGGCCGAACCCGCCAGGCCCGCGTCGTATTTCGACAATACCGGTCGCGAGGATGCCTGGCAGGGCGGCGTGCGGATGATTCCGATCCACACGCCGGCCGGCGACTTCCGGGTGTGGACCAAGCGCGTCGGCAACAACCCGCGGATCAAGGTGCTGATCCTGCATGGCGGCCCCGGCTCCACCCACGAGGCATACGAGGCCTTCGACAGTTTCCTGCCGGCGGGCGGCGTGGAGTACTACTACTACGACCAGTTGGGCTCCGCCTACAGCGACCAGCCCGCCGACATGGCGCCGATGCTGACCATCGATCGCTTCGTCGATGAAGTGGAGCAGGTGCGCACGGAACTGGGCCTGGATCGCGAGAATTTCTACCTGTACGGGCATTCGTGGGGCGGCATCCTCGCCATCGAATACGCGCTGAAGCACCAGCAGCACCTCAAGGGCCTGGTGGTCTCGAACATGATGTCCAGCGTGCCCGCGTACAACCGTTACGCCAATGACGTGCTGATGCCGGAAATGGATCCAGCGGCGCTGGCGGAGATCAAGCAATTGGAGGCGGCCGGCAAGTTCGACGACCCGCGCTACATGGAACTGCTGATGCCGCATTACGAGCGCCACGTGCTGCGCCGGCCGGCGGCGGAGTGGCCGGAGCCGATGCTGCGTGGATTCGGCAAGTTGAACAAGAAGGTCTACGTGCCGATGCAGGGGCCGAGCGAACTCGGCGCCAGCGGCCTGCTGGTGGATTGGGATCGCACCGCCGACCTGGCGAAGATCACCGTGCCGACGCTGGTGATCGGCGCGAAGCACGACACCATGGATCCGGCATGGATGCGGATGATGGCCGGCAAGTTCCCGCGCGGCGATTACCTGCAACTGGAGAACGGCAGCCACATGGCGATGTACGACGACCAGCAGGCCTATTTCGCCGGCCTGCTGCAGTGGTTGCACAAGGTGAACGCCGCCGCGGTGGCGACGCCCTGATCCGGGCGCGGGCCTTCAGCCGGCCGCGAAGAACGCCGCGAACGCGGCGATGGTGCGCGCGATGCCGTCGTCGTCGATATCCAGGTGCGTGACCAAGCGCAGCGTCGGCAGGTAGCCGATGCTGATGCGAATGCCGGCATCGCGCAGGTGGGCATCAAGCGCACGCAGGCGATCGCCGGGGACGTGGATGAACACCATGTTGGTGTGCTGGCCCAGCAGGTCGATGCCGGGGATCGAACGCAGGCCTTCGGCCAGCCGCGCCGCGCGGTCGTGGTCGTCCTGCAGCCTGGCGACATGATGGTCGAGCGCATGCAGGGCGGCGGCCGCCAGGATCCCGGCCTGGCGCCAGCCGCCGCCGCAGACCTTACGCCAGCGCCGCGCCTTGTCGATCAGCGCATGCGGGCCCAGCAGTACCGAGCCCACCGGCGTGCCCAATCCCTTCGACAGGCAGATCGAGACCGTGTCGAAGTGCCGCGCGATCTCGCGCGCCGGCACGTTGCAGGCCACCGCGGCGTTGAACAGGCGCGCCCCATCGAGGTGGATGCCGAGTCCCTGCGACCGCGCCAGGTCGTGCGCGTCGCGCAGGTAGTCCAGCGGCAGCGGACGGCCCTGCCAGGTGTTTTCCAGCGCCAGCAAGCGGGTGCGCGCGAAATGCGGATCCACCGGCTTGATCGCCGCGCGGATGCGATCCAGCGGCAGCGTGCCATCCTCGGCGTGGACGATCGGCTGCGGCTGGATCGAGCCCAGCACCGCTGCCCCGCCGCCTTCGTACTTGTAGGTATGCGCTTCCATGCCGACGATGTATTCGTCGCCGCGCTCGCAATGCGCGAGCAGCGCCAGCAGGTTGGATTGGGTGCCGGTGGGGACGAACAGCCCGGCATCGAAGCCGAGGTCATCGGCCAGCCGTTCCTGCAGCGCATTGACCGTGGGGTCCTCGCCGTAGACATCGTCGCCAACGCGGGCGTCCAGCATCGCCGCGCGCATCGCGGCTGTGGGCTGGGTCACGGTGTCGCTGCGCAGGTCGATGGTCTCCATGCCTTGTTCCTTCGGTCGTCCAGCGCATTGTGCCCGGATGTGCCGGGGTCGCTGCGCCAAGTCCTGCATCCTGCGCCCGGTGGGCGGCGCTGGCGTGCGCTACGGCGTGGGGTCGTCCCGGCGCGCGCCGGGACGGTGGGAAACGTCCAGGCCCGGTGCCGGTGCGTGCCGGTTCGCCGCGCCGTGCACCATCACGCGATTGCGTCCGCCATCCTTGGCCGCGTAGCACATGCCGTCGGCGATCGACAGGAGTCGCTCGACCGAGCGGTCGCCGTTGTCGAATTCGACCAGGCCGATACTGGTGCCGATACGGAACTCGGCGCCATCCCAGGCGAAAGTGAAATCGATGACCGCGCTGCGGATCTTTTCCGCCACGTTGCCGGCATCGGCGGATGTGGCGTTCTCCAGCAGCACCGCGAACTCGTCGCCGCCCAGGCGCGCGACGGTGTCGTGCTCGCGCAGCTGCTTGCGCAGCAACACCGCCAGTTGGCGCAGCAATTCGTCGCCGGCGCGGTGACCGCCGCGGTCGTTGACCGCCTTGAATCGGTCCAGGTCGAGATAAAGCAGCGCGTTGCTGGTGCCGAAGTCGCGGGCGTGCCCGATGGCGCGTTGCAGCTGCGCGCGGAAGGCGCGGCGATTGTGCAGGCCGGTCAGCGCGTCGTGGTTGGCGTGATACGCCAGTTCGCGGTTCAACCGGGTAGCGGCAGTGACATTGCGGAACGTGACCACCGCGCCAAGCGGCCGCTTGTCGGGCGCGTGCACGGGCGCGACCGCGCCATCGACCAGGATCACGTGGCCATCGCGGCGAACCAGCGAGACGATCGCATCCGGGTCGCTGGAAAAGCCTTCGGACAGGACATCGATGCTGCGGCCCTGGTGGTCGGTGAACTGCACCACCTTGCCCAACCGCCGGCCCAGGCACGCATCCTCCTTCCAGCCCGTCAGGTGCGATGCCACCGGGTTGAGGCAGGTCACCCGGCCCCGCGTATCGACGACGGCGATGCCGTCCGCGATGGCGCACAGGGCGCTGTGGTTCCGCTCGTGCGATTCCTGGCAAGCGCGCAACTGCTCGCGCGTGTCGGCCAGCTCGGCTTGCAGGCGCGCCAGCATTTGCGTTGTCTCGCCGTTGCCCCCACTGGAGGATGGCGGAGCCGTTGGCCCGGGGCTGGTCATCGACGGGAAGATGACCTGCGACGTGCCAAATTCCGGTGAAGCCGGCGAATCAGGTCACGCGGAGGTGTTGTTCGACGCGCGACGCGCCAGCCGGCGCCGGTTGCTCACCGCCGTGTTCCTGGCGGGGCGCAGGGCCGCGTTGCCCACGCCGAACCACAACTCGGCGACGTCGTTGCACGCGGCGATCCAGCCGCCCGGTGTCCATGACGCGGGGCGCGCACCGATCATCAACAGCCGTGCCGGCAGCATCGCCAAGGCCATGCCGGCCGCCTGGATGCCGTCGGTGACGGCATCGAGCTTCTCCGTGGTCATGCGCCGTGCTTCCGACTGGTGCCACGGTGACAGCAGCGTCGCCGGATCGGAAAAGGCCTGCATGCGCGCAGCGATCACGCTGGCCGCCGCGTTGCCTGTCGCATTGAGGAGCTTGGTGGCGGCGCGGGTTTCGCGGCGAGGAGACATGCGTGGTGTCCGGGGAATGGGTGCGGCGGGCACCATGCAGGACGGCGGATGAAAAGCCCGTGCAGCAACCGGCGATGCCGGTCCGGCGGATGCACGCGGCTGGCTTCACCCTGCACGCACGCGCCATCCGCAAGGCTGCGCGTCCCCTGATGGAGCGTCGTCGCATGATCCGACCCCTGCTGATCGCCCTTGTGCTGGCCTGTGGCGCCGCGTCCGCGCAGGACGCCGCGTTGCCGAACACCTCCGTGCAGTCGCTGGACCTGCAGCGCTATGCCGGGCAATGGCATGAAATCGCCCGCCTGCCGATGTTCTTCCAGCGCAACTGCGCGGCCAACGTCACCGCGACGTACACCCCGCGCGCAGACGGCAAGGTCGGCGTGCGCAATGCCTGCGACGACAAGGATGGCGAGTCGATGGTGTCCGAAGGCGTTGCCCGCCCGGTCGCGGGGCAGCCGGGGCAGCTCGAAGTGCGGTTCGCGCCGGACTGGCTCGCATGGGCACCGATGACCTGGGCCGACTATTGGGTGGTGGAGCTGGATCCCGACTACCAGTGGGCCGTGGTGGGCGGGCCGAGCCGCAAGTATCTGTGGGTGCTGTCGCGCACGCCGACGATGCCGCGCGCGCAATTCGATGCGATCCGCGAGCGCGCGGCACGACGCGGCTACCCGGTCGACCGCCTGCTGGTGTCGCCCAACGGCATGGGCGATGGCTGATCGTTGCATGATGATGCGATCCGAATCCGGAGCTGCGCATGCTCGATAGCCAGGAGATCGAATGCCCGTATTGCGGTGAGGTGATCAGCCTGGTGCTGGATCCCAGTGCCGGGGCGCAGCGCTACATCGAGGACTGCCAGGTCTGCTGCCGTCCGATCACGGTGGTGCTCGATGTGGATGACGAAGGCGGTGCGTGGGTGCGCGTGCAATCGGAGCACGACGCCTGACGCGTCGCGAGGGATCGATTCGTGGTCGAGGCAGGTCGGTATGCTGCCGCATCGTCCGCATCCGAGCCGCCCATGCGCGCCTGCCTGCCTGTGTTCCTGCTGTACGCCATCGCATGGTCTTCCAGTGCGTCTGCAGGCGACGGCTTCGCCTGGCCGGAAGGGCGCAAGGCCGCGGTCAGCCTGGCCTACGACGATGCGCTGGATTCGCAACTGGACACCGCCATCCCGGCGCTGGATCGGCATGGGCTGAAGGGCAGTTTCTACCTGATCCTGTCGGCGCAATCGGTGCGCACGCGCCTGGCGGACTGGCGCACGGCCGCGGCCAATGGGCACGAACTCGGCAACCACAGCCTGTTCCACCAGTGCTCCGGCAAGGGTCCCGACCGTAGCTGGGTCGCCCCCCAACGCAACCTGGACACCACCACGGTGGCGCAGATGCGCGACCAGGTCGAACTGGCCAGCACCATGTTGCAGGCCATCGATGGCCGCAGCGTGCGCACCTACACCGTGCCCTGCGGCGAGGCGGCGGCGATGGATGGCAACTACCTCGATGCGGTGGCGCCGCTGTTCGCCGGCATCAAGCTGATCGGCAATGCGGTGGTCGACGACATGGCGACGCTGGATCCATCCGCGGTGCCGGTGGCCGCTCCTGTGGGTGTGAGTGGCGCACAACTGATCGCGCTGGTGGAGGAGGCCCGCCGCAAGGGCACGATGGTCAACTTCACCTTCCACGGCATCGGCGGCGACCACCTGCAGGTATCGGCGCAGGCGCACGAGGAATTGCTGGCCTATCTCGATGCGCACCGCGACGACTACGGACCGCGCCCTTCGTCGACATCATGGCGTGGGTACGCCAGCAACACGCGAAGGACAAGCACTGACGAACGCGTCGTTCACGCCAGCGCCTGCTCCAGCGGCCACAGGTCGCGCGCCTCGCGTGGCCGCACCACGCGGGCCGCTTCTCGGCCGTCGCGCAGCAGGATCAAGGTCGGCCACAGCTTGACCTGGTACGCGCGTCCGAGCGGACGCCCGCGGCCGTCCTCGATGCGCAGGTGCTCGATGTCCGCATGCGCATCGCGCCATGCGTCAATGGCGGAGCGCGCGGCGATGCAATGCCCGCACCAGTCAGTGCCGAAGTCGAGCAACACCCAGCCCGGCATGGCGGCGACCGTGGCCGGCGCGCGGCTCAGGTCGCGATACGGAAGGTGGCGAGACGTCACGGCGACGCCCGATGTGGCGTTGCAGGTGAGGTTCCCGCACGCAACGGCAGGAAGATGCTGTTCGACATCGTGGATGCATCCGTGTGGGATGCCGTCATCGTCGCGATGTGCGAGGAAGGCGAGGGTGAATTGCACCGCATCCGCCTGCCGCGAGTCATGGCGGCTTCATGTTGGCGACGCGTCGAAGCGGGTGATCAGTGCGCTGGCGTGGCTGCGCGCGATGCCGTGGATATCTGTTCCGCCTCCAGCAAGCTCGAAATCCGTGCCGTCATGTAGTCGTGGAACGGGTTGTAGCTGAGCCGTTCCAGGCTGGCCTGCGGCACCACCAGGATATTGCGTTCGCCACGCAGCGCGATGGCGCCGAGCTGCAGCGGATGGCCAGCGCGCGGGATGCGCCCGTACAGCGCATCGTCCTCGGCGAATGGCAGGGCGATGTGCGAGAGCGAGAACACGTCGGTGGGGTAGTCGATGCCGAGCGCCTCCATTGCGAGCGCATCGGCATTCGCGCGGCGCGTGCGCGCCAGCGCGGCGGCATCGTCCAGTGAGGTCGTACCCACCATCGTCACCGCGTGCGCATGCGCGGTGCCGTGCAGCAAGGCGTCGGCCCATGCCGTTTTCTCGGCTACCTGCAGCGGTTGCAGCAGGCGATTGCGGTTGACGTCGAACAACACCAGTTCGTTGCGGTCCGCGGCGAGTTTGTCGAACAGCAGGCGGTCGACCGCCGATGCATCGACGGTGTCGTCGACTACCGACTGGAAGGCGAGGATCGGCGGCATGCCGGACAGGCGGCCATCGGCGGCCAGCACCGCCAGGCCTTCCTGCAGGGCGGCAGTGACCAGGTAGGACTCGCGGGCGGCGTGGACCGGGAACGAGTTGTACTTGAACGGGTTGTACTCGGGCAGCACCTCCGACCACGCCGAGCGCGCGTAGCGCGGCAGCAACGCGGGCAATCCCGCGAGTCCCGCATAGCGGGCGAAGGCACTGACCCGGACCATCGGCGACAGCAGGACCATGCGGTTCGCATCGGCAGGCTGGCCGCGTCGCAACCGATCGACTTCATGCAGCAGCGCAAGCGCTGCACCATTCGAGTAGCCGACCAGGTGCACCGGCAGGCGCCCACCGGCGCGGCGCCGCGCTTCGTCCATCGCCACCGCCACCGCGGCCTGCCACTGCGCGCGCTCTGCGCGCACCAGCGCGCCCGGCACCGTGCCATGCCCGGGCATGCGCGGCACGATGGCGATGTAGCCCGCGGCGTTGTACAGCGTGGCCAGCCGCAACATGCTGTAGGGCGCGTCGGTCAGGCCGTGCACCAGTACCGCGACGCCACGCGGTGGGATCTTCGCCTCGAGCACGAACGAGCGGTTCCAGTCGTGCTGGAATCGGTCGGGCGCGCTCAGGCTGCCGGCGGTGTAGCGGTTGAGCGGATGCGCGTCTTCCGGCGTCATGTGGGCATCGAGCTCGCTGCGCACGCGTGCGAACAGTCCGGCTTCATGGGCGACGTACGCCTGCCAGTCGCCACGCAGGATGTCCGGTGCGGAGGGTTCTTCGGCCGCCAGGGTGTGCCAGGGCAGCAACGGCGTGGCCTTGGCCGCCTGCCATGCGCGCAGGGCCAGCAGCGCGATGGCGATGCACCCCACCACCACCAGCAATCGCACCAAGCGGCCTGCACTGGTCGGCAGCCAATGCTTCCGTCCGGATGGCACGACGTGCGGTGGGTTCGAGCTCATGCGCAGGGGATCCGGGATGCAGGCATGCCCCGCATGATGCGTGCAAATCGCCGGCTTCGGGCCGGCAGGCGCCACGCGTTATCCTTGGATGTCGAATCCCATCGGGCCATCCCCATGCCGCGCCTCCTCGTCCCGCTCGCACTGTTCGCCGCCATCGGCCTGGCCCAAGCCGGTGAACCCGCGCGCTTCGGCAAGCCCCTGCCCACCTCCGCCCCGGTCGCCGTGGCCGATGCCGTCGCGGCGTTCGACCAGCATGCCGGCAAGCCGCTGCGCTTCAGTGGCCGCATCACCGAGGTCTGCCAGGCCGAAGGCTGCTGGATGGTGCTGGAGGACAATGGCCAGTCTGCGCGGGTGATGTTCAAGGACCACGCCTTCGTGATCCCGAAGGACAGCAGCGGGCGGGCGCAGGTCGGCGGCGTGCTGTCGCGCAAGGAACTCACGGCGGAGCAGGTGGCGCACCTGCAGGAAGACAGCAAGGGCCTGGCGGTGTCGCCGGTCGAGTACCAGATCCTGGCCGACGGCCTGGAGCTCGACGCGGCGCCGAAGTCGTGAACGCCATGTCAGAACTGCCGCCCTGCCCGAAGTGCGCGTCGACCTACACCTACGAGGACGGCGGCCAGTGCGTCTGCCCCGAATGCGGGCATGAGTGGATGCCGGGCCAGGCCGATGCCGTCGAAGACGCCAGGGTGGTGCGCGACGCGGTCGGCAATGTCCTGCAGGACGGCGACACGGTCACCGTGATCAAGGACCTCAAGCTCAAGGGCTCGTCGCTGGTGGTGAAGGTGGGGACCAAGGTGCGCAACATCCGTTTGGTCGATGGCGACCACGACATCGACTGCAAGGTCGACGGCATCGGCCAGATGGGCCTGAAATCCGAATTCGTGAAGAAGGCCTGAGGCCACCCATCCGCGCCTTCCGGCACATGCGCGGCGCGCCGTGGCGCGTGACGCTCGGGGCATGAAACGAATCGCCTGCCTCGTTCTGCTGTTGTCCGCCAGCCTGCCGTGCGTGGCGCAACAGGTGGCAGATCGCGATTTCGCGCCGGCCGTATCGCCGCCGGCGTTCGCCGAAGGCAAGGGCCCGGTGGTCTGCCTGGACGAGGCGCACCACAATTTCCACACCCTGGACGGGCGTTTCCGTCCGTTCGGCGCGCTGCTGCGCCGCGACGGCTACGTGGTCGCGCCGAACGGTGCCGCCTTCGATGAAACGAGTTTGTCCGCGTGCGCGGCGCTGGTCATCGCCAACGCGCAACCGAGCGACGCCGACTGGAATACGTATCCGACGCCCACGCCCTCCGCCTTTGCGCCGGCTGAGATCGCCGCGGTGCGCGACTGGGTGCAGGGCGGTGGCCGCCTGCTGTTGATCGCCGACCACATGCCGCTGGCGGGTGCCGCATCGAACCTGGCCGCGGCCTTCGACGTGGAATTCACGGATGGCTTCGCGTTCGCAGGCGTCAACGACGAAGCGAAGGCGAAACCCACGCTGTTCCGGCTCGACGAGGGCACGCTGGCCGACCACCCGATCCTGCGCGGACGCCACACCGGCGAAGCGATCACGCAACTGCGGTCGTTCACCGGGCAGGCGTTCCGTGCACCGGGCGCACAACCGCTGATGGTGTTGCCGGCCGGCTTCGTGTCCTTGCATCCTGCGAAAGCGTGGGCCTTCGATGACGCCACGCCGCGCGTCGATGTCGGCGGCTGGCTGCAGGGCGCGGTGAAGGAGGTCGGCGCGGGCCGCGCGGCCTTCTTCGGCGAGGCGGCGATGTTCACCGCACAGGTCACCGGTGCCGAACATCGCCCGATGGGGATGAACGCACCGGGCGCCGAGCAGAACGCGCAGTTCGTCCTGAACCTGCTGCACTGGCTCACCGCTGCGCCGGAACAGGCATCGCGTCGTCCGGAGTGATCGCGGGCGCGCCGCACCGGTGGCCCATCGGCATTCGGTTGCGCCCACACGGCATTCACCGCGGCGGGGGTAAAACCGTTGCCTCGCATTGGCCCGCCAGCGATCACGCGCCTCTCCCCTCTGGTGAAGGCGCAGCCGGCCAGTGCCTTCCCAGCTCCCGTCGATCAAGGAACCCTGCATGCGCCCCACCTTGCCGCTGCTCCTGTGCACCGGACTGCTCGCGGGTTGCGGCGGGGGCCAGGCGTTGTCGCCGGGCAGCACCGAGGGCGTGGATCCTGCGTTGCCGCCTCCGCAGCGTGCATTGATCCCCACGGTGGACATCGCGCCGGCCACCGGATGGCCGCAGGGCGCGACACCCACGCCTGCGCGCGGCCTGGTCGTCAGCCGTTTCGCCGACGGCCTGGAGCATCCGCGCTGGCTGCATGTGCTGCCGAATGGCGACGTGCTGGTG
>DAOOCX010000012.1:0-31449 GCA_035408605.1 Thermomonas sp. | reverse complement strand
TCGCACATCGCCGGCACGCCGCCGGCGACCTGTGCGCTGCCACCGGCATTGCGCGCGGCCATGCGGATCAGCGTGGGGTAGTGCTCCATCGGCTGGTGCGCCGACAGCATGTCGTTGTAGGACGTGATGATGCCGATGTTGCCGCCCGCGCCCTCGCGCAGCATCGGCTTGTCGACGCCGGACGCGGCGAAACCGTGCGCGAGGTTGCCGCAGGACAGTTCACGGCGGGCCGGGCCGGCTTCGCGCGCCGCGTCGATCCGCGCCAGGTAGTCGCCACGCAGGCGCCGGCTGCGGTCGGCGATGCGCGAGGTGACGCGCTCGATGGCGGGATGCAGGGGCATCGCTACGGACTCCAGTGGATGTGGACGTGGGGGCCGGGCGCATGCAGCAGCGCGGCCACCGGGAATTTGGATGCCGCATCGTGTTGCGCGTTCCCCAACACAACCCGCTTGTCCGCGCCGGTGACGACCAGGTGGATCGCGCGCGCATGCAGCAATCGCGGCAGGGTCAGGCTGATCCGCGCGAAGGGGGCTTCCGGCGGCAACGGATCGGGCAGGGTGGCGATGGCGTCGATGCCGGAGTCGATCGCCATGCCTTCGGCGAGGTTGGCGGCGCCGGGGAACAGCGAGGCGAAATGGCCGTCCGCGCCCATGCCCAGCAGCACGGCATCGAAGGCTTGCGGGTTCACCGCGAGCAGCGCACGTGCTTGCGCGAGCGACGCATCGACATCGCCATCCTCGCGGGTGAGTGGGTTGGCGACGATGTTGGCATCGGCGGCGAAGGCGTCGCGCAATGCGCGCAGGTTGCAGGCCGGATGGTCGTGCGGGACGCAACGTTCATCGGTGGGGATCGCACTGACCACGCCGCCGAGGCCAACCCCGGCAAGTCGCGCATACACGGGCAGCGGCGTGCGCCCGCCGGCGAGCGCCAGCCAGGCCTGCCCGCGCGCATGGATCGCCTCGCGCGAGGCCTCGACGAACACGTCGGCGACGTGCGCCACCAATGCGCCCACGTCGGCATGGTCATGTTCGATCCAGGGCATGCGGCTATTCCCGCCAGCCGTGGCCGTGGCGTTCGGTCAGCGAGACTGCCGCGCCCGGACCCCAGGTGCCGGCCGGATACGGCTTCGGCGTGATGCCCGCGGCGCGCCAGCCCTCGGCGATCGCATCGACCCATTGCCACGCGGCCTCGGTTTCGTCGCGGCGCACGAACAGCGTGCCGTTGCCTTCGATCGCGTCCAGGTACAGGCGCTCGTAGGCGATGCGCTTGCGCGCGTTGGCGAACTCCTCGTGGAAATCCAGGTCCAGCCCGACCTGCGAGAGGCGCAGGCCGCTGCGGTCGAGGCCCGGCGTCTTCGCCATCAGGTCCAGCTCGATGCGCTCCTCCGGCTGCAGGCGGATCAGCAGGCCGTTCGGGCGCATGTCGCCGGCGGCGCGACCGCCGAAGATCGAGTACGGCACCTTGCGGAACTGGATGTAGATCTCGGTGCTGCGCGATGGCAAGCGCTTGCCGGTGCGCAGGTAGAACGGCACGCCGGACCAGCGCCAGTTGTCCACGTGCGCGCGGAGGGCGACGAAGGTTTCGGTGCGGCTGCTGCGGCCGAGTTCGTCGGCGTAGCCGGGCACCGCCACGCCAGCACTGGCGCCCGCGGTGTACTGGCCGGCGACCGATTCGTGGGCGACCTGCTCGCGGCCGATCGGGCGCAGCGAGCGCAGCACCTTGATCTTCTCGTTGCGCACCGCGGTGGGATCGAACTTCGCCGGCGGCTCCATCGCCACCAGGCACAGCAGTTGCAGCAGGTGGTTCTGCAGCATGTCGCGCAGCGCGCCGGAGTCGTCGTAGTAATCGCCGCGGCCTTCCACGCCGACGGTCTCGCCGACGGTGATCTGCACCTGCTCGATGTGGCGCGTGTTCCACAGCGGTTCGAACAGCGCGTTGCCGAAGCGCAGCGCGATCAGGTTCTGCACGCCTTCCTTGCCGAGGTAGTGATCGACGCGGTAGATGCGCTCCTCGTCGAAGGCCATGGCAACGCTGTCATTTATGGCGATCGCAGATGCCAGGTCCTTGCCGATCGGCTTCTCCAGCATCACCCGGGTGCCCGCGCCGGCGGCGCCGTGCGCGGCCAGCGACTGGCAGGCCGGGCCGTAGAACTTCGGCGCGGTGCTCATGTGGTAGAGCACGTCGCCGTCGCGCAGCGCTTCAACCTTCGACGCCAATGCCGCCATCGACGCATCGTCGTCCACGCTCGCCGCCGCGTAGTCGAGCCGGTCGAGCAATCCGCGCAACGCGGCATCGTCGCGTTCCGCGGCGGGGATGCGCTCGGCAATGCTGGCCGACACCAGGTTGGCGAAGCCGTCGCGGTCGAGCTCGCTGCGGGCGGTGCCGAGGATGCGCAGGTTCGCCGGCAGCAGTTGCTCCGCCTGGAGGCTGTACAGCGAGGGCAGCAACATGCGCCGTGCGAGGTCGCCGGTGGCACCGAAGATGGTCAATAGCGAAGCGGGCGCGGCATGCGTCACGGACGGGTTCCGGCGTGGGGAACCTGAAGCTTAATACGCCTGCGCCGCGGATGTCGCAGTGGTTTCGTTTCCAACGTTCGCCGAGGTATGGCGGGCGGACATCATTCCCGTGCGCAGTACGCATAGGTATGTCGCACGGCTGCCCTTTAGAATCGTTGCTCTAGTCGTCCAGGGCCCTGCAATGACGCGTCTTTCCTCCCTCGATCGTGAGCAGCTGCTGGCCTGTGCGCGCGGCGAATTGTTCGGTGAGGGCAATGCCCGCTTGCCCGCACCGCCGATGCTCATGTTCGATCGCATCACCCACATCAGCGATGACGGCGGTGCGCACGGCAAGGGCTTCATCCGCGCCGAACTCGATATCCATCCGGACCTGTGGTTCTTCGGCTGTCATTTCCTCGGCGATCCGGTGATGCCGGGCTGCCTGGGCGTGGATGCGATGTGGCAACTCACCGGTTTCTTCCTGCCGTGGCTGGGCGAAACCGGCCGCGGTCGCGCGCTGGGCGCCGGCGAGATCAAGTTCACCGGCCAGGTGCTGCCCGACGCCAAGGTGGTCAGCTACGAGATCGACATCCGTCGCCTGCTGCGCGGGCGCCTGCGCCTCGTGGTCGCCGATGGCCGCACCTACGTGGACGGCCGCGAGATCTACACCGCGCGCGACATGCGCGTGGGCCTGTTCCAGTCGACGGAGGCGATGTGAGTACGCCAATGCGCCGCGTGGTGGTGACCGGCATGGGCATTGCGTCCTGCCTGGGCAATGACCTTGGGACCGTGTCCTCGGCGTTGCGCGAGAGCCGGCCCGGCATCCGTTTCCTCCCCGATCACGCCGAGCGCGGCTTGCGCAGCCAGGTCGGCGGCGCGGTCGAGCTCGACCTCGATGCGGTGGTCGACCGCAAGCTCAAGCGTTTCATGAGCGATGCCGCGGCGTACAGCTATGTCTCGCTGCGCGACGCGATCGCCGATGCGGGCCTGGACGAAGCTGCGGTCAGCGATCCGCGCACCGGCCTGATCGCCGGTTCCGGCGGTGGTTCCAGCCGCTGGCAGGTGGAGACGGCAGACCTGTTGCGCGATCGCGGCGTGCGCAAGGTCGGCCCGTACATGGTGCCGCGCACGATGTGCTCCACGGTGTCCGCGAACCTCGCCACCGCGTTCAAGATCAAGGGCCTGAGCTATTCCCTGTCCGCCGCGTGCGCGACCTCCGCGCACTGCATCGGCGCGGCCGCCGACCTGATCCGCCACGGCGCGCAGGACATCATGTTCGCCGGCGGCGGCGAGGACCTGGACTGGACCATGAGCGTGATGTTCGACGCGATGGGTGCGCTCTCCACCAGCTTCAACGAGACGCCGGCCAACGCATCGCGACCCTACGATGCCAACCGCGACGGTTTCGTCATCGCCGGCGGCGGCGGCATGCTGGTGCTGGAAGACTACGAACACGCGAAGGCGCGCGGCGCGCATATCCATGCGGAGTTGATCGGGTACGGCGTGACCAGCGACGGCGCCGACATGGTGGCGCCGAGCGGCGAAGGCGCGGTGCGCTGCATGCGCATGGCGATGGCCGGCATCGACCGCCCGATCGACTACCTCAACACCCATGGCACCTCGACCCCGCTCGGCGACATCACCGAATTGAACGCGGTGCGCGAGGTGTTCGGCGATGCGATCCCGCCGCTGTCGTCGACCAAGGCGCTGTCCGGCCATTCGCTCGGCGCGGCGAGCGTGCACGAAGCGATCTACAGCCTGCTGATGCTGCGCGACGGCTTCATCGCCGGCTCGGCCAACATCGAGACGCTGGATCCGCGTTGCGAGGGCTTCCCGATCGTGCGCGACACCCGCGATGCGAAACTGGACACGGTGATGTCGAACAGCTTCGGCTTTGGCGGCACCAACGCCGCGCTGGTGTTCGCGCGGGTCTGAGCGCTCAGCGCAGCAGCCAGTCCGCGCTCGCGTCGGGCGACTTGATCCAGGCGTAGTGGTCGGCCACGGTGCCGGCCATCGCGGCGTCGAAGTGCCCCGCGGTCACTTGCGCATTCGCCAACTTGCCGGTGAGGAAGGCGGTTGATTCCGGTGGCGCCAGCCAGTCCTGGTCGAAGGTCAGTGCACGGACGTCGCCGCCGAAGCGCGCCATGCCCGCTTCCAGGTCCACATCGACGCCCGGTGCGGCGTAATGGCCGCTGATCGCGGTGCGCGCCCAGTCGGCGATCACGCTGCGCGCCTCGTTGCCGCCGAAGCCGATCCGGCGGCCCGGCATGAAGCCATTGCGTGCGGCCAGCCAGCGCATGAAGCGATAGGCGGACAACAGGCCCCAGCGCTTGGGTGCGCCGAACACGCGCCAGTACGGCGCACCACTTGCGACCAGCCACAACGCATCCGCGCTGTCGGGATGCAGTCCCAATTGGCAGCAGGACATCTGCCCGCCCAGGCTGTGCCCGCCGAGGACGCGACGGAGGCCGGGCACCTGCGCATCGGCGACCGCCTGGCTGGCGGCGAGGTCGGCCAGCAGTTCGCGATAACCCCAGTCGTCCGTCCTCGAGGCACGCACGTTGCTGGAGCCGATCCCGCGCCATTCGTGCAGGAACACCGCCATCCCGCGCGCGGCCAGCGCATCGGCGAAGGGCAGGTAATGCCGCGCCGGCATGCCCATGCCGGCCAGCCACAGCACGCGCCCGCGCGGTGCCTCCGGAATACGCGCGATCAGTTCGCAGCGGTGGCCATCGCCGGTCTCGACCGGCAGTTCAACCGCACGCATCAGCGCGCAGCCGCGCCGAAGTGGTCGAGCACCACCACGTCGCCGCGACCCGGCCGGTAGCCGCCGCGCAGGGCGCGTTCGATGTAGTCGGTGGCGGCTTCGACCGCAAGCGGCATCGGCATGCCCAGGCACAGGTTCGCCGCGATCGCGGAGGCCAGCGTGCAGCCGGTGCCGTGGCCTTCCAAGGCAAGGCGATCATGGGTGAACTCGGCATCGACCGCGCCGTCGTCGTAGCGGTCGATGACGGTGCCGCCTTCGTGCAGGTGACCGCCCTTGAGCAGCACCGCCCGTGCACCCATCGCGCGCAGGGCGGCGATCGCGTTGCCGGCGTCGTTGCCATCGGCGATGGCCAGGCCCGTCAGCAATCCGGCCTCGGGGATGTTCGGGGTGACGATGCTCGCCAGCGGCAGCAGCCGCGTGCGCAAGGCGTGCAGCGCATCATCGGCGAGCAGCTTCGCGCCGCTGGTGGCGACCATCACCGGATCGAGCACGATGAACCGCGGGCGGTATTGCTCGAGCGCATCGGCCACGCAGTCGATGACCCCGGCGGTCGCGAGCATCCCGATCTTCACCGCGCCGACGTCGAAATCCTCGAAGCAGGCATCGAGTTGCGCGCGCAGGAAACCGACATCGGGCACGTGCACCGCGGTCACGCCACGGGTGTGCTGTGCGGTCAGCGCGGCGATCGCGCTCACGCCATGCACGCCATGCGCGGCGAAGGTCTTGAGGTCGGCCTGGATGCCGGCGCCGCCGCCGGAATCGGAGCCGGCGATGCTGAGTGCGCTGGGGGGGCGGTCGTGCTGCATCCACCTATTGTGCCGGAGCCGTTGCAGGCTGGCGGGCCAGGCGCTCGGCCAGCTTCAATGCGTGGTCGAAGTCGGGCGCGAGGTGCATGTGGGCGGGATGGGCATGCGTCTGCATGCGCGCAAGCACGCGGTTCGGCTGCTCCTGCAGGCCGGAGATGACCAGCGCGATGCCCTTCCGCTGGCAACGGTCGGCCAGTTTCTGCAGCGCGTGCACGCCGCTTGCGTCCAGGACAGGCACCAGCCGCATGCGCAGGATGAAGACCTTCGGCGTGGACAGGAACTGGTCCAGCAGGTTGTCCAGCCGGTTCGCGGTGCCGAAGAACAGCGGCCCGCTGATCTGGTAGACCTCGACCCCCGCCGGCAGGCGCGAACGCTGGTCGCCAGCGTCGCCCTGGCCGATGGCGGAGCTGACTTCCACCGCATCCGCCATCCGGAACATGAACACGAATGCGGCCACCACGATCCCGACCTCGATGGCGATGGTGAGGTCGATGAACACGGTCAGCAGGAAGGTCAGCAAGAGCACCACGCGGTCGCCCTTGGGCGCCGACAGCGTGTTGCGGAAGGCCTCCTGCTCGCTCATGTTCCAGGCCACCACCAGCAGCACGGCCGCCAGCGCCGCCAGCGGGACATGGCGCATCAGCGGTGCCAGCAGGAGCATGAACAGCAGCAGGTAGCCGGCGTGCAGGATGCCGGCGACCGGGCTGCGACCGCCGGCGCGGATG
The DNA here is from genome assembly GCA_035408605.1 of Thermomonas sp. Lineage (GTDB taxonomy): Bacteria > Pseudomonadota > Gammaproteobacteria > Xanthomonadales > Xanthomonadaceae > Thermomonas. The sequence continues at coordinate 24,656 of DAOOCX010000012.1, read as the reverse complement.
TTGGTGGCCGTGCGCGCAAGCGCGCCGGTCGCGGGCAGGCCGCCGAACAGCGCGGAACCGACATTGGCGATGCCCTGTGCGACCAGTTCGCCATTCGAGCGATGGCGCCCGCCGGTCATGCCGTCGGCGACCACCGCGGACAGCAGCGATTCCACCCCGGCCAGGAACGCGATGGTGAACGCGCTGGGCAGCAGCTCGAAGGTGCGCTCGAACGGGATGTGCGGGATCGCGAACGTCGGCAAGGCGGATGGCAGCGTCCCGAAGCGGGTGCCGATGGTCTCCGCCGGCAGGGCGAAGGCGGCGGAGGCCAGCGTGCAGGCCAGCAATGCGATCAGGAAGCCCGGCCAGGTCGGCTTCCAGCGGCGCAGGCCCGCGATCACCACCAGGCCGAGGAGGGTCAGCCCGACCGCCGCCGGCTGGGTGGTGGCGATGTGCTTGCCGTACGCCGTCCAGCGCGCGAGGAACTCGGCAGGCACCGTCTCCATGCGCAAGCCCAGCACGTCCTTGACCTGGCTGGAGAAGATGCTCACCGCGATGCCGGCGGTGAAGCCGGTGATCACCGGCTGCGGCATGTACTTCATGAGCGTGCCGAGCCGCAGCAGGCCGGCGCCGATCAGCATCAGCCCCGCCAACAGCGTGCACAGGATCAGGCCGCCGTAGCCGAACTTCTGCAGGACCACGAAGACCACCGGGATGAAGGCGGCGGTCGGACCGCCGATCTGCACCCGCGAGCCGCCGAAGAACGAGATCAGGAAGCCGGCGATGATCGCGGTATGCAGGCCCTTTTCCGGGGTGGTGCCGCTGGCGATCGCCAGTGCCATCGCCAGCGGCAGGGCGACGATCGCCACGGTCAGGCCGGCGATCGCATCCGCCTTGAACGCCTGCAGGCCGTAGCCTTCGCGCAGGACCGTCAACAGCTTCGGCTCGAACATGCCGTACCAGGCGCGCCGCGCGGCGTCCATGCGCCCGGCCATCACTGCGGCTCCTTCAGTCGCACCCCGCGACCACGGCCCTGGCTGGGGTGGTCGTTGCCGATCAGTTCGATGCCGGCGGCATCCAGCGCCTCGATGATCTTGGTCAGCGTACCGACCACGCCGCGCACCGTGCCCTGGCTGCTTTCCATGCGCTGGATCGTAGGGACGGAAACGCCCGCGAGCGTCGCGAGCTGCTTCTGGTCGATGCCGAGCAGGGCGCGTGCGGCGCGCATCTGGGCTGAACTGATCATGGGAGGCTCCCGTCAGGAAGCCCCATTTTGAACCTTCAAACGGGCTTATGCAATTTCAGGATATGCATCTTGATATCTGAAACATTAGTTCATGCAGGATCGTCAGAGCACTTCCGAGGCGTAATCCGCCAGCCGCGACCGCTCGCCGCGGCGCAGGGTGATGTGCGCGCTGTGCGCCCAGGCCTTGAAGCGGTCGACTGCGTAGGTGAGGCCGGACGTGGTTTCGGTGAGGTAGGGCGTGTCGATCTGCTCGACATTGCCCAGGCAGATGATCTTGGTGCCCGGGCCGGCACGGGTGATGAGTGTCTTCATCTGCTTGGGCGTCAGGTTCTGCGCCTCGTCGAGGATCAGGTAGCGCGACAGGAAGGTCCGCCCGCGCATGAAGTTCATCGAGCGGATCTTGATCCGCGACGCCAGCAGGTCGTTGGTGGCCGCGCGTCCCCAGGCGCCGCCGTCCTGGTTGTGCGTCAGCACTTCCAGGTTGTCGGTCAGCGCGCCCATCCATGGCGTCATCTTTTCCTCCTCGGTGCCGGGCAGGAAGCCGATGTCCTCGCCCACGCTGACCGTGGCGCGGGTCATGATGATCTCGCGATAGCGCTGCGCATCCATGGTCTGCGCCAGGCCCGCGGCCAGCGCCAGCAGCGTCTTGCCGGTACCGGCGGTGCCGAGCAGGCTGACGAAGTCGATCTCCGGGTCCATCAGCGCGTTGAGCGCGAAGTTCTGCTCGCGGTTGCGCGCGGTGATGCCCCAGACCGCGCGCGACGCATGCCGGAAGTCGTCGACGATCTGCAGCACCACCTTGTCGTCGGCCACCTTCGCCACCTTCATCTCGGCCTGTTCGTCGCCGGGCAGGTAGACGAACTGGTTCGGATACCAGTCCTCGTCCTCGCCGCGTGCGATTTCGTAGTAGGTGCGACCCTTGTCGGTCCACGACTTCAGGTCCTTGCCATGGCGGGACCAGAAATCCTCGGGCAACGCGGTTGCGCCCGTGTACAGCAGGCTGAAATCGTCCAGCGCGCGGTCGTTTTCGTAATCCTCGCTGACGATGCCGGCGATCGACGCCTTGATCCGCAGGTTGATGTCCTTGGACACGAACACCACCGGCGCGCCCGGATCGGACTCCTTCAGCGCCAGGATCGCGCCGAGGATGTTGTTGTCCGGGATCACCGTGCCGAAGCGCTTGCCCGCATCGAAATCGCCGGTCTGGAACAGCAGGCGCCCGGCGCTTTCCGCGCCGCGCAGCTGCAGCGCCTGCGGACGCACCAAAGCGATGCCGTTGTGGACGTCGCTGCTGCCGTGGGCCTCGATCAGCTCATTGAGGAAGCGGCTGACCTGGCGCGCGTTGCGGCTGGCTTCGCTGGTGCCCTTCTTGCCGTTGTCCAGTTCTTCCATCACCTGCATCGGCAGGTACACATCGTGTTCCTCGAACTTGAACAGCGCGGTCGGGTCATGCATCAGCACGTTGGTGTCGAGGACGTAGATGCGCTTGCTTCGCGTCATGCTCGGATTCCTGCAGTCGGACAACGATGGGGTGAAGAGGAGCGCTTGCGCGCCATTGGCGCGCGCGACGATGAACGCCCGGCGCGCTGCGCCGGGCGGGGGCGGGTGGCGATGGGGATGGTCACTGGCGCTTTGCGGCCTTCAACGCGTCAAGCACGGCTTGCGCGTGGCCGGGGACTTTCACCGGTTGCCATGCCTGGCGGATGACGCCTTCAGGGTCGATGAGGTAGGTGCTGCGCACGATGCCGATGTACTCGCGGCCGTAGAGTTTCTTCGGCTGGATCACGCCGAAGGCGTTGCAGACGGCTTCGTCGGCATCGCTGACCAGGTCGAACTTGAAGCCCTGCTTCGCGCAGAAGTTCTGGTGCGACTTCAGCGAGTCCTTCGACACGCCCAGCACCACGGCGCCGGCACGTTTGAACGCCGGCAGCAGCGCGTTGAAATCCAGGCCTTCGGTGGTGCAGGCCGGGGTGGAGTCCCTAGGGTAGAAGTAGAGCACCAGCCACTTCCCGCGATAATCGGCGAGCGTCGCGGATGTGCCGTCGGAAAGCGCCAGCGGCAGCCTCGACACGGCGCCATGCAGGGCCGCCCCGGCGATCATGGGGTGTCGGCGGCTGCGGGCGGGCTGGTTTCCAGCGCGTCGATGCGCTTCTTCAGTTTCGAGATTTCGCCGTGTTGGCCTGCGATCATCGCCACGGCGAGGAAGAACAGCACGAATTCCATGGTCTTCGATCCCCTGTGTCAGTACTTCATCGGATCCATGATGGCGTCGAGGTTCAGGTGGTCGCAGAACTCGAGGAAGTCGTCGCGCAACGCGGCGATATGCATGTCCGACGGCACGCCGATGGTCAGCTGCGCGGAGAACATGTCGGCCCCGGTCTGCATCGCCCGGTAGCGCGAGCAATGCAGGCTCTCGATGGTGATGCCCTGCTGGTCGAAGAAGTCGGCCAGCTGGAACAGGATGCCCGGCTTGTCCGAGGCGATCACCTCGACCACGTACGGCAGCAGGCTGGACTGCACCGGCTTGGGCCCGGTGCGGTACCAGATCAGCTTCAGCCCTTCCTCGCGCTCCAGCTTGGCGAGCATGGTCTCGAGCTTGGCCACCGCGTCCCACGAGCCGGTGGCGAGCGCGGTCACCGAGACATCGCGGCCCACCGTGGCCAGGCGCGTGTCGACCAGGTTGCAGCCGGAATCGGAGATGCGCCGGGTGACGGCCAGCAGCGGCGACTGCGGATGCGTGGTGTACGCGTTGATCAGCAGGTGGTTTTCGTTCGGCGCTGGCCGGGCGGAGATATCGGTCAAGGGAGCGTCCGAAGCGGGTGGGGTCGGCGGCGCGGGAGGGATGCGACGCATGCGGCAGCATACTTGCCGGTGGTTTCGAGCCGCAAGTAAGATTCAGCTTCGCTGCACCCATCCCATCGCGCCGCGCGTTCCTTCGCCGCGCCCAGCCCGAGCCCCCACGTGCGACTTTCCGGCAGCATCACCGCACTGGCGACGCCGTTCACGGCCGCCGGCGACATCGACTTCCCCGCCTGGCAGCGGTTGCTGCAGGCGCAGCGGGACGCGGGCACCCAGGGCGTGGTCGTGGCCGGCTCCACCGGCGAGGCCGCGGCGCTATTCGATGACGAATACGATGCGCTGCTGGCCAGCGCGGTGGAATTCCTCGGCGGGCGCATGCCGGTGCTGGCCGGCACCGGTCATTCCAATACCGCCAAGACCATCCTGGCCAACCGCCGTGCCGCCGCACTGGGCGCCGATGCCGCGCTGGTGGTGACGCCGCCCTACGTGCGGCCCACCCAGTCGGGGTTGCTGGCGCATTTCCGCGCGGTCGCCGACGAGGGCGGGTTGCCGGTGGTCCTCTACAACGTGCCAGGCCGCACCGGCTGCGACCTGGCCCCGGAGACCACCGGCGAACTGTCCCTGCATCCGAACATCGTCGGCATCAAGGAAGCCCGTGCCGATGCCGCGCGCATGGAGGACCTGTTGCCTTGCCGGCGCGACGGCTTCGCCGTGCTCAGTGGCGACGACCCCACCGCGGTGCGGGCGATGCTGGCTGGCGCGGACGGGGTGATCTCGGTCGCGTCGAACGTCGTGCCCGGCACCTTCCGCCGCTTGTGCCAGCTGGCCCGCGGCGGCGACGTGGCCGGCGCCGAGGCGCTGGATGCAAGGTTGTACGCGCTCTACCACTTCCTCGGCGTCGAGCCCAATCCGATCCCCGTCAAAGCCCTACTCGCGCTGAACGGAATCGGCCATGGCCTGCGCCTGCCGCTCCAGCCGCTATCATCCACGCATGCCGCCGAGGCCCAGCGCCTGCATGCGGACATCCTCCAACTCGAAGACTGATGCCGCCCGCAGCGGCCTGACAGGAGCTCCAGATGCGTCGTAGTGCCCGCGTGTCCCCGATTGCCGCACCGCTCGCCGCCGCCCTGCTGGTGGCCGGCCTGTCCGGTTGCCACTGGTTCGGCAAGAAGAACGAGCTGTACACGCAGAGCGCCGAAACCCGCCCGCTGGAGGTCCCGCCGGACCTGGATCGTCCGAGTGCCGACAAGGCCATGTCGCTGCCGGCGGCGGGTGGCAGCGTCAGCGCCTCGGGCATGAACAACGCCGGTGGCAGCAGCGCGGCGCCGATCGGCTTCAATGCCAGCGGCGACCGCGACACGCTGTTCGCCAAGGTCGGCGAGGTCCTGGCGGGAACCCCCGGCGTGACGATTGCCAACAAGGCGCAGATCCTGGGTACCTACGACGTCGATTACATGGACGCCAAGTTCCTGGTCCGGGTGACCAAGGCCGGCGAGGGCGTGTACATCTCCGCGGTCGACCCGCGCGGCCTGCCGCCGATCGGCGAGGCGCCGGTCAAGCTGATCGGTGCATTGAAGGCGGCCATCGCGCCCTGACATGTGAACTCTGCAACGCAAGAAGGGCGCCGCAAGGCGCCCTTCTTGTTGGCGATTTGTGGCGGATCAGCGCTCCAGCAGGGCCAGCTTGCCCGGCTTGCCATCCCACTCGGCGGCATCGGCCGGCGCATCCTTGCGGGTCGCCAGCACCGGCCATTCCTTCGCCAGTTCCGCGTTGAGCGCGACGAAGACTTCCTGTCCGGCAGGCACGTCTTCTTCCGGGTAGATCGCGTTGACCGGGCATTCCGGCTCGCACAGGGTGCAGTCGATGCACTCGTCCGGATCGATCACCAGGAAGTTCGGGCCCTCGTGGAAGCAATCCACCGGGCACACCTCGACGCAGTCGGTGTGCTTGCACTTGATGCAGTTCTCGGTGACGACGAAGGGCATGGGGACAATCCGTGATGCGATGCGGGTAGTTTAGCGCCGTGGCGGCGGGAGGCGGCGCATCGGAATGGGTGGCGGTTGTGTGGCCATGGCGCTCCACGTCGTGAGCGTGCCAACGGGATGGATGATGGACCAACGGGATAGACGCGGCACATCCTTGTGCCGCGCCCTTCGCTTCGCTGCGGGCAACCTTCGGTTGTCCAGCCGCGCTCCGGGCGCCGCTGTCGAACCCGTACGGGTTCTCATCCCGTAGGGCGAATCAACAAAAAAGCCCGAGTCGAATGACTCGGGCTTTTTTGTTGATTGGTACTCCCAACGGGATTCGAACCCGTGTTGCTGCCTTGAGAGGGCGGCGTCCTAGGCCTCTAGACGATGGGAGCAGAGGTGGGGTGGAACTCGCCGGCTGGACGACCGGCTCGCCAGCGGCAGGGCCGCGTGTCGAGCTTGCTAGTATATGCGGCTGCGGTGCCGACGGCAACGCAACCCATCCCATTCCAGAGCGCGGCTCCGCCGTAGCGCATGACCGAAATCGAATCCCAGCCACTCTATCCCGTCCCCAGCCTGCGCGTGATCGCCCGTGACGAGCACGGCCTGTCGCGCAAGCAGATGAGCCAGAACGCCTTGCGCGTGCTGTACCGCCTGCGCGAAGCCGGCTTCGGCGGCTACCTGGTCGGCGGCGCGGTACGCGACCTGCTGGTCGGCGGCGCACCGAAGGATTACGACGTGGCCACCGACGCCACGCCGGAGCAGGTCAAGTCGCTGTTCCGCAACTGCCGGCTGATCGGGCGCCGCTTCCGCCTGGCCCACGTGGTCTACGGCCGCGAGATCATCGAGGTCGCGACTTTCCGCGCCAACATCGACGACGGCAGTGGCGACCGCGAGCAGCATGAAGGTGGTCGCCTGTTGCGCGACAACGTGTACGGCACGATCGAGGACGATGCGATCCGCCGCGACTTCACCGCGAATGCGCTGTACTACGCGATCGAGGATTTCTCGGTGCGCGATTACGTCGGCGGTTACGACGACGTGCAGGCGCGCCTGCTGCGCCTGATCGGCGATCCCGAGGCCCGCTACCGCGAGGATCCGGTGCGGATGCTGCGCGCGGCGCGGCTGGCGGCGAAGCTCGATTTCAGCATCGAAGCGGCGACCGCAGAGCCGATCGCGCGGCTCGCGCCGCTGCTGGCCGAGGCCGCGCCGGCGCGACTGTTCGAGGAGACCCTCAAGATGTTCCTGTCGGGGCACGCGGTGGCCAGCTTCGAGCAACTGGAAGCGCACGGCCTGCTGCCGGCATTGCTGCCGGAAACCGCCCAGGCGCTGGCATCGAACAAGTCCGGCGCGTTGCGCCGGATGCTGGTGCAGGGACTGCGCAATACCGATGCGCGCGTGGCCGCCGACGAATCGGTATCGCCTGCATTCCTGTATGCCGTGCTGTTGTGGCCGGCCTATTGCCGCGCACTGGCATTGCTGCAGGCGCAGGGCGTGCATGCCGCGGACGCGCAGCGCCGCGCCGCCGACCGGGTCACGTTGCACCAGGTCGGGCGCACCGCGTTGCCGCGCCGGTTCTCGCTGCCCATGCAGGAAATCTGGCTGCTGCAGCCGCGCTTCTCGCAGCGCGTGCGCAAGCGCGTGTTCCGGCTGCTGGCGCATCCGCGCTTCCGCGCCGCGTTCGATTTCCTGGAGCTGCGCCTGGCCGCCTCGGATTCGCATGCCGAGGACGTGGCCTACTGGCGCGAGGCGCAACTGCACCCATCGGCGACCGTGGCCGCGGGCGAGCAGGGCGCACTCGACGCCGGTGCGGACGGGTTCGATGACGCGGCCGCCGATGCAGGCGGCGAGGGCGATGCACCGCGCAAGCGGCGTCGCCGTCGGCGTCGCGGCGGAGCCGACGCGACGGGCGCTGCCTCGCAAGAGCCCGCATGACCCTGGCGGCGGTGGGCCTGGGTGCCAACCTGGGTAACGCCGCGCGCACGCTGCGCGATGCCATCGATGCGCTCGACAACGTGGCAGGCACGCGCCTGCTGCGCGCCTCGCGCCTCTATCGCACGCCGGCCTGGGGCGTGACCGACCAACCCGATTTCGTCAACGCCGTCGCCGTGGTCGACACGACGCTGTCGGCGCGCGACCTGCTCGATGTCCTGCTTGCCATCGAGCGTGATGCCGGCCGGGTTCGCATCGAAGGCGAACGCTGGGGGCCGCGCATCCTCGACCTCGACCTGCTGCTCCACGGCGATGCCATCATCGACGAGCCCGGCCTGCGCCTGCCGCATCCGCACCTGCACGAACGCGCGTTCGCCTTGCTGCCGCTGCTGGAGGCCTGGCCGGACGCAGGCATTCCCGGCATCGGGCCCGCGCGTGAGTGTGCGGGCGTGATGGCGGCGGACGGCATCGAACCGTTACCTTAGGCGCCCGCGGGAAGGAGCCGGCCATGAGCGAGCCACAGAAACGCTGGACCGTGCCGATGCTGGGCGAGGCGCGTGCCGCCGGCCGCAAATTGGTGATGCTGACGAGTTACGACGCCAGTTTCGCGCGCGTGCTCGACGACAACGGCATCGACCTCATCCTGGTCGGCGATTCGCTGGGGATGGTGGTGCAGGGCTTCGATTCCACCCTGCCGGTGCGCGTGGACGACATCGTCTACCACACCGCCGCGGTGGCCCGCGGGGCGACACGCGCGCTGAAAATCGCGGATTTCCCGTTCGGTTCGGACGGCTCGCCGCAGGAGGCGCACGCCGCCGCGGTGCGCTTCATCCAGGCGGGCGCGAGCATGGTCAAGCTGGAAGGCGCGGGCCACAAACTCGAGACGATCCGCTATCTCGTGGAGCGCGAAATTCCCGTATGTGCGCACCTGGGCCTGACCCCGCAATCGGTGCATCGCTTCGGCGGGTTCAAGGTGCAGGGACGCGAGGATGCCGCCGCCGCGAAATTGCGCGAGGACGCGCTCGCCGTGGCCGACGCCGGCGCGGCGCTGCTGGTGCTGGAAGGCGTGCCGGCCGCGCTGGCCGCGCAGATCACTGCCGCCAGCCCGATCCCGACCATCGGCATCGGCGCGGGCGCGGGTTGCGATGGCCAGGTGTTGGTGCTGCACGACCTGCTGGGCCTGGACACCGGCCATCGCAAGCCGAAATTCGTCAAGGATTTCCTGGCCGAGGGCGGCTCCGTCGCCGCTGCGATCCGTGCGTATGCCGATGCCGTGCGCGACGGCCGTTTCCCCGCGGCCGAACACGCCTACGCCTGACGCCATTGCCGAGCGAACCCACATGATCGAGACCATCACCGCGCTTGAATCGCTGCGCAGCCGCATCCGCGGCTGGAAGCGCGACGGCCTGCGCGTCGGCTTCGTGCCGACCATGGGCAACCTGCACGCCGGCCACTATTCGCTGGTCGCGCTGGCCCGCCAGCACGCCGACAAGGTGGTCTCCAGCGTCTTCGTCAATCCGACCCAGTTCGGCCCGAACGAGGACTTCACCCGCTATCCGCGCACCCCGGATGCCGACACCAGCGGCCTGCAGTCCGCCGGCTGCGACGTGCTGTGGCTACCGGACGTGGCGGCGATGTATCCGTTCGGCGTGGACCTGGCGGCCAGCGTGCACGTCCCCGGCGTCAGCGCGGTGCTGGAAGGCGCGCATCGGCCGGGCCATTTCGACGGCGTGTGCACCGTGGTCAGCCGGCTGTTCAACCAGGTGCAGCCGGATGTGGCGGTGTTCGGCAAGAAGGATTACCAGCAACTGGCGGTGATCCGGCAGATGGTCGCCGACCTGCATGTCCCGATCGACATCGTCGGCGGCGACATCGTCCGCGAAGCGAACGGACTGGCCATGAGTTCGCGCAACCAGTACCTCTCGCCGCAGGAACGCGAGGTGTCGGCGATCATCCACCACACCCTGCACGCGATGCGCGACGGCCTGCTGGTCGGCCTGCCGCTCGCCCAGGTCGAGGCCGATGCCGACGAGGCCCTGCGCGATGCCGGTTTCGTCCCCGACTACGCGGTGGTGCGCCGCCCGGACCTGACCGAGCCGATGGATGGCGAGGCGGGCGACCTGGTCGCCCTGATCGCCGCCCGGCTCGGTCGCACCCGCCTGATCGACAACCTCGAGTTCCACCTGGCCGGCTGAAGCCGGCATCGGTGGGGCGCGCGGCGGGTTTGTTGCAGCGCGGAAATCGCAGCCTATACTTCGGCCTCCCGGGCCCGTACCGGGTTTCGCGCCACTGGAGTCGAACATGCAACTGACCCTGCTGAAGGCCAAGATCCACCGCGCCAGCGTCACCCATGCCGAGCTGCATTACGAAGGCTCCTGCGCGATCGACGGCCGCCTGCTGGACATCTCCGGCATCCGCGAATACGAGCGCATCGAGATCTACAACGTCAACAACGGCGAGCGCTTTGCGACCTATGCGATCCGTGGCGAGGAAGGCAGCGGCGTGATCTCGGTCAACGGCGCGGCCGCGCACAAGGCGCAGCCCGGCGACCTGGTCATCATCTGCGCCTACGGCCAGTGCGACGAAGCCGAAGCCGCCAAGTTCAAGCCGACCCTGGTCTATGTGGACCGCGACAACGCACTGACCCACACCAACCGGTCGATGCCGAAGCAGGCCGCGTGAGCATGCTGGCCGGACTCGACGCGGAAGCACGCAGGCTGGCCAGCACGACCATCACCGACCTGATCCGGGAGGATCCGGCCCGTGCCAGCGATTTCGCGCTGCGCTGCGGTGGCCTCTACGCGAACTTCGCCCGCCAGCGCTACGGCCGTGCCGCGCTGGACGCGTTGTTCGCCATTGGCGAACGCGCGGAATTGATGGTCGCCATGCGCCGCCTGCTGGATGGCGCCCTCGTCAATCCGACCGAAGGCCGCGCCGCGTTGCACAGTGCCTTGCGCGGCGACAATTCGACCTCGCAGGTCGCCGTCGAGGCGCGTGCGCAGGCCGTGGCCGCCCAAGCGCGGATGCGCGTGCTGATCGAACAACTCGAAGCCAGCGACGTGACCGACATCGTCAGCGTCGGCATCGGTGGTTCCGACCTGGGGCCACGGCTGATGGTCGACGCGCTGGCCCTGCACGATGCGCGCTTCAAGGTGCATTTCATCTCGAATGTCGATGGCAATGCCGCGCAGCGCGTGCTGGCCGGACTGGACCCGAAGCGCAGTGCCGCCATCGTCATCTCCAAGACGTTCGGCACCCAGGAAACCCTGCTCAACGGCGGCATCGTCCGCGCCTGGCTGGGCAACGACGAACGCCTGTACGCCGTCAGCACCAATGCCGAGCGCGTGGCTGCGTTCGGCGTGCCGCCGGAGCGCACCTTGCCGATGTGGGACTGGGTGGGCGGTCGCTATTCGCTGTGGTCGGCAGTGGGCTTCCCGATCGCGCTGGCGCTGGGCATGGATCGCTTCCTCGAGTTGCTCGACGGCGCTGCAGCGATGGACGCGCATGCGGCCACGGCCGCGCCTCGCGGGAACATCGCGGTGTGGCATGCGCTCACCGCAGTGTGGAATCGCAACGCATTGCATGCGGCCACGCAGGCGGTCCTGCCTTACGACGATCGCCTGAAATTGCTGCCGGCCTACCTGCAGCAACTGGTGATGGAAAGCCTGGGCAAGTCGGTGCGGATCGCGGGCGGCGCGGTCGATGTCGACACCGTGCCGGTGTGGTGGGGCGGCGCGGGCACCGACACCCAGCACAGCTTCTTCCAGGCGCTGCACCAGGGCACGCAAATCGTGCCGGCCGATTTCATCGGCGTGCTGCGGGCCGACCATCCGCACGCGCAGAACCACGCCGCGCTGCTGGCCAACCTGCTGGCGCAGACCGAGGCGCTGGCGAACGGGCAGGACAGCGACGATCCGCATCGGCGTTACCCCGGCAACCGTCCCAGCACCTTGCTGCTGCTGGACGCGGTGACGCCGCATGCCGTCGGCATGCTGGTCGCGCTGTACGAGCACAGCGTCTACCTGCAGTCGGTGCTGTGGGGCATCAATGCCTTCGACCAGTTCGGCGTGGAGCTCGGCAAGCAGGTCGCCAGCCGGCTGCTGCCGGCCTTGCAAGGCGATGCCGAAGCCGACGATGCGGTGACGCGCGCGTTGTTGCGGGAGTTCAGTCAACGAGGCTGATCGGCAGGACGGATGGTCCCGGTTTGCTTCGGGACCTTCGGCGACATGGATGTCGCCGATGAGCCTACATGGATGTATTCACGGCGTGTCCCGAAGTGAATCGGGGCCAGCCGGCCCATCGATGGTCATGGCGCTTCGTTCGCAGTGTGTTGGCGCAGCGCCCATTCCACATGCTCGCGCACGACGGGCGATGCATGCTTACGACGTGATTCGAGCGCTGCCATGACGAGGGGCGTCTTCGGTGCATTCCCCAGCGCCACCGCGATGTTGCGCAGCCAGCGCTCGTGGCCGCTGCGACGGATCGCGCTGCCCTCGGTGCGGCGCAGGAATTCGTCTTCCTCCCACGCGAACAAGTCGACCAGCGTGGCCCGGTCGAGGTCGTTGCGGACGCGGAAATCCGGTTCGTCGCTGCGCATCGCGAACTTGTTCCACGGGCACACCAGCTGGCAGTCGTCGCAGCCGAAGATGCGGTTGCCGATCAGCGGCCGCAGGGCTTCGTCGATGCTGCCTTCGTGTTCGATGGTGAGGTAGCTGATGCAGCGACGTGCATCCAGGCGGTACGGCGCGACGATCGCCTGGGTCGGGCAGACCTCGATGCAGCGCGTGCAGCTGCCGCAGTGCGCGGACGCCGGCGGGTCGATCGGCAGCGGCAGGTCGACGAAGAGTTCGCCGAGGAAGAACCAGCTGCCGCCGTCCCTGTCGATCAGGCAGGTGTGCTTGCCGATCCAGCCAAGCCCGGCGTTGCGCGCCAGCGCGCGTTCCAGCACCGGCGCCGAATCTACGAACACGCGATGCCCGAACGGGCCGATCTCCTTCGCCACGTCGTCCGCGAGCCGCTGCAGGCGGTTGCGCATCAGCTTGTGGTAATCGCGGCCCAGCGCGTAGCGGGCCACGTAGGCGCGTTCGCCATCGCGCAGGTTGTCCCAGGCCGCGTCTGTGTCCTTGCCGTAATCCATGCCCACCGACACCACCCGCAGCGTGCCGGGGATCAGTTCGGCGGGCCGGCTGCGCTTGTCGCCGTGGCTGGCCATCCACGCCATCGAACCGTGCAGGCCTTCCGCCAGCCATGACTGCAGGAACGTTTCGTCCTCCTGCAATTCCACCCCGGAGATCCCCACGCGCTGGAAGCCCGCTGCCAGCGCCAGCGCGCGGATGCGGTCCGCGAGTGCGATGTAGTCGGGGAGCGGCGAAGACATGGGCGAAGTATAGGAGTCGGTTCTAGAATCGGCCGATGCACAGTCCGTTCCCGCTGTACGCCCCCGACCAGTTGCGCGAGCTCGAGGCGCGCGGCATCGCGGCCTGTGGCGGTGATGGCTTCGTGTTGATGGCGCGTGCCGGCCTGGCGGCCTGGCAGCAGCTGCTGAAGCATTGGCCCCATGCGCGGAGGCTGGTCGTGGCCTGCGGGCCGGGCAACAACGGCGGCGATGGCTATGTGCTGGCGCGGCATGCGTTGGCGTCCGGCCTCGACGCGCGGGTGCTGCGGCTCGACGCGCACGCGCCGCGCACGCCGCTGGCGATGCAGGCGCATGACGCCTTCGTCGGAGCAGGAGGGCAGGTCGAGTGCTTCGATGGCGATCTCGGCGGTGCCGACGTGTTGGTCGACGCGGTCTTCGGGATCGGCCTGTCGCGCGCACCGGATGCGCATGCCAACGCCTTGATCGAGGCGATCAACCGGCATCCGGCCCCCGTGTTCTCGCTGGATGTACCGAGTGGCATCGATGCGCGCAGCGGCGATGCGCCGGGCGTGGCCGTCATTGCAGCGCGCACCCTGCAATTCATCGCGCGGCATCGCGGCCTGCGCACCGGCATCGCGCTGGACCATGCCGGCGACCTCGCACTGGCCGCGCTCGACCTGCCGGAAACCGTGTTCGAGGGGATCGAGCCCGCGGCGTTGGCATTGCGGGCGGACGCGCTACCGGGGTTCTTTTCGCTGCGTCCGCGCGACAGCCACAAGGGCACCAACGGGCATGTGCTGTGCATCGGTGGCGACCACGGCAGTGGTGGCGCGATCCTGCTGGCGGCGGAGGCGGCGCTGCGCAGTGGGGCCGGCCTGCTGAGCGTGGCGACGCGCGCGTCGCATGTCCCTGCGTTGCTGGCACGCCGCCCGGAGGCGATGGCGCACGCGGTCGACGACGTTGCGCAACTCGCGCCCTTGCTGGCACGCGCCGGCGTCATTGCACTCGGCCCCGGGTTGGGGCAGGGCGAGTGGGGACGACAGCTGCTGGAGGCCGTGCTGGCCAGTGAAGCGCCGCGCGTGGTCGATGCCGATGCGCTCAACCTGTTCGCTTCATCGGGGCACCGCCTGCGTGCGCAGGATGTGGCAACACCGCATCCCGGCGAGGCCGCGCGCCTGCTCGGTATCCCGACAAGCGAGGTGCAGCGCGATCGCTTCGCCGCCGCACGAGCGCTGCAGGAACGGCTTGGGTGCGTGGTGGTGTTGAAGGGCGCGGGCAGCATCATCGCCTCCGCAAATGCGCCGTCGACGGTGATCTGCGCCGGCAATCCGGGCATGGCGGTCGGCGGGATGGGCGACGTGCTCACCGGCGTCATCGCCGCCCTGCTGGCGCAAGGCATGACCTCGGCCGATGCCGCCTCGGCCGGCGCGCTGCTGCATGCAGCGGCAGGTGATGCAGCGGCGCGCGAGGACGGCGAGCGCGGCCTGCTGCCCTCGGACCTCATGCCATGGTTGCGCCGGCTGGCCAATCCGATGCGACGATAGGCGCATGCACGATGTCTTCCTTGAAAACGCGGACGCCACGGATGCGCTTGGCGCGCGCCTCGCCAGCGCCCTGCCACCACATGCCGTGGCCTACCTGCATGGCGACCTCGGCGCCGGAAAATCCACGCTTGCCCGGGCGTTGCTGCGTGCGTTGGGCGTGACCGGCACCATTCGCAGCCCGACCTACACCCTGGTCGAGCACTACCCGTTGCCCAACGGCGGGGTGGCCCTGCACCTGGACCTGTACCGGATCGGCGATCCCGGCGAGCTGGAGTTCCTGGGGCTGGATCCCGCCGAGACGCGCCTGTGGCTGGTCGAATGGCCGGAGCGCGGGCAGGGTGGCCTGCCCGCGGCTGACCTCGATGTGGTGCTGGCGGTGGAAGGGACGGGGCGTCGCTGCCATCTGCAGCCACGCACGCCAGGCGGCGAGGCCTGGCTGCAGGCGCTAGGATCTGCTTGACGCTCCGGGCAGGAGTTGCGCGCGCATTTAGGAAAGTGCGGCAGGCCACGGATTATTAAGGGAAAAGTGCTTGCGCTTGGGAATGGCAAGTGCTTAACTTCCGGGCATGCGAGTGAAGGGGATCCGCCTCGAGCAAGTCCTGCTGGCGCTGATGCTGCTGGCGGCGCTGTGCTGGAACCTCGCAAACGCCTCGGAAATCAAGCAGTTGCGCGTGGATGCCGGCGCCACTGGTACCCGCGTCGAACTGCAGCTCGATCGCAGCGGCGACTACAAGGTCATCGAACTGCGCAACCCCGACCGTCTGGTCGTGGACTTCCCCGACAGCCGACTGGCCCGCAACCTGGCGCTGCCTGCCGGCGCGGGTGCCGTGAAGGCCGTGCGCACCGGCCAGCCACAGCCCGGCACGATCCGCGTGGTGTTCGACCTGGCCAGCCAGGTCAAGGCAATGCCGCCGCGCATCGAAACCACCGCGGCAGGCCCGCTGCTGGTGCTGGAATGGCCCGGTGATGGCGTCGCCTCGGCGGTCGTGGTGCCTGCGGCACCGGTGGCCGCGGCCAGGCCCGATCCGATCGCCGAGATCGCCAAGTCCTCCGCTGCCGTCGAAACGGATCCCGGCAAGCTCGTGGGCAAGGCCGCCACGGTCTCCGAGTTGCCCGGCACCGTCGCCACCGGCGTGCCGACCCGCATCGCCACCGGCAAGCCGGAGCCGATCGCCAGCGAGACGGCCACGGTTGCCGCGCCCGTCACGCGCGCGGCGATGCAGGCCGGCATGCGCCCGCTGGTCATCTCCATCGACGCCGGCCACGGCGGCCAGGATCCCGGCGCGATCGGCCCCAACGGCAATCGCGAGAAGAACGTGACCCTGGCCATCGCCCGCGAACTGGCCCGCCAGATCAATGCCACGCCCGGCATGAAGGCCCACCTGACCCGCGATACCGACGTCTTCATCCCGCTCAATCGCCGCGCGGTGCTGGCGCGGGGCGCCCGCGCCGACATCTTCGTGTCGATCCACGCCGATGCCGCCGAGAATCGCGATGCCACGGGTTCCTCGGTGTACGTGATGTCGACGCGCGGTGCCTCCTCGCAGCGTGCGCGCTGGCTGGCCGACAAGGAAAACGCCGCGGACCTGATCGGTGGCGTGAAGCTGGCCGCCACCGGCGACACCCTGAAATCGGTGCTGCTGGACCTGACCCAGAGCGGGCAGATGAAGGCCTCGTCCGATGCCGCCGCGCATGTCTTGGGGAGCCTGGGCAGCGTGGGCAAGACCCGCCGCGTGGAACATGCCAACTTCGCGGTGCTGCGCACCTCCGACGTGCCGGCGATGCTGGTGGAAACCGGCTTCATCTCCAACCACGGGGAGGAGGCCCTGCTGTCCAGCCCCGACTACCAGCGCAAGCTGGCGGCAGCGGTGCTGGCCGGGATCGACCAGTACTTCACCCGCCAGCCGCCCCCGGGCACCTTGTATGCGGCGCGGGCCCAGGCGACCCAGGTCAGCCAGGCGTCCACCTCGGGCGCTGGTGCGAGCGCGGGCGGCAGTCCGTAAGTCCGTCTCGTCATCCCCGCGAAGGCGGGAATCCACTGACGTTTCCTGCTCTTCCGATGTGCTTGGCGATGAAAGACGCTGGATTCGCACCTTCGCGGGAATGACGAGCCAAGGTTTTCTGCTGAATTGATGGCCATGCCGGCTAAAATCCCGGCGTGACCATCCGCCAGCTTCCCGACACCCTCATCAACCAGATTGCCGCCGGCGAAGTCGTGGAACGGCCCGCGTCCGTGGTGAAGGAGCTGGTCGAGAACGCTCTGGATGCCGGCGCGCGCCGCATCGACATCGACCTGGAGGACGGCGGCATCCGCCTGATCCGGATCCGCGACGATGGCGGCGGCATCGACCCCGCCGAATTGCCGCTGGCCGTGCAGCGCCACGCGACCAGCAAGATCGCCAGCATCGATGACCTGGAGGCGGTCGCGACACTCGGCTTCCGCGGCGAGGCGCTGCCCTCGGTGGCCTCGGTGAGTCGCTTCCGGTTGACGTCGCGGCGCAACGGCAACGAACACGGCGCGCTGCTGCAGGTCGAGGGCGGCAAGGTCGGCGAGGTCGTGCCGCACGCGCATCCGCCCGGCACCACGGTGGAAGTGCGCGACCTGTTCTACAACGTGCCGGCGCGGCGCAAGTTCCTGCGCGCCGAACGCACCGAGCTGTCGCATATCGAGGACTGGCTGCGCACGCTGGCGCTGGCGCGGCCCGATGTCGAATTGCGCGTTGCCCATAACGGCAAGGCCTCGCGGCGCTGGAAGGGCGAGGCGCAGTTGCAGGAAGGCAGCATGCTCAGCGACGTGCGCCTGCACGAGGCGCTGGGCGAGGACTTCACCCGCAATGCCCTGCGCGTGGACCACGCCGGCGCCGGCATGCGCCTGCACGGCTGGATTGCGCAGCCCGCCTACAACAGGGCGAGCGCCGACCAGCAATACCTGTACGTCAATGGCCGCAGCGTGCGCGACCGCAACGTGTCGCACGCGATCCGCCAGGCCTACGCCGACGTGCTCTTCCATGGCCGGCACCCGGCCTATGTGCTGTTCCTGGAACTCGATCCGCGCGGGGTGGACGTCAACGTGCACCCGGCCAAGCACGAAGTGCGGTTCCGCGAATCGCGGCTGGTCCACGACTTCGTCTACCGCACGCTGCATGCCGCGCTGGCCGAGACGCGTGCAGGCGGCGCAGCCACGGCGATGCAGCCGATGCAGGCACCGCATGCATGGTCGATGCCGGCGCCGCAGCAATCGTCGATCGGCTTGCGCGTGGCGGACGCGCCGAGCGCCTATGCCGCGCTGTACGCGCCGCGCGATGGCGGGTCGTTTGCGGACGCCGCGGAATCGCCCGCCACCGTTGCCGCGATGCCGATGCCCGACGATGCGCCCGGCGGCATGCCGCCACTCGGCTTCGCGGTCGCGCAGTTGCACGGCATCTACATCCTGGCCGAGAACGCCGATGGCCTGGTCGTCGTCGACATGCACGCCGCGCACGAACGCATCGGTTACGAAAAACTGAAAGCCGCGCACGACGGCGCCGGCCTGCGCACCCAGCCGTTGCTGGTGCCGTCCAGCCTGGCCGTGTCCGAACGCGAGGCCGACGTCGCCGAGCGTGAGGCAGGCACCCTCGCGCGACTCGGCTTCGAGGTGCAGCGCAGTGGCCCGCAATCGCTGCTGCTGCGCAGCGTGCCTGCATTGCTTGCGCACGGCGACGTGGAAGCCCTCCTGCGCGACGTGCTCACCGACCTGCGCGAACACGGCACCACCCGGCGCGTGGCCGAGACCCGCGACGAACTGCTGTCCACGATGGCCTGCCATGGCGCGGTCCGCGCCAACCGACGGCTCACCCTGCATGAAATGAATGCCCTGCTGCGCGAGATGGAAGCGACCGAACGTTCGGGGCAGTGCAACCATGGGCGTCCCACGTGGACGCGTTTCGGCCTGGCGGAGATGGATCGATGGTTCCTGCGGGGACGATGAAAAGCGCGGGCATCGCGCTGGCCTGCGTGCTGGCGATGGCGGGCTGCGAGCGCGCGCCACCGCCGCAGGCCACCCCGGACGAGGCGGCCCAACTGCAAGCCGCGCTCAAGCAGTACGCGCACGACCAGTTCATGTGGCGTGGACGGCGGGTCATCGACCTCAGCCGCGCGGATGGCTGGACCAGCCTGGTCGGCATGCATTGGCTCGATCCCGGCGCGCACCGCGTGGGCCGCGATGTCGACAACGGCATCCGCTTGGCGATGGGCCCGGAGCACCTGGGCGTCTTCACCGTCCGCGACGGCAAGGCGAGTTTCGTGGCCGATGTGCCGGTCACGGTCGATGGCAAGCCGGCGCGCGGCGGGGTGTTGCGCAGCGACAAGGACCCAGCGGGACCGAGCGTGATCGCGTTCGACGAAGGCAAGGGGCTGGTCACCGTGATCGAACGCGGTGGTCGGCTCGCCCTGCGGGTCAAGCACGCCGACGCGCCGAGCCGGGTGCATTTCGCCGGCCTGGAATACTGGCCCGGTGGCCGCGACTGGCAGGTGCCCGCGCGTTTCATTGCGCATCCGGCGGGCAAGACCCTGCCGATAGCCAACATCATCGGCACCATCGACCACATCCCCAATCCCGGCGCGCTCGAGTTCCAGCGCGACGGCAAGACCTACCGGCTGGAAGCGCTGGACGAGGGTGAAGACACGCTCTTCCTGGTGTTCGCCGACCGCACCAGCGGTCATGGCAGCTATGGCGCCGGGCGCTTCATCGATGCGCCGAAACCCGATGCGCAGGGCCGCGTGCTGATCGACTTCAACCAGGCCTACAACCCGCCGTGCGCATTCACCCCGTTCGCAACCTGCCCGCTGCCGCCACCGGAGAACCGGTTGGACCTGGCGGTGTCGGCCGGCGAGAAGGCCTACGCAAAACCCGACGACACCTCCATTCCGCCACCGAAGGATCCCGCGTGACCCCACGATTGCTCACCCTGGCGCTTGCCGCCGCGTTCGCGCTGCCCGCGCATGCGGACCAGGCCAACAAGTCGGCCCCATCCCCCATCGCCAACGCGGGGGCGGCCACGGTCGTCGCGCGCCCGCTGCTGTGGAAAGTGTCCGACGCCGACAACGACGTCTACCTGCTGGGCTCCTTCCACCTGCTGAAGAGCGACGACTATCCGATGCCGGTGGAGATCGACCGCGCATTCGATGATGCCGAGTCGCTGCTGTTCGAAGTCGACCCTCGCGAGATGACGTCCCCGGAAACGGCGGCGATCATGCAGAAATACATGGCGTACGAAGACGGCCAGAGCCTGAGCAAAGTCCTGCCGAAGGCGACGCTGGAACGGCTCCATACACTGGTCTCCGCCAGTGGCGGTTCGGTGCAGGCGCTCGAGCAGAGCGAGCCATGGTTGGTCAACCTGGGCCTGGTGCTGGGCGTGAGCCAGGCGATGGGCCTGAAGGCCGACCTGGGCCTGGATCGCCACCTGATGGAGCGCGCGGCCAAGGCCGGCAAGCCGGCCGGCGGGCTGGAAACGATCGATGCGCAGATGCAGGCAATGGACTCGGTGCCGTACCCGGAACAGGCGCAGGGCCTGGACGAATTCCTGGTCGATCCGAAGAAGGCGGTCCAGCAATTGCAGGACATGCATGCCTGGTGGCGCGCCGGCGACGTGGAGCGCCTCGACACCGGCATGCGCGCGGAGATGGCCGCCAAATCACCACAGTCGTACAAGCTGCTGGACGTGGATCGCAACGAAGCGTGGCTGCCGCAGATCGAGAAACGACTGGGCGGCTCCACCTCCGACGATACCCTGGTGGTGGTCGGCGCCTTGCACTTGCTCGGCAGCGACGGCCTGGTCGAGAAGTTGAAGGCGAAGGGCTACAAGGTCGAGCGGGTGTGCGATGGCTGCGAGGCTGCGGCCACGAAATAGCGATTGCTCGCGGCGATCCGGAAATGGGGTCAGAGTGAAGTTTTGCGACCAAGATTCTTGGTTGAGCCGACGATGGTCGGCGCAAAATTCACTCTGACCCCATTTCCTGGCTCCTCGCCACCGCAGGTTGCGGCAGCAGCTCCATCACGATGCAATCCACCGGGCAGGCCGGCACGCACAGCGCGCAGCCGGTGCACAGCGGATCGATGACCACGTGCATGGCTTTCGATGCGCCGACGATGGCGTCGACCGGGCACGCCTGGATGCACTTGGTGCAACCGATGCAGTCGGCTTCCACCACCACCGCCACCTGCGGCGGCAGTTGCTCGCCGCGACTGCGGTCGTAGGGCTTCGCCGGCACGCCCAGGACCCTCGCCAGCGCCCGCGCGCCGGCATCGCCGCCGGGCGGGCAATGGTCGATGCCGGCTTCGCCACGCGCCATCGCGTCGGCATACGGCCGGCAGCCGGCATAGCCGCACTGCCCGCATTGGGTCTGCGGCAACAGGCGGTCGAGGCGTTCGACCAGCGGCGGCGATGAGTCCTGCACCGGTGGGACTGTAACGCTCAGGCGACGCGATCGCCGCGCCACCAGCGCTCCTGCGCCAGTGCCAGCATGGCCCGGTCCTCGCGGCTGTCGCCGTAGGCATGCACCCGATCGAAACTGGCGAGGTCGTAGCGGGCGAGGATGTCGCCAGCCTTGTGCCGGCCGCGATCGCCACCGAGATAGCGGCCGGTGAGGCGGCCATCCACCGCCTCCAGGTGGTTGCAGATCAGCGCCAGCCCGTGTGCGGCGCACCATGGCCGCATGTAGGCATCCAGCGAGGCGGACACGATCACCACGGTGTCGCCGCGCGCTTGGTGCCAGCCGATGCGTTCCATCATCGCCGGCCGCAGGACGCCCGGCAGCAGGTCGCGGGCATGGCGTTCACCGGCGTCGTCGATCTCCGCGGCATCGCGCCCGCTGAACACGACCCTGGTCGCACGGATGCGCAGGGCCTCCGCAGAAAGCACCCGCAATTTGTAACCGGCCAGCCACGGCCCGATGCTCCATTTCGCACGCGCCTGTTGCGTGGGGGTGGCGACGCGGCGCAGGAAACGCGAGTAGGTGTCGCAGGTGGTGACGGTGTGGTCGAAATCGACCAGCGCCAGGTCCATTCAGCGCACCGGCATGCCCGGCATCGCCGCAGCATCGGCATCCAGCAGCGCCAGCGCGCCGCCATCGAAACCGGCCGACAGGATCATCCCCTCGCTCAGGCCGAAGCGCATCTTGCGCGGGGCCAGGTTGGCGATGAACACCACGTTGCGGCCGACAAGGGCGTCCGGCTCGCCGTAGCTGCCGCGGATGCCGGAGAAGATCTGCCGCTGGCCAAGGTCGCCGGCATCCAGCAGGAAACGCAGGAGCTTGTCGGAGCCTTCCACGAAACCGCACTCCAGCACCTTGCCGATGCGCAGGTCGAGCTTCGCGAAAACGTCCATGCCGATGATGCCGGCATCCGCTCGTGGTGAGCCTGTCGAACCATGAGCGCCCGAGGCAACCTCCGCCTTCTTCGCCTCGGCCGGTTTCGCGGGAGCCACAGGCGCGGCGGCGAGGGTGTCTTTCGAGGCGTCGGTCATGGCGTCGATGTGCTTGGGGTCGATGCGGGTGAACAGCGGGGCATAGGGGTTGATGGCATGCGCCACCAGCGGGGCATCGAGATCGCTCCACGCGCGCACCGGCGCGTTGAGGAATGCCGCGGCCTGCGCGCTGGTGCGCGGCAACACGGGAGCCAGCCCGGACGCAAGCACGCGGAAGAGATTCAGGCCCTGCGTGCAGACCGCCTGCAGTTCGGCATCCGCGCCGTCCTGCTTGGCGAGCACCCACGGCTTGTGCTCGTCGATGTACTTGTTGGCCTCGTCGGCCAGCGCCATCAGCTGGCGGATCGCCGAGGCCGGATCGTTGCGCTCGTAGGCCTCGCGCACGCCATTGAGCGTCGCCACGAAACGCGCGTACTGCGCGGCATCGGGCAGGGCATCGGCGAGGCGGCCATCGAAACGCTTCTCGATGAAGCCGGCGCAGCGACTGGCCAGGTTGACGAACTTGCCGACCAAGTCGGCGTTCACGCGCGCCGTGAAGTCCGCCAGGTTCAGGTCGAGGTCGTCCACGCCGCCGGAGGACTTGGCCGCGTAGTAATAGCGCAGCGCTTCCGGCTCAAGCCCGACATCCAGGTAGGTGCGCGCCATGATGAAGGTGCCGCGCGATTTCGACATCTTCGCGCCGTCCACGGTCAGGTAGCCGTTGACGTGCAGGCGGGTGGGTGCGCGATGGCCGCTGCCATGCAAGACCGCCGGCCAGAACAGGCCGTGGAAGTTGACGATGTCCTTGCCGATGAAGTGGTGCAGTTCGGTGTCGCTGCCGGGCGCGAGGAAGGCATCGAAGTCGGTGCCGTTCTTCGCGCACAGGTTCTTGAAGCTGCTCAGGTAGCCGATCGGCGCGTCCAGCCAGACATAGAAATACTTGCCGGGCTGGCCGGGGATCTCGAAGCCGAAATACGGCGCGTCGCGGGAGATGTCCCAGGCGCGCAGGCCGCCTTCGGCATCCAGCCACTCCATCAGCTTGGCCTTCACGCCGGGCAGGGCGACATCGCCGGCCAGCCAGTCGCGCAGGAACGGCTCGAAGCGGCCGACCTCGAAGAAGAAGTGCTCGGAGTCACGCATTTCCGGGGTTGCGCCGGAGAGCACCGACTTCGGTTCCTTGAGGTCGGTCGGCGCGTAGGTGGCGCCGCAGGACTCGCAGTTGTCGCCGTACTGGTCGGCAGTGCCGCAGTTCGGGCAGATGCCCTTGATGTAGCGGTCGGGCAGGAACATGCCCTTGGCAGGATCGTAGAACTGGGCCACGCTGCGGCGGCCGATGTGGCCGGCGGCTTCCAGCCGCGCGTAGAACGATTCGGTCAGTTCGCGGTTGGCCGGCGAGTTGGTCGAATCGTAGTGGTCGAAGGCCACGCCGAAGGCGGCGAAGTCGCGCTCGTGGCTGGCCTGGATGCCGGCGATGAAGGCTTCGGGGGTGACCCCGGCCTTTTCCGCGGCGAGCATGATCGGCGTGCCGTGGGTGTCGTCCGCGCAGACGAAGTGCACCGTGTCGCCGCGCATGCGCCGCGCCCGCACCCAGATATCGGCCTGGATGTAGCCGACCAGGTGGCCCAGGTGCAGCGGGCCGTTGGCGTAGGGCAGGGCATTGGTGACCAGCGCGGAACGAGGCATGGAGGCAGGCGATGCGAAGGGGCCGCGATTATCGCATGCGCACAAAAAAGCCCCGACCGGGCGGGGCTTGCGCGCGGCATCGTGGCCGGCTTATTCGCGGACCCAGGCCTGTTGCCTGCAGATGAAGGCGATGCAACCCGACATGCCCAACTTCCGGCCGCCGTCGAGCAGCTCGAGCTTGGCCTTGTAGTCCTTGCCGTTCTCGGGATCCAGCACGCGGCCGCCCGCCCACCTGCCGGTGCCATCCGCGTGCAGGCCCCACAGGATCACCATGCCCTTGATCGGCTTGCCGTTTTGCGTGCCCTTGCACTCGGTGCAGGCGGGATTCGGGCCGTCCTTCAGGTCGAGGATCTCGACCACCTTGCCGGCCAGCCGCCCGTCCTTCGCCACGTACACCTCGACCACCGATTTCGCCTTGCCGGTGGCGTCGTCGATGGTCTTCCAGCGGCCCACCGCGGACGAGTGCGGTTGCTGCCCGTGGGCGGCCGCTGCCGCCAACAGCCACAAGGTCGAGAGGGCGATGAACGCGTTGCGCATGGGTGGATTCCCGTTGGAGGTGGTCAGGTCGTCGCCCTGAAATGGAAACGGCCCGCAAGCGGGCCGTTTCGTTGTCCAGGGCGATGCGCTCAGTTCGCGCGCACCCAGGTCGCGGTGCGGCAGATGATCGACACGCAGCCCTTCACTTCGAGCTTCTTGCCGCCGTCGATC
>DAOOCX010000011.1:0-32499 GCA_035408605.1 Thermomonas sp. | reverse complement strand
AGAAATTCTGCGGCGATTGCGGGCTCGAGGTTCGCAGGGTCACCAGGTCGTTCATGCGCGAGACCTGCGGATCCATCTGGAAGCCGGTCCCCAGGATCGAGCCGAAGAATTCGTTGATGAAGGCCGGCACCGGCATGCCTTCGATGTTGACATTGACGGCCCCACCCTTGAGCGGCGGCATCGGTTCGCCCTGCGCGCCCGCGACAAGGCTGCCTCCCTCGCCCGGAATCTGCGGCGTACCGCTGCGCTGCAGGCCCAGCGGGGCCTGCTTCGTGGTCCCATTGAGCTGGTCGAAGCCGGTTTCGGCCTGGCTGGACGACCCGGGTGAGGGCAAGGGTTCCGGAACCGCAAGGCGGGGCGTTGCGCAGGCCCCCGCGAGCAGGGCGATGCCGGTGGCGACCAGGAAGGGACGAAGATTGTTCATGCCGGGGGATTCACCGCAAAAGGAGTTCAGAGGGGCTTGCCGGCGACGGGCGCCGCGGCGGGCGATGCCGACGGTCTCGGCGGCGGGGTCGAGGCAGGTGCCGTGCCATCGTCCGCCGCGCCGATGCAGGCATCCGCGTCGGATTTGGTCTTGTCCGGGTACAACGCCCGCATCCGGCGACAACCGTCCTTCTCGAACCAGATGCGGTCGCGATCCACCGCCACCAGGGTCGCGCCATCCGGCAACGCACCGCCAAGCCGCACCCATGAAGACCCCGGCTTGCCGTTGGCGCCAATCCCGACCTGCACGACCGGGCGGGTCACGATCGCATGCAGGCTCCACGACGACGGCTGCTCGGCATTGCGCCGGCCGGGCATGGCCAGTTCGCCCCAGAAGCGCGCCCTGCGCACGGATTGGAACTGGTCGTCGCGGAAGCGCTTGAGCGCCTGCGCATTGGGCAATGACCACGCCGCTTCCTCGGCCTTCGGCGGATCCGCCGCACGGATCGGCAGGAACAGTCCGATCACGCTGCCGACAACGCCACCGGCGATCGCCACGGCCAGGAAGCGATGGCGGCGGAGCAGGTCAGCGACTGCCATTGCGCGCTCCCTGGGCAGGGGCACCGACGCGGTAATACGCGACCAGCGTCATCGACATGTTGGGCACGCCCTTGACGAAGGTGAAGGAGAATTCGTCGACGACCATCAGCCGGTCCGAATCCTCCACCCGGCGCAGGATCTCCAGCATCTGGGGCTGGCTGACCAGGCCACGCAGCGTCACCGGGACGCGCCACAGCCCTGGCTGGCCGGTGACCTCCGCCGGCGGGCGTGCATCGCTGCTCAACCGACGACCGAAGGCGTTGATCAGCTGGCGGGCCATGGTCTGCACTTCCGCCTGCGCCAGTCCGATCGTGGCCGCGTTCGGGATTTCCGCCTGCAGCGCCTTCTCGACCGCCTGCGCGCCTTCGGCACGCACCAGCCACTGCTCCTGGCCGGCGAGCTCGGTCATCTTGTAGAGCTGCAGCGTGCGTTGCTGGTATTCCTCATGGAGCTCGCGGCGCCAGTCGGCCAGTACCAGGCACAGGTACAGGAACCCGATCGCCGCGGCGATCGCCGCGCCCCAGCGCAGGCGCGGGTTGCTGCGCCATTCCTCGCGGATCTTGCGGGTACCCGCCGGCAGGGCCGCGCTCACTTGCGACTCCCCCCGGCCGGTGCGGCGCGCAGGATGCGGGCCTTCACCACCACCGTTTCGGGTTGCTTGCCGATCTCCGCGGTCACTTCGGTGAAGCGCTTCGATGCCTCCCAGGCAGACACGATCGCGCCGGGATCGGCATTGAGCATCTTCGCGGTCACTTCCAGCGTCTGTGCGTCTGGCATCTTCCATTCGACCAGTTGCCAGTTCCCGCGCATCAGCCCCGACACCAGCGAGAGCAGTTCGACCTGCCCCGCCGGCGGCCGCAGGGAGAGCCGCGCATCGATCGCCGCACGGCCCTGCTGCGCGCGGTCGCGCGCATCGATGATCTTTTCCAGCGCCTGTTCGCGCTCGGCGATGTCCCGGTCCAGCTGCCAGTTGGAGACCTTGAGCGCGAGCACGCCGACCAGCAGGGCGGACATGACCGCGGCACCGATCCCGACCACCGCCATCGCCAGGTAATCGCGGTAATGCCCAAAGGCCTCGCCCAGGGCGATCGCCTTCGGTGCCGCCCATGGATGATCGACCAGGGGATACGACGCCGGCACCGGCATCGCCGAGGCTGGCGCCAAGCCGGCACCGCGCCGGAACTCGTTCCATTCGGGCAGGTCCGGCGCCTCGGGCCACCAGCGCGAGGCGGTCATCACCCCGTCGCGCCAAGCCCGCGCCTCCAGGCCTTCGTCCAGCGCGACCAGTTCCTCGCCCTCGGCGCGCGGTTGCCCGCGGAACAGCGATTCGGGCCAGCTGCGCCGCGGCGATGGCAGCAGGGTGTCTTCCGGACCGGCCAGCACCCGCGACTTCGACCACGCCCAGACCATCGCGCGGTCGCCGACCCACTCCACGTGCGATTGCGCGTCGGCGAACGGCGACCAGCGCGAGACCGCCATGTCGACGAAACCGCGGCGCTTGCGCGGCGGCACCGCCGCGCCATCCAGCACCGTGTAGGCGCAATAGCCACGCGCCAGGATCCATTCCTGCCCGTTGCCGCCTTCCGCCAACGGGCGGAGGCCGTCACTTCCGCGCAGCCACCTGCTGGCCGAAAAGCCGCGAGCGAACCGGGAGAGCAACGTCGTCTTGCGACGGGGCTTGGGATTGGATGAGCTCATAGTCCTCGCGCCAGGGGCGACCCTTGTCCTCGAACGGGGTCATCGTCCAGTGCACCAGTCCCACCTGCCCCCCATGCGAAGGCCACAGCTTCAAAGTGCCCGACGTGGCAGGATACACGGCGACCGGCGAATCCAAGGACTTCGGCAGCCCGAGGAAGGTGAAAAAGGCGTCATCGGTCATGAACGGTTGCACTTTGCGGAAGGCGATCGCCCGCGCGGCTTTTTCCTCGTCGACGCCGTCGATCACCCGCAGCACGCGCGCCGGGGCGGTGTTGACATTGATGCCGCCCACGGCTTCGACGGTGATGGTCTCGCTGATCTCCGCCGGGCTGAGGAACGACAGCGCCTGGGCCCAACCCACGACCCGCATCACCTCCATCGGCGTGGCCAGCGGCAGGTTGGTGGGCGGCGTCATCCCGGCCTTGCGGTACCCGTCCGCCTCCATGCTGTTGAGGCGGTACAGGTCGTCGCGGTCCTGGTAGTCGAACAGGCGGTTGATCAGCGCCTCGGTCGGCACCGGCCGCGGATGCCCACCCTGGGCCAGCAGTTTCTCCAGCCGCCAGTGCGGATACCAGTTGATGCCGAAGAGCCCATAGTCGTCCTGCAGCGCGAAGCGGACGCCGCCGACGCCCTGGTACGCGCTGCCGTCGAGGTGGAGTTCGCTGCCGACCGGCATCGTCGAATCCAGGTCCTCGAGCGATTGCATCGGGCGCACGCCGTCCTCGCCGAACGACACCAGCCTGTCCACGGTCAGGCCGCCCAGGGTCATGCGCTGCGTGGAGAGCAGGTACAGCACGGTCGCCCGCGTGCTGGCGATCTCCACCGCATCCTGCATCGCCTGCGCGCGTTGCTGCGCCTGTTCGGCAAGGCGCCCGGTCACCGCGGCGATGGTGCCGGCCAGCAAGCCGAGGATCACCAGCATCGCCAGCACCAGCACCAGCACAAACCCGCGCGCGCGCGGCACCGGCCTCATTGCAATTCCTCCTCGCCATACAGGCGGCGAGGTGGCTCGAGCGGGCCGAGCACGGCCACCAATAAGGGACGGTCGCCGTCCTTGTAGCGGCGGACCAGGCCGACCACTGCGGGCAACGCCTCCGGGTTGACCTTGCCGAGTTTCGGCGGCCAGGCATCGCTCGCGCGCCAATTGGCGTCGAAATAGGTGAACTCGACTTCGCCGCCGCCTTGCAGCGGCAGCTGCCAGCGCTCGCGGCCGTCTTCGCTGTAGACGATCTCGGCGGCACCTTGCGCGTTCTCGCGGAGGGACCAGGCGATCGCGATCGGACTGCCTTCCGGCGCATACAACGGGTTCAGCGTGGTGGCGGAGAAGTGCGCGGCGTCGCCGATGAAATGCAGGTTGGGCGCCGCATACAGCCCGTGCACGCTGTCGCGGAACCAGGACTGGAACAGCGCCTGGCGGTCGATGTGGCCTGCCTGCCCGCGCACGCGTTCGCTGGCGATGCGGTAGCTGCCGAGCATCTGGAACATCAGCATGGTCGCGAACGAGATCAGCACCAGGGTGACCAGCATTTCCATCAAGGTGAAACCGGGCGACCTGCCCGCCGCACCGCGTGCCGGGCACGCATTCATGGCTCCGCCCCGTTGCGGACCTGTTTCCAGCCGATCTGGCGCACATGGAACACATGCAGCTCGCGGCCATCGCGGAGGACGCGGATGGTGGCGTCGTACAGTCCTACCGTGTAGAAGCCGGGGTAGCCCGATTGATCGGTGTTCGGCCGCAAGGCTTCCATCGGCACGCTGGTCCAGCTGACCATCAGGTCTCCGACCGCACGCTGTCCGGTCGGCGTTTCCATCGGGTTCGTGCGGCGCACGATGTCGAGTGCGGAATGCATCGCGGCCTCCACCTGCTGGCGATCGCGGATGCGCTCCAACGTGATCAGGTTGGTCGACAGCCAGCCGTACAGCGCGAACGCGCCCATGCTGAAGACCACCAGCGCGACGATCGCCTCCAGCAGGGTGAAGCCACTGGCATGCTGCCGGGCAGGCGCGCGACGCAGGCGCATCACGGTTGCACGGTCGGGTCGCAGAACGGGGCAGCGACGCGCACGGTGCGTTCGCCGAAGGCATTCGCCACCACCACGTCGCCACCCTGGCAGACGCCGTTGGCGGCGACCGACCACGGCTCCGGCACGCTGAGGGTCCAGTCGCCATCGATCCGCAGGGGCGGCGTCGTGGACGCAAGCGTGGCCGTGCTGAGCGTGATCGGCTTGCCGCTCGCGCGGGCGTTGCCGGGGAGTGCGCGCAACTGGTCGAGCAGGCCGTCCATCGCCGCCTGCCGGCGCCAGCTGTCGATGCCACGCAGCATCGACGGGCCGACCAGGGCCGCGGCCAGGCCGAGGATCGCGAGCACCACGATCATCTCCAGCAGGGTGAAGCCGCCCTGGCGCATCCGCAGGGGTTGCTCAGGGCGTGGCGGGCTGGCTCGGCGGATAGCCGACATCCGCATCCTGGCCTTCGCCGCCGGCCCGGCCATCGGCGCCGAACGAATACAGGGTGATGGGGCTCTCGCCGCTGGGCTGCTGCGAGTACTGGTACGGCTGGCCCCAGGGATCCTGCGGCACCGCTTCGTCCAGGTAAGGGCCGGCCCAGCCGCGCGCGGCATCGGCATTCGCCGGCTTGGTGGTCAGCAGGGCCAGGCCTTCCTGATCGGTGGGCCAGCGGCTGATGTCGAGCCGCATGGTCTGCAAGGCGCCACGCAGCATCTTGGCCTGGGTGACCGCCGTCTGCACCTTGGCCCTGTCGGCCTGACCGAACAGCCGCGGGCCGACCAGGCCCATGATCAGGCCAATGATGACCAGCACCACGATCATCTCGAGCAAGGTGAAGCCGGCTTGGCGCGGAACGGCGGGAATGCGACGTTGCATGGATGTGCCCCTGAATTTGAGTACGGCGACGTTCAGACCGCGAGGTCGTTGGCGCTGGTGATGGCCAGGATCACGCCGAGGATGATGGTGCCGATCACGCTGCCGATCACCAGGATCGCGATCGGCTCCAGCAGGATCAGTACGCGCTTCATGCGGTTGCGGCCGGCCTCTTCATACAGCCGGGCCAATGAATCCAGCATGGATGCGAGCTTGCCGGAGCGCTCGCCGACCCGGATCAGGTTGTAACCGGTCGCGGTCAGCGCGTCGTGGTCTTCCAGCGCATCCGCCAGCGACGCACCGCCGCGCACCGCGCGGGTGACTTCGCCCATCCGCGCGCGCCGTTGCGGCAGTTGCAGGCCGGACTGCGCCAGTTCCAGCCCGCGCATCAGCGGCACCTTGTTGCCCAGCAGCGCACCGAGGACCTTGGCCCAGCGCGCGGTGTCGGCCTCGACCAGCCATGGCCCGACGATCGGCCAGCGCGACATCGCATCCATCCCGCGGGCGCGCAACTCCGGCTTGCGCAGGGCCCACGCCGCGCCGCCGCCCGCCGCCGCCAGCAGGACCAGCAACAACAGGAAGTGTTCGCGCGTCCAGGTGCCGAACGCTAGCACCACCCACGCCAGCAACGGCAGGTCCTCGGCTTGCTGCAGCAGCGAGGCGAACTTCGGCACCACGAAGATGAACATGATCGCCACTGCCGCCACGCCGGCCAGCACCAGTACCGCGGGATAGATCAGCGCATTGCGCATCTCGTTGCGCAGCTGCTGCTCGTACTCCAACTGGGTGGAGGCATCGCGCAACGCCCTGCCGAGTTCGCCGGTGAGCTCGCCGGCACGCGCCAGTTGCACCACGTACTCCGGCAACGGCAGGCCACACTTGGCGAGCGTGGCCGAAAACGCGAGGCCTCGCTGCAGGTCGCGCGACATGGTGGTGAATGCCGCCACGATGCGGGGATGGTGCGCACCCAGCGCCTGGCTGCCGACCGCGTCCGCGATGCTCACCCCGGAGGTCAGCATGGTGGCCAGTTCCTGCAGGGCCAGGATCACGTCCCCATGGCGCAGGCGACCGCGGCGTTCGCGACCGGCGGCCTCGCCGGAACGCACCTCGACCACCGACAGGCCACGCCGCTCCAGCTGGCGGGCGACGTCGCGCTCGTTGTCGGCGCGCAGCATGCCTTCCAGGCTGATGCCCTCGGCGTTCAGTGCGTGGTAGTGGTAACGGGGCATGCGGGGCTCAGCTGCCGGTCACGCGAAGCACTTCCTCGACCGTGGTCTGGCCCTGCCACGCCTTCAGCAGGCCATCCTCGCGCAGGAACCGGCAGCCTTCGTCGCGGGCCAGCTTCTTCATCTCGTTCACCGATGCGCCGCTGACGATCAGGTGCTGCATCGCCTCGGTCACCGGCACCATTTCATAGATGCCCAGGCGGCCGCGGTAGCCGGTGTTCATGCACTGCGAGCAACCCACCGCCTCCATCCAGCGCGGCGCCATGCCCGCCAGCACGCGCTCGGCGAACGGGCGCACTTCGGCCTCGATCGCGGCGGGAACCGCATGCGGCCGCGCGCAATGCGGGCACAAGCGGCGCACCAGTCGTTGCGCCTGCACCGCGCGCACCGGGGTGGCGACCAGGAACGGTTCCACGCCCATGTCGATCAGGCGGGTGAACGCGCTGATCGCATCGTTCGTATGCAGGGTGCTCAGCACCAGGTGGCCGGTGAGCGCCGCCTGCACTGCGATCTGCGCGGTTTCCAGGTCGCGGATTTCGCCGATCATGATCACGTCCGGGTCCTGGCGCAGGATGGAACGCAGCGCACTGGCGAAGGTCAGGCCGATGTCCGGATGCGCCTGGATCTGGGTGATCGCCGGCAACTGGAACTCGACCGGGTCCTCGACCGTGATGATCTTCTTGAGGCCGTCGTTGGCCGCGGCCAGCGACGCGTAGAGCGTGGTCGACTTGCCCGAACCGGTCGGGCCGGTCACCAGCACGATGCCGTTGGCCTCGGCGGTCCAGGCCTTCATCATCGCGAGGTGGTCGGCCTCGAAGCCGAGCCGCTCCAGCCCCAGCTCCTTGCGCTCCTTCGGCAGCAGGCGCATCACGATCGATTCGCCGTGCACGCCCGGCAATGCCGAGACGCGGATGTCCATTTCCTGGCCACCGACGCGGGTGGACAGGCGGCCGTCCTGCGGCAGCCGGCGCTCGGCGATGTCCATGCCCGAGATCAGCTTGAGCCGGGAGGCGACGGCATCGAAGCGGTCCCGCGGCAGCGACAGGCGGTTGTGGAGCACGCCGTCGATGCGGAAGCGCACGCTGAAGGTGCGTTCCTCCGGCTCCAGGTGGATGTCCGAGGCGCGCTGCTCGACCGCCTGCGCCATCAGGTTGCTGACCAGCTCCACGACCGGGGCTTCCTCGGCCATCGCCCGCAACTGCTGTTCGTCGCCTCCGCTCCACTCGTCGGAACGGGCGTGGTGGGCCAGGCCATCCAGCATCCGCTCCAGGTCCTGCGCCCGGCACAGGCACCAGTGCACCCGGCGGCCGGGGAAGGCATGCCGCATCGCCTCGCGCAGTGAGGGCAACAGCGGGTCGCGCGCGGCGCACAACAGGTCATTGCCCTCGCCCGGCCAGACCAGCACCTGCTGGTCGAGCAGCCAGTCGATCCCGGTCGGTGCCTGCAGGGCGGTGAGGCGCATGGCGTCCTCGTCCGGCGACGGCACGTCCGCACCCATCACCGGCAAGCCCAGCTGGCGGCACAGGACCTGCAGCAGGTTGTCCTCGCTGACCGCGCCGATCCGCATCAGCACGCTGCCCAGGCGCCCGCCGATCTTCTGCTGCAGGGCCAGCCCGCGATCCAGGTCGGCCACGCCCAGCAGGCCGGCGTCGAGCAGCAACTCGCCCAGCAGGCGGTCGCGCGGCGCGGCGCGCGCGGCTTCAGAGGACATCGGCGAATCCTTTCTTGAGTCTGGAGAACGCCCACAACCCGAACGCATACACGGCCAGGGCGACCAATGAATACTGCGCCACCACGTCCCACTGTGGCCACTGGGCATCGAACAGCACTCGCCGCACCTGCTCCACCGGCACCGTGATCGGGTTCAGCGCCAGCCATTGCTGGGCCGCGGCCGGCATTGCCTCGCGCGGGTAGAACACCGGCCCCAGGAACATGCACACCATCACCAGCGGCCCGACCAGCTGGGCCAGGTCGCGCAGGAACACCCCCAGCGCCGAGATCAGCCAGGCCAGTCCGAGCAACAGCAGCGCGTACGGCAGCAGGACCAGCGGGAGGGCGAGCATCGTCCACGAGAACCCGGTCCCGAAGGCACCGTCGAGGACCACCAGCACCACCAGCGCCATCACCGCATGGAAGATCCCGGTCAGCAGCGCCACCCAGCCCAGCGCCTCCAGCGGGAACACCACCTTGGTCACGTAGTTGGGCTGGGAGGTGACCAGGGTCGGCGCCCGCGACAGCACTTCGGACAACAGGGTGTGCACCACCATTCCCGCGAGGAGCCGCAGGGCGAACATGCCGATGCCCTGCTCTTCCGCCCCGGGCCAGCGGGTCGGCGCCACCACCCCGAACACGAAGGTGAAGACCGCCAGCATCAGCAGCGGGGTCAGCAGCGACCAGAAGGAGCCCAAGAGGGAACCGCGATACCGGCCGCTGATGTCCCGCCAGGCCAGGATGCGGATCAACGCGCCATGCCGCCACGGATGTGCGAGGGTATTCAGCACGGGGGGCGCGGGCTCCGGATCAGCGGTCAGTACGGCAGGACGGGCGGACTGGAGCGGGGATCCCGGCCGTCCTGCCGGCACGGAAGTCTAGCGGTTCCGTGCCAATCCTCGGCCACCACAAGCTGAACAGGGGCAACACTGACGCAAAAGGTCACATTCATGTCGCAACGTCATGTTGTGACGCTGGTTTCGCTCAGGCACGCAACCTATTCACATTTAAAGGATTGACGATTCCTGAACCGTGGGTTAGCGTCCGCGCTGCAACTTGATCAACCAGGGGAAGGGGAGTCGCGCATGGCCGCAAGCCGGGCGCGATCAACGTCAATCAGAACATCGATGCAAGCCTGGAAGAAACCGGATGCCGGAGGCCCAGCCTCCTGGTACCGGGCATGGGCCGTGCAGCCGGAAAGAGTTGCAATCAAACCGCAATACCAACTGACAGGAGTTAGTTAGACATGTCTAGCATGAAGAAGAACATCCTCGCCGTTGCCCTCGTGGCCGGCTTGGGTCTGGCCGGCGCCGCTGCGGCCTACAACTACGGCACCAGCCTGGCCGATGACGTGGCCGCGCCCGCGGACTCGGATGCAGCACTGGCCGATGCCGAGAACGTCTCGTACGAGATGCTCGTGGCCAGCAACTACAACTGGACCATGAATGAAGCGTTGGTTTTCGACATCGAAACCGCCGACAACGCCGCCGCCATCACCGATGGCTTTACCGTCCGCGTCGCCTTGAACCAGCGCTGCACTCCGCACAATGCGCCGGCCACCGGCATCGTCAGCCCGCCGACCAACGTGGGCGTCTGCGCTCCGACCAGCGACGGTGCCGCGTTCGCTTTCGGTGCTCCCGGTAACATCCTTGTAGGTGCCACCAGCGACATCGGTTCTCCGAATTACGACGCCCGCTTGGTGCTTGATCCGGCCATTGCTGTGGACTGGAAGGTCACCTTCGACGGCTTCACCAGCGGCAACACCGTTGCCACGTTCCGTATCGAGCCGACCTCGACCACTCCGGTTGGCCCGGGCACCGTCAATGGCATCATCACCTTCAAGTGGAACAACGCGCAGCTGACCAGCCTGAATGAGTTCGCGGCCACCGCGGCCGCGGGTGGTTCGGCCAAGGTCGATGCCGAGTTCTGGATGGTGAGCGTTTCCAACGACTCCCGCTTCGTCAACTCGACGCGTTCGCGCACCATCCTCGAAAGCCGCCGTGGCGTGGTTGCCTGCGCGACTCCGAACCCGGCGGAAGTGGACAAGTACATCGACGTTGCCGACAACTGGAACGAAGATCAGATCCCGAAGACCCGCTTCAGCTGGGACGGCAAGCTGGGTTCGGCCACCGACGCCAGCACCGTGGCTGCGTTCCAGCTGCCCGCGGGCGACGACTACGACGCACAGGTCATTGACCTGGGTGACGTGACCCTGGGCACCGGTACCATCACCGGTTCCGGCACCTTCACGTACTGGGGTGCGGGCAACGCCTTCAACGGCGTGGCCGACGTGTTCCAGACCGTGATCGAGGCCGGCGGCGGCAACAACTGGAACGCATTCGACAACCTGGGCGTCGACGATGACGTGTATCTGGTCAACGGCACCTGCGAGAGCGGCACGATCATCGACCAGGGTACGGTGAGCGGCACGACCGTGACCTTCATCTACAACGCGCAAGAGATCGAAAGTGCCCAGGCCGGCTTCATCAACGTCGGCGGCGTCAACCGCGGCCTGACCGTTTGCGGCTACGTCGATACCGACACCATCATCGACGACCACAACAACTCGGTCACCACCACGTTCTACCGCTCGGGCATGTACCCGGCCAACGGCTCCGCGCCGGGCGACACGGCCACTGCCTACCCGACCAGCGGCTATGCCAACACCGTGGGTTCGCGCGTCCTGGCTG
Source organism: Thermomonas sp. (assembly GCA_035408605.1). Classification (GTDB taxonomy): domain Bacteria; phylum Pseudomonadota; class Gammaproteobacteria; order Xanthomonadales; family Xanthomonadaceae; genus Thermomonas. The sequence continues at coordinate 21,273 of DAOOCX010000011.1, read as the reverse complement.
ACGCGGCTTGCGTCCTGCTGCCGCTGCGCTACAACGGCTCGACGATGGAAATCTTCACCATCAACCCGGGCAGCAACACCGAGCAGCGCAGCTTCGTCCGCCTGACCAACCGCGGCGCGACCGCCGGTTACGTCTCGCTGGAAGGCATCGACAACAACGGTGACCGCGGCGCTTCGCAGGTTCGCGTGTGGGTCCCGGCCGGCGCTTCGGTGCAGCTGAATGCGTCCGACCTGGAAGACGGCACCAACGGCGCGATCGGCGCCTGGGGCACCGGCGCTGGCAAGTGGCGTGCGGTCGTGACCGCCGAGTTCCCGGGCCTGGTCGCCACCAGCCTGGTCAACACCTCGGGCACGCGCACCCTGAGCAACATCACCGACAGCGACACCCGCGGTGAGCAGTACGATCGTGACTTCAACGAAGGCACCTTCGCCAGCGAAGTGGGCGAGCGTCCGTCGGATCACGTGCAGGAAGTGACCCCGGATTTCCACGGCAACGGTGATTACACCGGTGAGCCGGGCGGTCCGGATGCAGACGACGGTCCCGCCGGTGGTCAGACCACGCCGGACGGCAACCCGGGCCTGTAATAGGCTGCATTGCAATACGGTTGTACTGACGGGCGGCCTTCGGGCCGCCCGTTTTTTTTTGCGCGTGGGGATCGCAGTTACAATGCGGGCCGCATCCGCCAAGCCACCCCAATGCCTGCAGCAGCTGCGTCAACGTCCGGCTCCGCGCCCGTCATCCTGGTGCGGGACGTGTGCAAGACCTTCCGCACGTGGGCGACGCCGGCCCAGCGCTTGATCGCACCGGCACTGCATCGCGCCGGCAACCTGCTGGCGCAGGCCGCGCCCCGGCTCTCCGACAGGCTGCATGCCGCCGCGCACCGGCGGATGCACGTGCACGAGGCGCTGCACGGCATCGATTTCGAACTGCATCGCGGCGAAGCGCTGGGCATCATCGGACTGAACGGCAGCGGCAAGAGCACCCTGCTGCAGATCATCGCCGGCGTGTTGCCGCCCACCTCCGGCCGGGTGGAAACGCATGGCCGCGTCGCTGCGTTGCTTGAACTGGGTTCCGGCTTCAACCCGGAACTGACCGGACGCGAGAACATCTACATCAACGGCGCGATCCTGGGCCTGGCCACGGCCCGCATCGATGCCCTGCTCGGCGACATCATCGCGTTCGCCGACATTGGCGATTACATCGACCAGCCGGTCAAGACCTACAGCTCCGGCATGGCGCTGCGCCTGGCGTTCTCGGTGCAGGTCCACATCGACCCCGACATCCTGATCGTGGACGAGGCGCTGGCGGTCGGCGATGCCGCCTTCCAGGCGAAGGCGATGGCGCGCATCCAGCAGATCCTGGCGCGCGGCACCACCCTGCTGTTCGTCGGCCACGACCTCAACGCCCTGCGCGCGTTCTGCCAGCGCGCGATCCTGCTGGAAGCCGGGCGCATGGCGATGCTCGGCAGCCCGGAGGAAGTGATCGAGGAATACCTGTTCCGGGTGCACGCCAAGGCCTTGCGCGACGGGCAGCCCAAGCCGATCCGGATCGCCGAGGGGTTCCGCAGCGAGGACGGCGGGATCGTGGCCATGCACCTGCAGGATGGCGCGCGCCACCTGGCCCTGGCCCACGATGACCTGCTGGAAGTGACCGCCCACCTGCAACTGCAGCCCGGCCTCACCGATGCCGCCTGCATCATCGACATCCTCGACGAACGCGGCGTGCCGCTGAGCGGGCGTCGCGTGCGCCTGCCCGATCGCACGCAAGGCGAGGAATGCGTCCAGCTGAAGGTCGCGTTCCGGGTGCAACTGGCGCACGGCGTCTACCGGATCCGCGCACGCCTGGTGCAGGCACCGGCCCTGCACCAGCACCACCGCCGGGTCCTGTGCCGCTACGAATCCGACCTGTCGTTCGAGGTCGTGGACAACTCGATCGAACGCTTCAGCGGCCTGTTCCCGTTGCCCGCCGACATTACCCTGCACACCGGCCCCGCGGATGGCGCCGAGATCGCCTGAGCCGCGGATCGCGTTCCTGGTCGGCGGCGCGCAGAAGGCCGGGACCTCGGCGCTCGCCCAGTACCTGCGCGCCTGCCCCGACCTGCGCCTGCCGGCGGACAAGGAAGCGCACGTGTTCGATGCACCGGACTTCGACGACGCCTGGTCCACCGGCGACATCGACGCCCGCCTCGCGCAGCAGTTCCCGGACGCGCCTGGGGATGTGCGTTGGGGCGACGCCACGCCGTTCTACCTGTTCCACCCGCGTTGCGTGGCACGGATCGCGCGCTACAACCCGGCGATGCGCTGGATCGTGCTGCTGCGCGACCCGGTGGAGCGCGCCCGCTCGCACCACCACATGGAGCGCCAGCGTGGCCACGAATCGCTGCCGCTCTGGCTGGCGGCGTGGCTGGAACCCTGGCGCGTGCGCGGCCATGCCGACGACCTGGCGCGTGGCTCCAGGCTGCGCCGCTTCAGTTACCGCGCACGCGGCGACTACGCCCGCCAGCTGGACGTGCTGTACGCCCACTTTCCGCGTGGGCAGGTGCTGCTGCTGCGCAGCGAACGGCTGCGCAACGACCCGGCCGCCTGCGTGCGCGAGGCCTGTACCTTCCTGGGCGTGTCACCCCCACCACCGGGGACCGGGTACGCGCCGGTCTTCGTCGGCGACTACCCGCCGGCATCACCCTCGGCATTCGAGTCGCGGTTCCTGCGCTGGCTGATGCGGCGGGAACGGCGGGCCATGCGCGAACGCCACGGCATCGCCTTCGACTGAGGCTCAGCCCAGCGCATGCTCCAGGTCGCGCTGCAGGTCGGCCAGCTCCTCGACACCCACGCTTAGGCGCACCAGGTCGTCGCTGATCCCCAGCTCCGCGCGGCGGGCCGGCGGGATCGAGGCATGGGTCATCACCGCCGGATGGTTGGCCAGCGACTCCACCCCACCCAGCGATTCGGCCAGGGTGAACAGGTCGAGGCGCTCGCAGAAGCGCTTCGCACCCTCGAAGCCGCCCTTGATCCGCACCGAGACGATGCCGCCGAAGCCGTCCATCTGCCGCTTCGCCAAGTCATGGTGCGGATGCGAGGCCAGCCCGGGATAGATCACGTCGACCACGCCGGCATGGCCCTGCAGCCACTCCGCCAGCGCCTGCGCATTCGCGCAGTGCGCGCGCATGCGCAGGTGCAGCGTCTTCAGGCCGCGCAGGGCCAGGAAACTGTCGAACGGCCCCTGCACCGCACCCACCGAGTTCTGCAGGAAGGCGAGCTGCTCACCGAGCTCCGCGTCGGCGCCGACCACCAGCATGCCGCCGACCATGTCGGAGTGGCCGTTGAGGTACTTGGTCGCCGAGTGCATGACGATGTCGGCGCCGTGTTCCAGCGGGCGCTGCAGCATCGGCGAGGCGAAGGTGTTGTCGACCGCGACCAGCAGGCCATGCCGCTTGGCGATGGCGGCGATCGCGGCGATATCGACGATCTTCAGCAAGGGGTTGGTCGGGGTTTCGATCCAGACCAGCTTGGTCTTCGCGGTGATCGCGGCCTCGAACGCAGCCGGATCGGTCAGGTCGACGAACGAGAACGACAGGCCGGCGCTGCGCGTGCGCACGCGTTCGAACAGCCGGTAGCTGCCGCCGTAGAGATCATCCATCGCGATGACGTGTTCGCCGCTGTCGAGCAACTCCAGCAGGGTCGAGGTGGCCGCCAGCCCGGAGGCGAAGGCGAAGCCGCGGCTGCCGCCCTCCAGCGAGGCCACGCCGCGCTCCCAGGCGAAGCGCGTCGGGTTGTGCGTGCGCGAGTATTCGAAGCCCTGGTGCACGCCGGGGCTGGACTGCGCGTAGGTGCTGGTGGCGTAGATCGGCTGCATCACCGCGCCGGTGGTCGGGTCGGGCGATTGCCCGCCGTGGATGGCCAGTGTGCCCAGGCCGTGGTCGTTGTTGTCGCTCATGTGGCGGGTCCGTCCGGGTTACTGCACGCGGCGGCGCAGGTAGTTGAGCAGGTCGATGCGGGTGATCAGGCCGATGAAGCGCTCGCCCTCCATCACGATCGCCACGTGGCCACGGTCGAAGACCGGCAGCAGCGCCTCGATCGGCGCCCCCACGTTGACCTTGTCCAGCTTGCTGACCATCGCGGTGGCGACCGGGTCGCGGAAGCGCGCCTCGTCGCCATACACGTGCAGGAGCACGTCGGACTCGTCGACGATGCCGACGATGCGGTCGCCCTCCATCACCGGCAACTGGCTGACGTCGTACAGCTTCATCCGCTGCCAGGCGGTGATCAGCAGGTCGTTCGGGCCGACGACCACGGTGTCGCGCGCGGCGAACGGGCGCAGGATCAGGTCGCGCAGGTCGCCGTGCTGCTCGCGCTCCAGGAAGCCGTTGTCCAGCATCCAGAAGTCGTTGTACATCTTCGACAGGTACTTGTTGCCGGTGTCGCAGACGAACACCAGCACGTTCTTCGGCGAGGTCTGCTCGCGGCAATAGCGCAGCGCGGCAGCCAGCAACGTGCCGCTGGACGAACCGCCGAGGATGCCCTCCTTCGCCAGCAACTCGCGCGCGGTCAGGAAGCTTTCCTTGTCGGTGATCGCATACGCCTTCGCAACGCGGCTGAAGTCGGCGATCGCCGGCAGGAAATCCTCGCCGATGCCTTCCACCATCCAGCTCGCCGACTTCTCGCTCAGCGTGCCGCGGTTGATGTATTCCTCCAGGATCGAACCGACCGGATCCGCCAGCACCAGCTCGGTGTGAGGCGAGTGCGTGGCGAAGCAGCGCGACAGCCCGGTCATGGTGCCGCTGCTGCCGCAGCCGAACACGATCGCATCCAGCCCGCCCACGTCGGCCATCTGCGCCAGGATTTCAGGGCCGGTGCCGAATTCGTGCGCGGCCGGGTTGTCCGGATTGCCGAACTGGTTGATGAAATAGGCACCCGGGGTCTCGCGCGCGATGCGCTCGGCCATGTCCTGGTAGTAATCGGGATGGCCCTTGGCCACGTCGCTGCGGGTCAGCACGACCTGCGCGCCCATCGCCTTGAGGTTGAAGATCTTCTCGCGCGACATCTTGTCGGGCACGACCAGGACCAGCTTGTAGCCCTTCTGCTGCGCGGCCAGGGCCAGGCCGATGCCGGTATTGCCGGCAGTCCCTTCGACCAGCGTGCCGCCCGGCTGGATGTCGCCGCGCTTCTCCGCCGCCTCGATCATCGACAGGCCGATCCGGTCCTTGATCGAGCCGCCGGGATTCTGGCTTTCCAGCTTCAGGTAAAGCGTGCACGGGCCGACGTCGAGGTGGCGGGCACGGATGATCGGGGTGTCGCCGACCAGTTCGAGTACGGAATCGTGGGTGGCCATGCGGTCGTCAGCGTGTTGCGGCAAGCCGTCGATTCTAGCAGCCGCCCCTTCCGGCCCCTGCATCCACCGATCCGGGTGGGACGGGCGGCGGCGGCCGGCAAGGAGGCCGCACACCGCCCGCGTGGGCGCATGGCGTCAGTGGGTGTCGTACATCCGCAACAGCCGATCCTTGGCGGCGAGCTTCTCGCGCTTCATCTGGCCCAGGGTCATGTCATTGATGGGCAATACGCCGAGCTCGGCGTCCAGCACCTGCTTGTCCAGTTCCTGGTGCCGGTAATACAGCTGCCGGAACTCGGGACTGGCTTTCATCTTCGCTTCGAGTTCCGTCTGCGGTTGTCCTTCGAACATGGAAACCTCCTTGGGTCTCATGCGGAGCCCGGCCAGGCTGGCCGGGACGGCGCGGGTGGTGGCAGGTCATCGACCTGCCGAGGATGCGGCCCGGCTTGAGCGAGCCACGGGGACACGGGTACGGGATGCCGACCCCGCAAATGCGAACGCCCCGGCTGCAAGCAGCACGGGGCGTTGACGAGGGGCACGAGAACGGGTGGAACGGCGCGACCGATTCGCTCGGTTGCGCCGCCGCGATCCTGGCTTGCGGCGGCGGTCTCCGGGTTTTCGAACGGGACATGCATCGGCCGGTCTCCGGCCGGAGGATCCGCGAATTCGAACCCTCCGGGGAATCGACACTACGCCTGCGCCTGCGGCCCCGCAAGCCCGGACGATGAACGGTCAGGAGGATCTTCGCAGCAGGTAGAAATTGCGTTAAAACTTTGTTTTTTCAGGGATTGTCCGCCACCACGACCTCGACCCGGCGGTTCTTGGCCCGCCCCGCGGCGGTGGTGTTGTCGGCCACCGGCTGGGCCTCGCCGACGCCCTGCGCTTGCACCCGCCCACGCGCCAGTCCAGCCGCGACCAGGGTGGCCCGGACCTGCTGGGCGCGACGCTCGGAGAGCGCCTGGTTGGCGGCCTCCTCGCCCTGGCTGTCGGTGTGGCCGAGCACCTGCACCGCGCCCCCCGGCACTGCAGCCAGATAGATACCCAATGCCTTGATGCTGGCGGCGGCGCCCGCGGTCAGTTGCGCCTGCCCCGAGGCGAAGGCATCGCCGGCCAGGGTGAAGACGTCGCCGCGCGCATCGCGGCGGGACGGCGGCAATTTCGCACCCGCCACCAGTTCGGCCTCCTGGCGGGCCAGCGCAGCTTCCTTCTCGCGGGCTGCGGCGACCTTCGCGCCCTGGTCGATCTGCGCGCTGTCGAGCACCGCTTCGGCCTGCTCGGCCTGCGCACGCAGGCGCGCGGCTTCCTCGGCCTGGACCTGGGCCTCGATGCGCAGGCGTTCGGCTTCGGCGCGCGCACGTTCGGCATCGCGGCGGCTGGCCTCGACCAGCAATTCGCTGCGCTCGCGCTCGAGGCGGTCGATCTCACGGCGGGTGGCTTCGATGCGCGCGGCCTGCTCGGCGATGGCGACACGCCGGTCGGCCAGGGCCAGCGCCGCCGGCTGCTTGCTGCGGCTGGCGGTGTCCACCGCGGCCAGCGCCTGGCGCGCCTGCAGGCGTTCGTACTGCGCGAACGGGTTGAGCCGTGGATCGGCGTCCAGCGCCTGCAGGCGCTGCGCCGGCGGTGCGCCGGCCATCGGTTCCCCGAACGGCAGCGCCTGCATCGGCGCTGCGTCCATCTGCAGGCGCGCTCGCAAGCCAGAGATGCCTTCCTGCTGCTGGCGGAATTCGGCGCGGGTGGTCTCCGCGCTGCTGCGCACGCGCGCCAGGTCCGCATCGGCACCCGCCGCCAGCGCCGCCTCGCGCGCTTCGGCGTCGCGCCCGCGGGCCATCGCGGCCTGGGCGCGCGACAAGGCGTCGCGGGCGCGCGCCAGCTCGTCCGCGGCGTACTGCTCGGCATCGGCCGCCTCCGCGCGGGCCACGGCCTGCTGCGCGGCATCCAGTTCGGCAGTGGGTGGTGGCAGGGTGGCGCAGCCCGCGATCACCAGGACCAGGCCGGCAAGGGGGGCCTGCAGCGCCCGGCGGAAGTGTGCGAAGCTAGTTTGCATAGGGAGTCGTGGCGTCCTGTATGTCCACGGCATTGTGGGAAGCCGCTGCCGGCAGTGCAATCGCCGGGGCCGCGCCAAGGGGCAGACAGCATGGATATCGGCTATTTCCTCAAGCTGATGGCGGAAAAGAACGCCTCGGACATGTTCCTCACGTCCGGGGCGCCGGTGAACATCAAGGTCGAGGGCGACCTGCTGCCGCTGGGTAGCGCACCGCTGCCGACCGGGATGTCGAAGAAAGTCGCCTATTCGCTGATGAACGAGGCGCAGATCGCCGAGTTCGAACGCGAGCTGGAGCTGAACATGGCGATCGCCGTCGCCGGCTCCGGTCGCTTCCGCGTCAACGTGTTCATGCAGCGCGGCGAAGTCGGCATGGTGATCCGCGCGATCCGCAGCGACATCCCGAGCATCGAGGAACTGCAGCTGCCGCAGGTGCTGAAGGACATCATCATGGCCCGGCGCGGGCTGGTGCTGATCGTCGGCTCCACCGGCTCCGGCAAGTCGACCACGCTGGCGTCGATGATCGACCACCGCAACAGCACCAGCACCGGGCACATCCTCACCATCGAGGACCCGATCGAGTACCTGCATCGCCACAAGATGTCGATCGTCAACCAGCGCGAGGTCGGGCTGGACACGCACACCTTCCACGCCGCGCTGAAGAACGCGATGCGCGAGGCGCCGGACGTGATCCTGATCGGCGAAATCCGCGACGCGGCGACGATGGAAGCGGCGATCGCCTTCGCCGAGACCGGCCACATCTGCCTGGCCACCCTGCACTCCAACAACGCCGACCAGACCATCGAGCGCATCCTCAATTTCTTCCCCGAGGGCGCGCACAAGAACGTGCTGATGAACCTGGCGCTGAACCTCAAGGCGGTGGTCAGCCAGCGCCTGGTGGTCGGCGTCGATGGCCGCCGCATGCCGGCCACCGAGGTCCTGATCAACACGCCGATGATCCGCGACCTGCTCCGCCGCGGGCAGGTGCACGAGATCAAGATGGCGATGGAAGAATCCCTGCAGGAAGGCATGCAGAGCTTCGACCAGTGCCTGTTCCGGCTCTACAAGGAAGGCCGCATCGAGATGGAAGAGGCGCTCAAGGCCGCCGACTCGCGCGATGGCCTGGCCCTGAAGTTCCGCCTCTCCGAAGGCGGCGGCGCCGAGCACGACCCCTACGCCGACGTGTTCGGCAGCGGATCGCACTGACACCACTGCTTGAGCCGGGTGCCAAGACGGGGACGGAGGTAGTCAAGCGCGCTTGACTACCTCCGTCCCCGTTTTGCCGTTCAGGTTGGCGCGGGCGCGTCCGGCTGGCGTTCCGGCCGCGCGGCATCGAAGGCCGGCAATGCCAGGCAAGCGGACTCGATCCGCTCGATGGTCGGATACGCCGCCATGTCCACGCCGAAGCGGCGCGCGTTGTAGACCTGCGGCACCAGGCAGCAGTCGGCCAGGCCGGGGATGTCGCCCTCGCAGAAGATCCCGGTCGACGGATGGTCGGCCAGCATCGCCTCCGCCGCGCGGAAGCCTTCGACGATCCAGTGCCGAACCCATTCGTCGCGCTCGGGCTGCGGCACGTTCCATTCCTGCTCGAAGTACTGCAGCACCCGCAGGTTGTTCAGCGGGTGTACGTCGCAGGCGACCAGCTGCGCCAGCGCCCGTGCGCGGTGGCGCGCGCGGGCATTGGCCGGCAACAGCGGCGGTTCCGGCCAGAATTCGTCCAGGTATTCGAGGATCGCCAGCGACTGGCCGAGGCGGCGCTGGCCATGGCAGAGCGTCGGCACCAGTTCCTGCGGGTTGATCTCGCGGTAGCCCGCAGAATGCTGCTGCCCGCCATCGCGCAGCAGATGCACCGGCACGATGCTGTGCGCCAGCCCCTTCAGGTTCAGGCCGATGCGCACGCGATAGGCCGCGCTGGAACGCCAGTACGAATACAGCTGCAGCGTTTCGGTCATCGGGTCCCCGCCCAATGGGCAACAACGCACATTAGCGACCCGACCGGTGCCGCGGCATGCCGTTCACGCCCCTGCGGCGACCGCCCGTCCCGCCGGTGGCTCAGGCGATGTCCTGGCGCTCGATCCGCTGTTCGATCGCGCCGAACACGCTGTTGCCGGCGGCGTCCAGCACCTCGATCCGGACCAGGTCGCCGAACGCCATGAACGGCGTGGACGGCTTGCCGTCGCGCAAGGTTTCCACCGTGCGCTGCTCGGCGAAGCAGGAGGCGCCCAGCGAGGTGTCCTCGTTCGCCACCGTGCCGGAGCCGACGATCGTGCCGGCCGACAACGGCCGCGTCTTCGCCGCATGCGCCACCAGTTGGGCGAAGTCGAACTGCATGTCCACGCCGGCTTCCGGTGCGCCGAACCACGTGCCGTTGATATGGGTCACCAGCGGCAGGTGCAGCTTGTTGTCGCGCCAGGCAGCGCCCAACTCGTCCGGCGTCACGAACACCGGGCTCAGCGCGCTCCGCGGCTTGCTCTGCAGGAAGCCGAAGCCCTTGGCCAGCTCATTCGGGATCAGGTTGCGCAGCGACACATCGTTGACCAGGCCGATGAGCTGGATATGCGATGCCGCCTGTTCCGGCGTGACCGCCATCGGCACGTCGTCGGTGACGATCACGATCTCGGCCTCGAGGTCGATGCCGTAGTCCTCGCTGACCACCTTCACCGCATCGCGCGGGCCGTAGAAGCCGGCGCTCACGCCCTGGTACATCAGCGGATCGACGTAGAAGCTCTCCGGCACCTCGGCGCCGCGCGCCTTGCGGACGCGGGCGACGTGCGGCAGGTAGGCGCTGCCGTCGACGAACTCATAGGCACGCGGCAGCGGCGCGGCCAGCGCCTGCATGTCGAGGTCGAACACGCCGTCGGCATCGCCCGCGTCCAGCGACTCGGCCAGCGCGTTGAGGCGCGGCGCGGTGTTGCTCCAGTCCTCCAGCGCGCGCTGCAGCGTGGGCGCGATGCCGGTGGCACGCACCGCCTTGGTCAGGTCGCGCGACACCACGACCAGGGTGCCGTCGCGGCCGCCTTCCTTCAGAGAACCCAGTTTCATCGCGACCTCGGCAGACTGTTTCGGAGAGATGGTTGCAATTGTAACGATGTGGAAGCTGACGCGTACGCAAGCGCAAGATGCAATCCACCTGCCGTTCGTGGTGAGCCTGTCGAACCACGAACGGCCGGCCGGCCAGCATTCCACCCATGGTTCGACAGGCTCACCACGAGCGGAATCCCGTCAGTCGTCGCCCAGGAACGCAGCGGCGCGATAGGTCAGCACCAGCGTGTCGCGATGGCCGAACGTGCCGATCGGCTGGATCGGCGTGGATTCGTGGATCACCCGCGCGTCGTCCATCAACAGCATCGACCACGGCGCATCCAGGGTGAAGCGCTGACCGCGTGGCCCGTTGGCGTCGAAGACCCGGGTTTCGCCCCCCTTGATGCCGCTGCGCGACACCAGCAACACCGCCACGAAATCGACGCCGTCGCGATGCGCGCCTTCCGGCGTGGGCCGGCCGAGGCCGTCGGTGGTGTCGATGCGGAACTGGTGGGCCTCCACGTGCCAGCGCGGCGCAGGCTTGCAACGACTGCACGCATCGGCGATGGCCAGCACCAGCTTCGACCAGGCCGGATGCGCCATCACCTCGGGCGTCACCGGCGCGAACCAGCGCTCCATCCCGCCATGCAGGGCGTTGTACTCGACCGGCTGCCAATGGCGGCGAGGCGGGACCTGCACCAGTGCGCCCGCTTCGGCGATGAACGAAGCATGCCGGCGCTTGCGGTAGCGGCCGCCGTCCTTGAGGTAGTCGTCCTGCGGCAGGTCGTCCCAACTAGGCAGCAAGCCATCGAAACCGCCAGCGCCAACCCCGGCCAGCGCAACCACCGATGCCGGTTCCAGCACGGCATAGCCATCGTCCCGAAGGGCACGGTCCAGGTCGTCCAGCGGCACGCTCGGGGCGGGGAAGTGGGCGACCATGCGCGGCTCCGGGGATGGACGCGCATTGTCGCATCGCGCCACGCCCGCACGCATTCCGGAATGGCATCGCGCAAACGCGAAACCCGCCTTGCGGCGGGTTTCGACGGTGTTGCGAATGTGGCAGCCCCGGAAGGATTCGAACCTCCGAATGCCTGAGTCAGAGTCAGGTGCCTTACCGCTTGGCGACGGGGCTATGGAGCGAATTGTAGAACCAAACGCGCTTGCTGGAAAAACCGCGCCAGCAAGCGCGTATCCGATCCTTGGCTGGCTAGGAGTGGTGGAGCCGCCTGTACGGACAATACAGGCAAGCCGCCACGACAACGCCAGCGGGCGACTCGGATTAGCGCTTGGAGAACTGGGTGGCGCGACGTGCCTTGTGCAGGCCGACCTTCTTGCGCTCGACTTCGCGCGCATCGCGGGTCATGAAACCGGCCTTGCGCAGCTCGATCTTCAGGGTTTCGTCGTACTCGACCAGCGCGCGGGCGATGCCCAGGCGGATCGCACCGGCCTGGCCGGTGGTGCCGCCGCCGGTGGTGGTGGCGACGATGTCGAAGGTCTCGATGTGCTTGGTCAGCTCCAACGGCTGGCGCACGATCATGCGCGCGGTCTCGCGGCCGAAGAACTCGTCCAGCGGGCGCTCGTTGACGGTGATGGTGCCGGTGCCCTTGCGCAGGAACACGCGGGCAACGGAGGACTTGCGGCGGCCGGTGCCGTAATTCTGGGAAATCGCCATGATCAGATGTCCAGCGTCTGCGGCTGCTGAGCAGCGTGCGGGTGTTCGGAGCCCTTGTAGACCTTGAGCTTGCGGTACATCGCGCGGCCCAGGGTGTTCTTCGGCAGCATGCCCTTGACCGCGATCTCGATCACGCGCTCCGGGTGGCGCTCCAGCGCCTGCTGCAGGGATTCGGTCTTCAGGTTGCCGACGTAACCGGTGAACCGGTGATACATCTTGTCGGTCAGCTTCTTGCCGGTCACCGCGATCTTCTCGGCGTTGATCACGACGAGGTAATCGCCGGTATCGACGTGCGGGGTGAAAACGGGCTTGTGCTTGCCGCGCAGGCGGTAGGCCAGTGCTGCGGCCAGACGACCCAGGGTCTTGCCCTCGGCGTCCACGACGTACCAGTCGCGCTGGACGGTCTCGTTCTTGGCAATGAAAGTCTTCATGGGAACTCTTCAGGGGTGCATGGTCGGGCTGGTTGCGCAGCGGGTTGCGGCTGCGGAAGGTCGCCTCGCGTTGTTCTTTCGATCCGACCCGAGACGGGCGGCCCTTGACGGGATTTCGGCGCGAAAGGAGCGGGATGATAGCCCGCGACGCCGGCCCGTGCAACCCGCCCTTCCGGCCGCCTAGAATGGCGGCATGTCGACCTCACGCATCCTGAGTCGCCTAGACCGCCTGCTGGATTCGGCCCAGAACGCGCTGTCCACCGTGGCCGGCAGTCCGCGCGCGGGGCGCGCCAACCCCGGCGAATCCACTCCCGACGTGGTCCTGGACGATGCCGAGCGCCGCCACGCCGCCGGCCTGATGCGCATCAACCATGTCGGCGAGGTGTGCGCGCAGGCGCTGTACATCGGCCAGGCCGCGGTTGCCCGCGATCCGGCCACCCGCGCCCACCTGCTGGAGGCAGCGCAGGAAGAAACCGACCACCTGGCCTGGTGCGCCGACCGGCTGCGCGAGCTGGACAGCCGACCCAGCCTGCTCAACCCGGTCTGGTACGCCGGCAGCTACGCGATCGGCGCGCTCGCGGGGCTGCGCGGCGATGGCTGGAACCTGGGCTTCGTGGTCGAGACCGAGCACCAGGTCGAGGCGCACCTGGAAGAACACCTGCACACCCTGCCCGACGCCGACCTGCGCAGCCGGGCGATCCTGCAGGTGATGAAGGACGACGAGGCCCGCCACGCCGACCAGGCCGAGCAGGCCGGCGCCAAGGTGTTGCCGCAGCCGGTGCCGGCCCTCATGAAGGCGGCATCGACGCTGATGAAGGCCGTCGCCTACCGGCTTTGAGCCGGCTCAGTCCGGCGTGGCCACCCCATGCTGCAGGCGGATCCGCGGCCGCAACGACACGCTGCGTTCGGCATCCATCAACTGCAGCTCGCCGTCCTGGATCATCGCGGTGACCCGCATGCCGCGCCCGAGCAGGTCCGTCGCCGCGGCGACTTCGGCATCGTCCAGCTCGAGCACCGTCAGGTTGCGCAGCCGGCCCAGCGCCGCGGCGTTCCGCTTCCACCACGCCTCGGCGGCCTGCCCGCCGTAGCCGACCACGACCACCTGCGCCGCGCGGCCGCTGGCCTTGCGCAGGCGGCCCTCGTCCGGCTGGCCCAGCTCGATCCATTGCTCGATGTCGCCGGTGTAGTCGCGCCGCCACAACGCCGGTTCGTCCTCGTCGCTCAGCCCGCGCCCGAACTCCAGGCGCTCGTCTGCATGCAGCGCGAACGCGATCAACCGGACCAGCAGCCGGGTCTCGGTCTCCGAGGGGTGCTGGGCCAGGGTCAGCGCATGGCTGGCGTAGTAGTGGCGGTCGAGATCGGTGACCTGCAGCTCGGCCTTGTAGATCGTGGCGTTGGCGGCCATGGCGCGTCCGTGGCCGCGGGGCCTGGTCGGGGGTGCGCCATTCTACGGGCAGCCGCCCCGTGCGCGCGGCGGACGTATGCTGCGCGCTTGCGCATGCCGCGCAACCGCAGGACGCGACCATGGCCGCCCACGAATACGACCCCGACGACAACTTCGAGCACGCCTTCCACGCGCAGGCCGGCGTGGAGGAAGAGGACGCGCTGGAGGCGGTGGCCTGGCAATTCCTCCTGCTGGTCAATCCAGATGACGAGGATGCCGCGCTGGAGCAGTTCGCCGCCTTCCAGCGCGCCCTGGACGAGGCCGGCGAACGCGCCGACCCGGCCCTGCTGCTGCGCGACGCGACCGACTGGAAGGCCGGCTTCCACGTGGGCGAGGACGATGCGCAGGGCCTGATGGAGGCGCTGGACGAGCTGGCGGCGCGCTGGCGGCTGCGGATCGACTGGCCGCTCGACGAGGACGCGGGCGAAGCACCCGACACGTCCGCGTTGCTGCACGCCGCCTTCGTGCAGTTGCGCGAACACCACTTCTGCCTGTGGACGGTCGAAACCGGCGAACCCACGCTGGCCGGCTGGATCACCCGCGAGCGCGACATGGAGGCGATGCAACTGGTCGCTGGCGCCTTGGGCCTGCCGGCGCGACCGGGCGCAGGCTGAGTCCCGCGCATGAAAAAGCCGGCTTGCGCCGGCTTTCTCGTCATCACGTCGCGACCGGTCAGTCGACCAGGTTGCGGCCGTGGTAGAGCTCTTCGATCTCGCGCTTCAGGCGCGCCTCGATCTTCATGCGCTCCTTGAACGACAGGTTCTTCGCCTTCTCCTCGAACAGGTAGTTGTCGAGGTCGAATTCCTTCATGTGCATCTTCGTGTGGAAGATGTTCTCCTGGTAGACGTTGACGTCCAGCATCTCGTAGCGGGCGCCGACGTTCTTGGCCAGGTAGTCCTGGATCGAATTGATCTTGTGGTCGATGTAGTGCTTGCGGCCCTTCACGTCGCGGGTGAAGCCGCGCACGCGGTAGTCCATCACCACGATGTCGGACTCCAGCGACTCGATCAGGTAGTTCAGCGCCTTCAGCGGCGAGATGACGCCGCAGGTCGACACGTCGATGTCGGCGCGGAAGGTGGCGATGCCGTTGTCCGGATGGGTTTCCGGATAGGTGTGCACGGTGATGTGCGACTTGTCCAGGTGGGCGACCACCGCATCGGAGATCACGCCCTTGGCATCGGCCTTGTCGACCACCGGCTGCTCGGAGATCAGGATCGTCACCGACGCGCCCTGCGGATCGTAGTCCTGGCGGGCGATGTTGAGGATGTTGGCGCCGATGATCTCCGCCACGTCCGTGAGGATCTGGGTCAGGCGATCGGCGTTGTATTCCTCGTCGATGTACTCGATGTAGCGCCTGCGCTCGTCTTCCGACGCTGCGTAGCACACGTCGTAGATGTTGAAGCTCAGCGACTTGGTGAGGTTGTTGAAGCCTTGCAGCTTCAGGCGCGGCAGCGGTTTGACCACGGCAGGCAGTTCCGGATGGCTCGAACAGGCCCGCGATTATGCGGCAAAGCGCCGGCCGGCGCGTGCAGAAGTTTGCCCGCCATCACGGTTCCGCCTAAGCTGGGGCATCCCCCGAGGCGTCCCGATGAGCACCAGCTACAGCAAGCCCGTGATGCCGCGCGCGATCAATCCGCTGCTTGCGGACGCCGCGACCATCGAGCGCTTCATCGCGCATTGCCACCGCCGCAAGTATCCGGCGCGGACCGACGTGTTCCGCCCCGGCGACGACGCCGGCACCCTGTACTACATCATGTCCGGCTCGGTCAGCATCATCGCCAGCGAGGATGACGGCCGCGAGCTGGTGCTGGGTTACATCGGGCCCGGCGAGTTCGTCGGCGAGATGGGCCTGTTCGTGGAAGCGCAGCAACGCGGCGTGGCGCTGCGCACGCGCACCGCCTGCGAACTGGCCGAGATCGGCTACGAGCGCCTGCAGCAATTGCTCACCACCCAGGCCAACGATGCCGCCCGCCTGCTCTACTCGATGGGCGCGCAGATCAGCCAGCGCCTGCTGGATACCAGCCGCAAGGCCGGTCGCCTGGCGTTCCTGGACGTCAGCGACCGCATCTACCGCACCCTGTTCGACCTGTCCCGCGAACCCGACGCGCTCAGCCATCCGCAGGGCACCCAGCTGCGCGTCTCGCGGCAGGAACTGGCGCGCCTGGTCGGCTGCTCGCGCGAGATGGCCGGCCGCGTGCTGAAGAAACTGCAGGCCGACGGCAAGCTGCACGCGCGCGGCAAGACCGTGGTGGTCTACGGCACCCGCGACTGACCCGCGCATGAGCCAGGCGTTCTCCTCCGGCCCCTCCCCGCTCGGCACCGACCTGCGCAGCGCGATGATCGCCGATGCCGACGACGTCGCCCGCCTCCTCACCGACCTGGGCTATCCCTGCGAGATCGAAGACGCCGCCGAGCGGATCGATGCCATCGCCGCCAACGACCGCCAGGCGCTGGTGCTGGCCCGCCGCGACGGTGCGGTCTGCGGCCTGGTCGCGCTGGATTTCATGTACTACCTGCCGCTGGGCACCATCACCTGCCGGGTCACCGCGCTGGTGGTCACCCCGACCGCGCAGGGCCTGGGCATCGGTCGGCAGCTGCTGAAGGAAGCCGAGCGCCGTGCCCGCAGTGGCGGTGCCGCGCGCATCGAACTCACCAGCGGCTCGCAGCGCACCGAGGCGCATGCGTTCTACCGGGCCTGCGGCTACAAGGACAGCTCCGTGCGTTTCGTGAAGCAACTCGGCGCCTGACCGTGCAGGATGCCGCCCAGGCACCGGCCTGACCCGGACGCGCTTCGCTGACCCGGGCCAGGCATTGCCGACTCAGGCCACCGGATCTCCCGCGCGGTCGGCGCAACCCCAATTGAGGATCGGCGTGCCCGCTGGCAGCACCTTGCGGAACATCGCCACGCTGCCGGCCTTCGGATTCACCACCACCGGGCGCACCGCGGCCTGCAACAGCGGCAGGTCGGCGCTGCTGTCGGTGTAGGCGATCGCGACCGGCCGGGTGAAGCCGGCATCGCGCAACATCGTCATCTTCATCGCGTGGTGGCAGTGGCGGATCGCCGCGACCGCACCGAATTTCGGCCCGACCAGGGTGCCCACCACCGGCACGTCTTCATGGGCAACGAAGGCCAGGATCGCGCGTGCGAGCTCCGGCGGCGCGCCGGTGGCCACGACCACGCGGTCGCCGGCTTCGCGGTGCGCGCGGAACACCTCGAGCGCGATCGGCAACAGCCGCGACCGGATGGCGTCGACATGGCCGGCCACATATGCATCGATCAATGCGTCGAGGTCGCGACGCCGATGCAGGCCGATCGTGCCGATCCAGACGAATACCGAAATGCCGGCACGACGCGTCGGCAGGAACGCCACCATCGGCCCGGCCACGGGTGCCGCCAGGATCGCCAGCAACTGCCGCCACCACGCGCGCTGGATCAGCCACTTGAACAGATGACTGCCGGAGTCGCCGTCATACAGCGTGTGGTCGAAGTCGAACACCACCAGCGGCGCATCGTCGCGCGGCACCGGGAATGCCGATGCGGCTTCGTGCACGCTCACGCGGCAAACAGGTCGCTGAGCGCGCGGCCCGGATCCGGCTGGCGCATGAAGGCCTCGCCGACCAGGAAGGCATGCACGTCGGCTTGGCGCATCAACTGCACGTCGGCCGGCGCCAGGATCCCGCTCTCGGTCACCAGCACGCGGTCCGCCGGCACCATCGCCTTCAGGTCCAGCGTGGCCTGCAGCGAGACCTCGAAGGTGCGCAGGTTGCGGTTGTTGATGCCGAGCAGGCGCGCCGGCACCGGCAGCGAGCGCTCGAGCTCGTCCAGGTCATGCACCTCGACCAGCACGTCCATGCCGAGCTCGTCGGCGATGAAGGCGAATTCGGACAGCTGCCGGTCGTCCAGCGCGGCGGCGATCAGCAGCACGCAGTCGGCACCGAGCACGCGCGCCTCGTGCAACTGGTAGGCATCGACGATGAAGTCCTTGCGCAGCACCGGCAGCGAACACGCCGCGCGCGCCTGCTGCAGGTAGGCGTCGCTGCCCTGGAAAAAATCGATGTCGGTCAGCACCGACAGGCAGGCCGCGCCGCCGGCCTCGTAACTGCGGGCAATGTCCGCAGGATGGAAATCGGCACGGATCACGCCCTTGCTGGGACTGGCTTTCTTCACTTCGGCGATCACCGCCGGCAGGCCCGCGGCGATCTTCGCCTGCACCGCATCGGCGAACCCGCGCACCGGCGGTGCCGATGCCGCGCGCGCCTTCAGTTCGAACAGCGAGACGCGCTCGCGACGTTCGGCCACTTCTTCCTGCTTGCGCGCCAGGATGCGCTTCAGCACGTCATGCATCGGCGCGCTCCCAGCCATAGGCACGTTCGACCTTGGCAACGCGCACGGCGTACTGCGAATACCAGGCCTCGCGGCCACGCTGGCGGGTGCTGGCGTGTTCGGCATGCTCGCGCCAGGCCTTGATCGAGGCTTCGCTGTCGAAATACGCGGTGGTGATGCCGAAGCCTTCGCCATCGCGCGCGGATTCGGCGCCGAGGAAACCGGGCTGCGTTGCGACGAGCTCTTCCATGCGGGTCGCGGCCTCGGCATAGCCACCGGCGGCATCGCCACGGCGGCGCGAACTGAAGATCACCGCGTAGTAGGGCGGCTCGGGCAGGCGTGCGAAACGGTCGTCGTGCATGGCAGGGCGCTCGCGGGGGAGCGCCATTCTAAGCGAGCCGGCGCACTCGCTTCGTGGTGCAGCGAAATGCAGGTCCGTACGTGGTGAGCCTGTCGAACCATGAACGGAACCGACTGACGTGACGCCTCCCGTGGTTCGACAGGCTCACCACGAACAGCGACACCTCATGCGACCGGCAACACCTCGCCCGCGCGCCAACCCTCGGCCTGCAGGTGATCCAGCAAGGCCACGACCTCGTCGCGCCGTGCCAGCTCGTGCACCGGCAGGACCAGCAGGTCGCCGGCCCGTGCCCAGGCCAACGCTTCGCGCGAGGCCTGCGCCTCGTCCAGGCAGACCGGCAGGTCGGTCTCGGCCATGCCCGATGCGAGCAAGGCATCGCGCAGGATCATCGCCACGTCGCCGGAGGCACGTCCGCGCAGGTAGTCGCCGCCGATGTCCTTCAGCCACACGCGTTCGGGCTTCGCGTCCGCTGCGACCGCCGCCAGGGCATGGAAATCCGATTCCAGCCGATTGCCGGCATGGCCCAGCAGCAATCCCAGGCGCCCGCCGCGACGCAAGCCGGCGGCGACGTCGAGCAGGCCGCGCAGGCCGTCCGGGTTGTGCGCGTAGTCCAGCAACACGTCGACATCGCCCAGCGTCCAGCGCTGCAGGCGGCCGGGGTTGTCGGCATTGCGGGCACCGAAGCGCGCAAGCACGCCGGCGATCGTCGATGCCGCGATGCCGAGCGCATGCGCGGCCAGCGACGCCGCGGCGATGTTGGCGATGTTGTAGCGCGCCGCGCCGCCCACCGAGAGCGGCATCGCGGCAACCTCGCCGAGATCGTGTTCGATGCCGTCATGCGACAGGGCCAGACGGCCGTCGCGCACGCCGCAGGCATGCGTGCCGCGCGCCATCGCATCGGCCAATGCCAGCGCGAACCAGCCGATGCGACGCGATGCCGGCGCATGCGCGACCAGCATCGGATCATCGGCATTGAGTACCAGCAGGCCATCGGCCGCGAGCGATTTCGCGACGACCAGCTTCACCGCCGCGATGTGGTCCAGCGTGTGGATACCGTATTCGCCGAAGTGGTCGGCCGCGATGTTGGTGACCACCGCCACGCGCGCATCGCGGGCGACCAGGCCACGTCGCAGCAAGCCGCCGCGCGCGGTTTCCAGCACCGCGGCATCGACCCGCGCATCGCGCAGCACGGTGCGTGCGCCGACCGGGCCGGAATAGTCGCCGGCTTCCACGCGCTCGCCGTCGATGAACAGGCCGTCGGTGCTGCTGTAACCGGCATGCAAGCCATGCGCGCGCAGCATCGCGGCGAGCAGGCGCACGGTGGTGGTCTTGCCGTTGGAACCGGTGACAACGGCCTTGGGGACCGCATGCAGTCGCGCCCATGGCACGTCGTCGGTCGCCGGCAACCCGGCCAATGGCCAGCGCTGCGATGTCGCGCCCTCGCCGAGCGACAGCGCATCGTCGTCGGCATGCGCGGGAACGCCGCGCGCATGCGCGTCTTCGACCAGCGCGCGCAAGGCCGGCTTTGCTTCCGCCGCCGCAAGCGCCTGCAACTGGCGCAATGCTTCATCGTCATCGTGATGGGCGACATGCGGGCGTGGCAGCTCCGCTTCGTCGTCCACGGGTGTATCGCCGGCACGCAGGCCCATCGCCGAATACAGCGCCCACTCGTTCACTTCGGTGGCGACGTACAACTGGTCGAACGGCGCTTCGAACGCCAGCGAGGCGCCGCTGGCGTGCTCGCGCACCACCACGGCACCGAGCGGCCAACCGAGCAACGCCAACGCCTTGTGGATGTTCGCGCGCCAGCGTTGCGGGGTGCCGGCATCGAACGTCAAGCCATGCGCCGTCTCCAGCGCCGCGCCGGATCCGTCGAAATACAGGTTGGCCCCGGTCAGCCGGCGCGAATCCTCGAACGGTTCCTGCATCGCGACCGTGCTCAATCGCTTTCCTCGCGCTCGAAACGCAGGCCGCGCTCATCGCGCACAACGCCTTCCATCGCCGCGACCAGTTGCTCGTCCAGCGTGGTTTCCAGCGTGGGCACTTCCGCACGCGCGGTCGACGTCTGCATCTCGCCCTCGGGCTTGAAGCGGATGATCTGCTTCCAGGTGCGCACCAGCGCATCGGCGAAGACCACCAGCAGGTCGCCCGGCTGGCCCATGCGCAGGGCGGCATCCACCGCTTCCTGCTCGTCGGGGATCATGCTGATCGCGGACGCATCCACGCCCGCGGCCTCCAGCGCCCTGGCGATGATCCGCGGCACTTCGTCGCCATCGCGGCCTCGCAGGCCATCGTCGCGGCGGACGATGTAATGGTCGAACTTGCCGGCCACGGTGGCGGCGATGTCGCGCAGGTCCTCGTCGCGGCGATCGCCCGGGCCGGCGACGACGACGATGCGCCGTCCGCCCACGTCCAGGCGCTGCGCCAGGTCCGCCATCACGCTGGTGGCGTGCGCGTTGTGCGCGTAGTCCATGATCACCTTGAACGGATGTTCGCCGTACACGTTCATCCGGCCCGGCGCCTGGAAGAAGGTGGTGTCGAAGGTGCGCAGGCCGTGGCGGATCGCATCCAGCTTCATGCCCAGCGAGAACGCGATCGACGCCGCGAACATCGCGTTCTGCACGTTGTGCAGCGCGCGTCCTTCCAGCGTGGCC
>DAOOCX010000010.1:7606-33720 GCA_035408605.1 Thermomonas sp. | reverse complement strand
CGCGGCGTGTCGCGCTGGAAGCGCACCGTCCCGGCCGACGCGCCAGGCCCCCAGAGCACGGTCTGCGGGCCCTTCACCACGGTCAGGCGGTCGTAGGTCTCCGGGGCGACGTAGGACAGCGGGTTGTCCATCCGCGCCGGGCATGCGCCGGGCATGCTGCCATCGTTGGACAGCAGGTTGAGGCGCGACCCGAACATCCCGCGCAGGACCGGATCGCCGTTGGTGCCGCCATTGCGCAGGGCGGTGAAGCCGGGAATGGTCTTGAGGTAGTCGGCGCCATCGCTGGCAGGAACCGGCTGGCGCGGCAGCTTCGGGTCGGTTTCGAAGGTCAGCGGCTGGATCGGCGTGGCGGTGACGATGACGCGATCCAGCGTCTTCGCCTCGTCATCGGAGGCAGCGGCCGGAAAGGCGGCCAGGGAAATGGCGCAGGCAAGCGCCAGTCGCGACGGCAGCGCCGTCGCAAGCGGGAAACGGGACATGTTGGCTCCGGAACACAAGGGGCGAGGCACGCGGCCTCGCGGGAAAGACGGTCTTGTGGTTCAGGAGAAAAGCGGTGGACCCCGTGCACCCAGTCCATGCGCATGCCCCGCATCGCTCGCTGGCGCTACGGGGATGTCGACCGCGGGCGGCGGCGCCGGCGGTGGTGACAGCAGTAGCGTCGCCAGCACCAGCGGCACGGCGCTGGCCAGCAACGGGCAGTAGGCGCAGTCCTCGCCGGTTTGGGTACCGGCGGGAATCGGATCGCTTCCGAACAAACTGGAAGGCGCCGACCAGGCCATGCCCTCGCTGGTGCACATGGCCGTGGCAGCGAGCGCCGGGGCCTCGCGGCCCGCGTCCATCCAGCGCCCGAGTGTCGGCACGCCGGCCAGCAGCAGGATCGCCGCCAGCGCGAGGCGGGCCATCCAACGGTTCAGGGGGCGACTGTGGATCGACATGACAGCGGGGATGCTAGCGCGGCCCTCAGAGTTCGCGGATGACCTGGATCAAATGCTCGACGGTGAAACCGAAGTGCGGCATCAATGCCTCGATCGGCGCCGAGGCACCAAACGTGTCGATGCCGATCACCGCGCCATCCAGGCCGACGTACTTGCGCCAGAAATCGCTGACGCCGGCCTCGATGGCGACGCGCTTGCGCACCGCCTTCGGCAGCACGGATTCGCGATACGCCGCGTCCTGGCGATCGAACACGTCGGTGCACGGCATCGACACCACGCGCACGCCGTCGCCCAGCTGCTCGGCGGCCTGCATCGCGAGGCCCACTTCCGAACCCGTCGCGATCAGGATCACCTCCGGCGTGCCCACGCTGTCCTTCAGCACGTAGCCACCGCGCGCGATGTCCAGCAACTGGCCTTCGTCGCGCGCCTGGTGCGGCAGGTTCTGGCGGCTGAAGATCAGGCAGCTCGGACCATCATCGCGCTGGATCGCGGCCTTCCACGCCATCGCCGATTCCACCGCATCGCAGGGACGCCAGACGTCGTTGTCGGGGATGTAGCGCAGCGAGGCGAGGTGCTCGATCGGCTGGTGGGTCGGGCCGTCTTCGCCCAGGCCGATCGAATCGTGGGTGTAGACATGCAGGGCGCGCACGCCCATCAGCGCGGCCATGCGTACCGCATTGCGCGCGTAATCGCTGAACACCAGGAAGGTGGCGTCGTACGGGATGAAGCCGCCATGCAGGCCGAGCCCGTTGGCGATCGCGGTCATGCCGAACTCGCGCACGCCGTAGTAGACGTAATTGGCGTTGGCATCATCGGTCGCGACCGACTTGCTGCCCTTCCACAGGGTCAGGTTGGAATGCGCCAGGTCGGCCGAACCGCCCACCAGTTCCGGCAGCAGCGGCGCGAACGCCTCGATGCAGTTCTGCGAGGCCTTGCGGCTGGCGATGCTCGGGCCGTCCTGCTGGGTCTTGATTGCGAACGCCAGCGCGGCATCGACGAAGCCGTCCGGCAAGTCGCCGGCAAGGCGACGCTGGAACTCGGCGGCTTCGGACGGGAATGCCGCGGCATACGCAGCGAAACGCGCGTCCCAGTCGGCCTCGACCGCGCCGAGGTCGCGTGCGCGCCAGCCGTCGTACAGCGCCTGCGGGATGTCGAACGCGCCGTGTTCCCAACCCAGCGCTTCACGGGTGGCGACCACTTCGTCCTTGCCCAGCGGCGAGCCATGCGAGGACTCCTTGCCGGCCTTGTTCGGCGACCCGAAACCGATCGTGGTGCGGCAGCAGATCAGCGTGGGCTTGTCGGAGGACTTGCGTGCGGTTTCGATCGCGGTCCTGATCTCGACCGGGTCATGCCCGTCGACGCCGCGCACCACGTTCCAGCCGTAGGCCTCGAAACGCTTCGGGGTGTCGTCGGTGAACCAGCCATCGGTATTGCCGTCGATGCTGATGTGGTTGTCGTCCCAGAACGCGACCAGCTTGCCGAGGCCCCAGGTGCCGGCAAGCGATGCGGCTTCGTGGCTGATGCCTTCCATCAGGCAGCCGTCGCCCATGAACACCCAGGTGCGGTGGTCGACGATCGCGTGGCCATCGCGGTTGAAGCGCTGCGCCAGCAGTTTCTCCGCCAGCGCGAAGCCCACGGCATTCGCCAGGCCCTGGCCCAGCGGGCCGGTGGTGGTCTCGATGCCGCAGGTCATGAAGTTCTCGGGATGGCCCGGGGTCTTCGAGTCCAGCTGGCGGAACTGCCTGAGGTCGTCGATCGACAGGTCGTAGCCGCTCAGGTGCAGCAGCGCGTACTGCAGCATCGAGCCGTGGCCGTTGGACAGGATGAAGCGGTCGCGATCGGCCCAGCGCGGGTTCGCCGGATTGTGCTTGAGGACATCGTTCCACAGCACTTCGGCGATGTCGGCCATGCCCATGGGCATGCCGGGATGGCCGGAGTTGGCGGCCTGGACCGCGTCGATGGCGAGGAAACGGATGGCGTTGGCGAGGTCGCGGCGGCTGGGCGTCGTCATGGGGGCATCATGGGGAGGCGCCCGGCGGCATGCGGGCCGCCCATTGTCCCATGCGCGCAGCCCGATCCGGAAACGCGAGCGAAGAACGCGTGGCTACGCGGTCTCCGGGTCTTCCTCGCCCTTCGACACCACTGCCGCCAGCATCAGGTCCCCGGTCACGTTCAGGGTGGTGCGGCACATGTCGAGGAAACGGTCCACGCCCAGGATCAGGCCGATGCCTTCCGGCGGCACGCCGACCATGCCGCAGATCAACGCCACCACAGGCAGCGAGCCAGCGGGGACGCCGGCGGTGCCGATGCCGCCGAGGATGCAGACGAACATCACCGTGACCTGCTGGGTGAGGGAGAGATCCACGCCGAAGAACTGGGCGAGGAACAGCACGGTGACGCCCTCGAACAGCGCGGTGCCGTTCTGGTTGGCGGTGGCGCCGACGGTCAGCACGAAGCGCGAGATTTTCTTCGGCAGGTGCAGTTTTTCCTCGGCGACCCGCAGCGACACCGGCAACGTCGCGTTGCTCGACGCGGTCGAGAACGCCATCACCATCGCTTCCTGCGAGCCCTTGAAGAACTTCAGCGGCGACCAGCCGCCGAGGAACTTCAGCATCAACGAGTAGACCACGAGCATGTGCAGCGCCAGCGCCAGGACCACGACGCCGACATATTTGCCCAGGCTGTTGAGCAGGTCCCAGCCGAACAGCGCGGCCAGGTTGAACATGAAGCAGAACACCGCGTACGGCGCCAGGCGGATGACCAGCCCGATCAGCGTCATCGACACCTCGAACAGGCCCTGGATGCCGCGCAGCAGGGTTTCGGTGGCGGGCGTGCGGGTCAGCACCAGGCCGATGCCGAGCATCAGTGCGAAGAACATCACCGCCAGGATGGTGTTCTCGGCCGCGGCCTTGACCACGTTGTCCGGCACGATCGCCAGCAGCATGTCCAGGCCCCGGGGCTGCGAAGCAGTGCTGCCCACGATGTCCTTCGCCCGGTCCGCGCCCTGCGCCAGCATCGCCTGCGCGGCGGCCGGATCCACGCCCGCGCCGGGTTGCAGCCAGTTCACCAGCAGCAGGCCCAGTGCGACCGCGATGCCCGACGCGATCACCGTGTAGCCCAGCGTCTTCCAGCCGACGCGGCCGAGCGAGCGCACATCGCCCATTTCGGCCACGCCGATGATCAGCGCGGAGAACAGCAGCGGGATCACCAGCATGAAGATCAGGCGCAGGAACAAGGTGCCCGCCGGTTGCGTCACGTAGGTCGTGAGCCACTGCACCCAGCCGGCGTCGCTGCCCGCACCGTAGTGCGCGACCAGGCCAAGCGCCAGGCCGGCAAGGAAGCCGATCAGCATCTTCCAGTGCAGTTGCAGCTTGCCGCTTCCGGCCTTCGCCTCGCTCATCGCGTCGCCTCGCTCCGTGTAGCGGGCGAGCTTAACAAACCGAGCTTGTCCGCCCTGACCGTCGTGGCGAAGCCACGAAGTCGAAGGGGCTGCGCACCTATTCCGGATACAGCGGTGGCAGCAACGAGTTCGATGCCGGCGCAGCCTTGCGCCAACGCGGGCCCTTCGCGAACGCGGCACGCAACACGGCGAGGGTCGGTGCGGCATCGCCGCTGCCCCAGCGCGCGGCCTGCAGCTGCATGACCGCCTCGACCTGCGCCGCATCGTCCAGCCGCTGGCGCACGGCGTCGAGATCCTCGCCATGCGAGCCGGCCGCCGCGCCCAGGGCCTGCGCGATCACGCCCAGGTCGTCACGCTTCAGTGCGTCCGGCAACGACGGGATGCGCGCTGCCGGTGCCTCGGGCGATGGCGCATCACCGCATGCATCCGCTGCAGGCACCCGCGCGCGCGGCCAACGCCACCACGCGAGCACGACCAGCAACGCCGCGGCGAGCAGCAGCCACGGCCACCTGCGCGACCACGCATGCGCGGCATCGCCCGATGGCGCATCCGCGCCTGCACGCCCGGCGGGTGCCGCGGCATCGACGGAGGTCGTGGCGGCAGCGGCGCCCGGCGCGACCTGCAACTGCAACGACGGCAGCATCGCGGTACGCGCCACGCCCTGCGCCGCGTCCCACCATTCGATGCGCGGCCCCGCGATCGACAGCGCCCCGGCCTGCAAGGGCACGATGGCGATGCGCCGGCGCAGGATGCTGCGCGGCCGGCCATCGACGAATTGCTCGTCAACCTGCGGCGGATCCGCGAACAATTGCACGCCCGCCGTCTCCGCCAGCGCGACCGGCGGCAATTGCGTGGCGGTGGCGCCGTCGGCGATGACTTCGATCTCGACGGATGCCGCTTCACCCGCGCGCGCCTGCGTCGGCGCCTGCACATATCGCAACTTGAGGTCATGCAGCGGCAACCACGGCTGCGGGGCCCCCGTGGGAATCGGCAGCACGTCGAGGCGCCGGGCTGGCGAGGCCGCGGACACCGCCTTGCGGCCGTCATCGAACACCTGGTCGAAGAAGCCGCCCATGGTCTGTCCGTTGAAGCGCGCGCCGGGCAAGACCAATGCACCGCTGCGCTCCGGGATCAGCAGGAACCGCCGCTCGACCACGTTGTAGCGGCGCCCGTCGATCTGCCGCTGGTAGGTGAGGTCCTCGCCGACCTGGCGCAGGCTGGCCCCGGTCGGCGGATCCTGTTCAAGCTGTCCGGACATCAGCGGCACCGCGTAGTGCAGGCGCACCTGCACCCCGACCGCCTGCTGCACGTAGGGCCGCGCGGCATCGACCACGGTCTCGACGAAGGCGTCCGCGTCGCCGCTGGCGGGCAGCACCGAGGGCGGCACCACCGTCAATCGCAACGGCGCGGTGGTGGTCTTGCCGACGCGCAACGCCGGAATGGTGAAGACCCCGGGGCCGCGCGGGCGCAGGCCGACAGCGAACAGCGAGGTCGCGGTCGAGCGTCCATTGCTGCGTTGATAGCTGCGTCGCACGGTCTGTCCCGCGATGTCGAACTGCCGTTGCAGCGGCGTGTAGTCGATCGACGCCACCGACTGGTCGGTCTGGATGTTGAGGGTGGCGGTTTCGCCATGGCTGACCTGCGCGCGATCCAGCCAGGCGCGTGTCTGTGCATGCGATGGCGACGCGAAAAACGCGAGCAGGCACACCAACAGCCACGCGATCGCGCGCGTCATGGCGTGGCCCCGCGACGGCGCTGCTGTTCCAGTTGGAAGCGCGCACGCAGCAACGCACCCGGATCGTCAGGCACGCGCTGCAACCACGCTTCGTTGGCGAGGCGACGCTCGCGCTGCTCGGCGGTTTCCTGGGGCTTGCCGCGTTGGTCGGGCTTCGGTTGCTGGCCAGGCTGCTTCGCCTGTTGCTTCTGCAACGCCTGCTGCATGCGTTCGCGTTGCGCGGCGTCGGCCTGCGCTTGCGATTGCGGATCCTTCTGCGGGGGCGCTTGCGGCGGCTTGCCTGCCTGGCCGCCCTTGCCTTGCGCTGGCGGTGCTTGCGGCTTGCCCGCCTGGCCTTGCTGTCCCGGCTTCGATGCCTGCGGGGGCTGCCCGTCCTTGCCGCCCTTGCCGTCCTTGTCCTCGCCCTTGTCCTGCGGGCGTTTGGGCAGTTGTTTCGCCACCCGCACCAGATTGCGGTTGAACGCTGCGTCCTTCATTCCCGGCTGCAATTCCAGCGCGCGATCGTAGGCGGCGATCGCGTCGTCGTAGCGGCCCGCCTTGGCAAGCGCGTTGCCCAGGTTGTACTGGCCTTCCGCGCCGCCGACGGTCGAAAACCGTTCGATCGCGCGCGGATAGTCCTTCTGCCTGTAAGCCGCGATGCCGTCCTGCATGCGCGCATGTTCGGCCTGGTCCGCGCGTTGCCACAGGCTGCCTCCGGACGACGATGACTGTGCGGACGCAGGCACCATCGGCAGCCACAGGCCGCAAGCGAGCAGCAGCGCGAATGCAGCGCCGCGACGGAACAGCGGCAGGCACAGCAGCAAGACCACGGGAAGCAGCCAGTAGCCGTCGTCGCGCCAGCGCGACACCTTCTGCCCGCGCACGCTGGTACCGGCGTCCTGCCGCGGATCCAGCACGCCCAGCGCGCGGAGGTCGGCATCGCCCGGGGACAGCGCCTGGTAACCGCCGCCACCGCTGGCCGCGAGGCGCTTCAACCCGGAGGCGTCCAGCCGCGCCTGGCCGAGACCCTCCGGCGTATCGAACACGCCGCCCTGCTCAGTCCCGAGGCCCAGCACCGACACGCGGTAGCCCGCGGCGTTCGCCTTGCTCGCGGCATCGATATCGGTGCCGTCGGCGCGGTCGGTAAGCAACAGGATCTGCCCACGCGCGAATCCGGCCTGGCGCATCAGTCCCTGCGACCACGCGATGGCGCGATCGGCGCGATGGCCGTCATCCGGCATCACCCCGGGATCCAGCGCATCCAGGAACAGCGCGACGTTGGCTGCGTCCTCGGTCAGAGGCGCCACCGTGAACGCATCGCCGGCGAACGCGACCAGCGCCACCTGGCCACCGGCGCGTTCGCGCAGCAACGTGGCCAGCTTTGCGCGCGCCTGCGCAAGCCGCGTCGGCGGCAGGTCGCGCGCCAGGGTGGCGCTGGACAGGTCCAGCGCGATCACCAGCGGTTCCTGCGCCTGCCACAGCGGCTGTTCGTCCTTGCCGATGCCGGGGCCGGCCAGCGCAATGATCGCGAGCGCGGTTGCGGCCAATGCCAACCAACGCGGCAAAACCCCTGCGCGTTGCTCGGCACCGCGGTCCAGCAGGTGCGGCAACAAATGCGCATCGACCAGGTCGCGCCAAGGATTGCGCTGTTGCGCCTGCCTGCGCCACCACCAAGCGAGCATCGGCAACACCAGCAGCGCCAGCAACCACCACGGGCGCAGGAAATGCACGTCAGGGAACAGGTTCATGCCCGCCTCCGCAGCAGCACGGCCAGCGCGCCGACCGCCAGGGCAAGTCCGAGTGGCCACGGATAGCACTCGATCTTCGGACGCACCGCCTGTCCCTGCCGCTGGACCGGTTCCAGCGCGTCGATCTCCGCGTAGATGCCGGCCAGCGCCTCGGTGTCGCGGGCCCGGAAGAAACGCCCGCCGGTGAGCTGGGCGATCTTCTGCAGGCCGGCTTCATCGACCTCGTCGCCGCCCGCCGGCAGGCGCAGGCCGAACAGCGACAGCGCGCCGCCGCCTTCACCGCCGAAGGCGATCGCGTGGATGCGCACGCCGGCATCGCGCGCGATCTGCGCGGCCTTGGCTGGCTCCAGGACGCCGGCGGTGTTCACGCCATCCGTGAGCACGATCAGCACGCGCTGCTCGGTGCGTTGCTGTTGCAGCCGTTTGGTCGACAGCGCGATGGCATCACCGAGCGCAGTCGCGCGCCCCGCCAGGCCGACCACGCTGGCATCCAATTGCTGGCGCACGCTGTCGCGATCCAGCGTCAACGGCGTCAGCGCGAAGGCACGGTCGCCGAACACGACCAGGCCGATGCGGTCACCGACCCGACGGTCGAGGAAATCGGCCAGCACCGCCTTGGCCGCCGTGAGGCGATCAACCAGGCGACCGCCAAGTTCCATGTCTTCCTCGCCCATGCTGGCGGACAGGTCGACGGCCAGCATCATGTCGCGGCCCACCTGCGGCGGGGCGATGGGCGGACCCAACTGCTGCGGGCGCGCCGCGGCGACACACAGCAGGCACCAGGCCAGCATCGCCATCCACGGGAAGCCGCGCGAACCCACCTCCAGCACGCCGCCCGAGGCCACCCTGCGCAGGCGCTCGCCCCAGGGCACGCGGAGCGCTGGTTGCGGGTTCGCACGCGCCGGCATCAACACACGCGCCAACAACGGCAAGGGAATCGCGAGCAACAGCCACGGCCAGGCGAAGCCGTCGATGCCCAGCCAGTCCGCGAGCAGGTTCACTTGCCGAGCATCCAGGTCAGGTAGCGCTGGCGCGCGACGGTTCGCAGCGCGCGTACCGCGCCTTCATCGACATCGCGACGGAATGCACCCTCGCGCAGCAGCGCACCCGGTCCATGCTCGAAGCATGGCGGGGTCATTCCCTGGTCGAGGAAGCGGAGCCAGTCGTCGCCCTGCAAGCGATCCGCGAGCGGATCCTTGCGCCGTGCCGCGCGCCGCAACAGGTCCGACATCGCCGCAACCTGTTGCGCAGGCGAGGTTGCAGCATCCACCGTGCCTTCGAACAAGCGCAGGATGCTCGCACGTCGCGTGCGTCGCCTGCGCATCCACCACCACATCGCAACACCCACCAGCGCCAGCACAGCCGCGACCATCCACCAGCCCGGCGCTGGCGGCCACCACGACGGCGCCAAGCCCGGATGCACGTCCTTCAGCGGCAACGGCATGTTCATCGCCCCGCTCCCGTCGCCACCACCGCGTTCGGCCGTCCCAGCAGCGACAGCCACGCATCGCTGGCATCGATGGTGGAGAGCGTCATCACCCGCGCTCCCTGCCGCTGCAGCATCGCCTGCGTGGCCTCCAACGGGATGTCGAATTGTTGCCGCCAGCGCTGGCGCACGGGTGCCGTGTCCAGCCCCAGTTCGATGCGATCGCCCGGCGCGCCACGGAATGGCAAGCGTTTCGCCGGCGGCGACGTTTCCAGCGGATCGACCAACAGCAGCACGATCAATTCATGGTGCATCGCCAGCGCGGGCCAGCGTTCCGCGGGGACTGCGGCGATGCTGGACGGATCGGCCAGCAGCACCAGCCGCGAACCGGGCCGGAGCAGTCGCCGCGCATGCTCCAGCGCGACCGCCAGGCCTTCATCATCCGCAGGCGGCTGCGCATACCAGCGCACCAGTGCATCCAGCACGCGCAAGGCGCCACGCGGTCCGGACGCAGGGGGCACCGGCGCTTCCCGATGCGAACCGCGCAACGCGGCGATTCGGTCGCCGTCACGCGCCGCCAGCCATGCCGCCAGCGCACCGGCACGCGCGGCCTGCACCGACTTGAAGCGCACGCGGGTCCCGAAGTACAGCGATGGCGCGGTGTCCGCGACGACCAGCGTGAGGCGTTCGCGCTCGGCCTGGAACAGCTTGGTATGGGTTCGCCCGCTGCGTGCGGTCAGCCGCCAATCGATGTGGCGGGCATCGTCGCCCTGCGCGTACTCGCGCGACTCCGCGTACTCCATGCCACGCCCGCGCAGGTTGGACAGCGCCTGCCCTTGCACGCCATGCCGGCCGAGCCGCGCGCCGCGACGGCCCTGCACCAGGGCGCGCAGGCCGACCAGTTCGGAAAGCGTGGGGACGATGCCGTCGGTCACGGTCGCTCCGGGTTCGGACCTGTCCGTGGCCGGCTTACGGCAGCGGCACCAGGCGCAACAGCTCGGACACCAGTCGCTCGCCATCCCAGCCTTCCGCGGTGGCTTCGTAGCTGGGCAGCACGCGATGGCGCAGCACATCCGGCGCAACTGCACGCACGTCTTCCGGGGTCACGAAGTCGCGCCCTTCCAGCCAGGCGCGCGCGCGCGCGCAACGTTCCAGCGCGATCGAGCCACGCGGGCTTGCGCCCCACGCGATCCGCCTTGCCAGCGCGGCGTCGTAGCGACCCGCATCGCGCGAGGCCAGGACGATCTCCACCAGGTAGCGTTCCAGCGCGGGGGCGAAGTGCAGGTCGAGCACCGCCGCGCGGGCAGCAAACACGTGCGCCTGCGGCATCCGCGCCGGCGCGTGCGACGCCGCCTGCAGCACGTCGCGCGCGCGTTCGCGCGCCAGCCGCAGGATTTCGGTTTCGGCATCGACGCGTGGATAGCCGATGCGCACGTGCATCAGGAAGCGGTCCAACTGCGCTTCGGGCAACGGGAACGTGCCTTCCTGCTCGATCGGGTTCTGGGTGGCCATCACCAGGAACAGCGGCGGCAGCGGATAGGTCTGCCGGCCCACCGTGACCTGGCGCTCGCCCATCGCCTCCAGCAGCGCCGATTGCACCTTGGCCGGCGCGCGGTTGATCTCGTCGGCCAGCAGGATCGGGTGGAAGATCGGCCCCGGCTGGAATTCGAAGCGCCCATCCTGCGGGCGCCACACCTCGGTGCCGGTGAGGTCCGCGGGGAGCAGGTCGGGAGTGAACTGGACGCGGGCGAAATCGGCCTCGAGGCGTGACGCCAGTGCACGAATCGCGGTGGTCTTGGCCAGGCCGGGGGCGCCCTCGACCAACAGGTGGCCATCGGCGAGCAACGCGATCAGCAGGCGTTCGATCAGGCCGGCCTGGCCAACGATCTCGCGCGAAAGATCCTCGCGCAGGGCTCGGAAGGCGTCATGCAGCGTGGCGGTGTCGGGGATTGCCTTATCCATCTGGGGGCTCTCGTATGCAGGCCACTTCGACCGGCTCAACGCGCAAAGGTTCGCACGCCCCTGGTGAACGACCCATTCGCCGCAAACGAAACGGGAGCCTTGCGGCTCCCGTTCGTGTCGTGCGATGCGCCGTGGCTCAGCGCTGGGTAACGCGCATGACCTTCGGGGTCACGAACACCAGCAGCTCGGCCTTGCTCTTGGAGCGACTCTTGTTGCGGAAGAGGTTGCCGATCACCGGCAGGTCGCCGAGGAACGGGACCTTCGACAGTTCGGTGGTGTCGCTGAACTCGTAGACACCGCCGATCACCACGGTCTGCCCGTCATCCACCAGTACCGCAGTGTTGACTTCACGCTTCGCGATTTGCGGCACTTCGCCGAAGGTACCCATGCTGACGTAACCGTCCAGCTCGTCCTTCTTCACACCCAAGGTCAGGAAGACGCGGCCATCGTTGGTGATGGTCGGCGTCACCTTCAACTCGAGCAGCGCTTCCTTGAACGCCACGGTCGGGGTGGCGCCAAGTCCGGAACCCGTGATCGTCAGGTAGCCGATTTCCTTGCCTTGCCTGATCACCGATTCCTTCTGGTTGCTGGTGACGATGCGAGGGTTTGAGATGACCTCGCCGCGTCCCTGCTCCTGGATGGCCGACAGCTCGACATCCAGTTGGTAGCCGGCGTTGAGGATCGACAGTGCCAGCGAACCAGCCGGGTTCTGCAATGCGGCCGGCAGGTTGGACATGAGCCCACGGAACGGCAAGGACTGCGAATACACCGGGCGGGCACCGACCTGGCCGCCCGCGATCCACGCCGACATGTCCTTCGCGAACTGCAGGTCCAACGCCTTGTCGGCGTTGATCTTGTTCTGGTTCGCTTCCAGGTTGCCGCTGTAGTAGCTGTCCCCGTTGTTGCCGCTGACCCCGAAACGGGCACCCAGCTCGCGGGCCACGGACTCATTGGCGATCACGATGCGCGCCTCGATCACCACCTGGTCGACCGGCTTGTCGAGCTGTTGCACGAGGTTGCGGATATTGGCCACGCGTTGCGGGATGTCGACCACCAGCAGGGTGTTGGTCCGCTTGTCGTAGCTCAGGCTGCCGCGCTGCGAGAGGAAGCCGCGATCCTGCTGGTTCTGGCCGCCTCCCTGGCCGCCGCCACTCGCACCGCCGCTGTTGCCCTTGCTCTCTTCGGTCAGGAGCTTGGCGATGTCCTCGGCGCTGGCGTAATTCACCGGAATGTATTCGGTGACCTTCTCCGCACGCTCTTCAAGGCTGATGCGCGCATCTTCCTTGTCCTGCTCGAACTGGGCGATTTCCTTCTGCGGTGCCACCCAGACGACGTTGCCGCTGCGACGCTTGTCCAGCGACTTGGCCTGCAACACGATGTCCAGCGCCTGGTCCCACGGCACGTTGATCAGGCGCAGCGTCACGTTGCCTTGCACGGTGTCGGCGGCGACGATATTGAGGTTGGACTCCTCGGCGATCAGCTGCAGGACCGTGCGCACCGGCACGTCCTGGAAGTTGAAGGTCACCGGCTTGCCGCTGTACCGGACGGTCGAGGCGCTGGTGGCCGCCCCCATCGCGGAAGCGCCCATTGCCGGAGCGGCGGCCTTCGGTTTGGCGACGCCAGCCATGCTCGCGCGCGGCACGATCTCGACGATGTATTCGTTGCCGCTCTGGTAGGCCATCGACTCGAACTCGCCCTGGGTACCCAGCACGAGCTGGGCGCCGTTGCTCGTCGCACGCGCGTCGATGCGTTGCACCGGCGTGGCGAAGTCGGTCACGTTGATCGGGCGCTGCAGGGCGGCAGGCAGTTGCGCATTGCCGATATCGACAACCACGCTGTTGCCCGTCTTGCGCAGGTCCGGCGCGGCGCCCGCACCGGAGAAGCGGAGCACGAGCTTGCCCGCCCCCCCATCGCCGCGCTTGAAGTCGATCGAGGAAACCGTGACGGCATCCGGTGTGCGCTTGGCAGGGTCGGCCATCGCGCCGGTGGCCGACTGCCCCATCGCGGCCAGCGTGGTGACCGGGAGGGCGCTGGCGCCCGCGGCGTAGAGGCCGACGGCAAGCCCGATCGCGCAGGTGCCGAGGGAGAGGGGGCGCCGGAGAGGACGCTGTTGCTTGGCGTTGGTGACGGTCATCGGTCTATCCCCAATCAATTGTCTTCGAGCAAGATGGTCGCCGGCCGTTCGAGCCAGCCACCCGCGCCATCCGGAACAAGTTCGACCAGTTCGACCCGGTCTTCGTTAATGGCAGTCACCCGCCCATCGCTTTGCCCCAGGTACGCGCCGGGCTGCACCCGGTAGGTCACCTTGTCGGGGGCCATCACCAGGGCCACCAGGCCCTTGCCATTCCCCAACGTGCCGACCATGTCGAGGCTGTCGAGCGGGAACTGTTCAAGTGTCTGCTTGCGACGCCCGGCATCCGGGCGGGGACCGCTACCTTCGCCACCATTGAAAACCTCGCTGAACGGATCGCGCAGGTTCTGCGCGTCGTACTCGAAAGTCTCGAACTGCTGCATGACAGGCAAGGGATCCAGCGGCGGTGCGGGGCGCGCCTTGATTTCGGCGACCCATTTCTCCAGGTCGCCCTGGCTGCCACCGCATGCCGCCAAGGCGGTGGAGAGCAATGCGATGCCCAACCACCGACTGGTGCGAAGGTGTCCTTTCACGAACATGTCAGGCGCCTCCCTTTTCTTTGGCCTCGGCCTTGGCCTTGGCCTTGCCCTTGGCAGGCGCCTTGTCGGTTGCGGCCGGTGCGGCATCCGCAGCCGTCTCGTCTTCGTCGAGGTAACGGTAGGTTTTCACGGTACCCGCCAGTTCCAGCGCGCTGTTTGGTCCGATCCTGGCATTCGGGTTGGTCTTCGCATCCTTGGGCTGCAGCGAGATGTCATGCATGGTCATGATCACCACGCGCGGCAGCGAGGCCACGCCGCTCACGAAGGCCCCGAACTGGTGGTAGGTCCCCACCATGCGAAGGGCGATCGGCTTCTCGGCGTAGAACTCCTTCTTGGTCTCCCCCGCCGGCTGGAACAGCTCGTTCTGGATGCCGGTCGCCAGGGCGGTCTGCGAGATATCCACGATCAGGTCCGGCATCTCGGTCTTGCTGGGCAGCTGGCGCAGCATCTGCTGCAACTGCTGTTCCATCTGCGCCAGTTGCTGCTTGAGCGGCTCCAGGTTGGAGGCCCGCCCCTGCTTGTTCTCGAACTCGGTCCGCAGTTCCTTTTCCTGGCCTTCCAGCTTCTCGAGCTCGGTCTGCTGGCCGCGCACGAACAACCACCAGCCCAGCAGGATGATGATCACCGCCACGATCACGCAGAACCCCATCTGTGCCTGGCGAGGCCAGCCACCGATATTGTTGATGTCGAGCTCTTTCAGGTTGATCTTCTTGTTGTTGCTCACGGGGCGGCTCCTCCTGCAGCAGGCGCGGCCGGGGCTGCGGCAGGCGCAGTGGCCTCACCACCCTCGCCTTCTTCTTCCTTCGGAGCGTTCGGGTTGGCCAGCGTGACCTTGAGGGTGAACTCGTAAGGCAACCCGGGGTTCGCTCCCTTCGCCTCGATGATGTTGAGGTCGGGTTTGGTCATCCAACCCGAGCTTTCGAGAGTCCGCATGTAGGTCGATACCCGCGCGTTCGATTGCGAGCGACCGCTCAGCGTGAGGATGTCGCCTTCCTGCTTGATGGCGGAGAGGGTCACACCATCCGGAATGGTCCGCACCAGCGAATCGAACAGGTGGACCATCTGCGAGCGATTGGACTGCAATTGCTCGATGACTTCCTTGCGCGCCAGCAGCTTGGACTTCTTCTGGTCGAGTTCCTCGATTTCCTTGATCTGCGCATCGACCTTGGTGATCTCGCCGCGCAGGAAATCGTTGCGCTCGGTCTGGCCGCTGATGCGCCCGCCGTAATAGCTGTAGACGAGGAACGCGACCAGGACTCCGGCCAACGCCGCCAGCCCCAGCATGCCGACAAATTCCTTTTGCCGGGACTTGCGGCGCTCCGCGCGCCACGGAAGGAGATTGATCCGTGCCATCAGTCGAAGCTCCTCAATGCGAGCCCGCAGGCAATCATCAGCGCCGGGGCGTCCTGCGCCAGTGCGTGTGCCTGCACGCGCGGGCCGAGGGTCATCTGCGCCAGCGGATTGGCGACCACGGTCGGGATCCCGAGCTGCTCCTCGACCATCGCGGCGATGCCGGGGATGGAGGCGCAACCACCGGCCAGCACCACGCTGTCGACGCGATTGAACTCGCTGCCGGCATAGAAGAACTGCAGCAGGCGGCTGACCTGCTGGACCATCGCTTCCTTGAACGGGTCCAGGACCTCGATCTCGTAGCTTTCCGGCAACCCGCCCTGGCGCTTGGCCAGGCCTGCTTCCTCGTAGCTCAGGCTGTAGCGGCGCATGACCTCGTCGGTCAGCTGCTTGCCGCCGAACACGTTCTCGCGGGTGTAGATGCTGCGACCGCCGCGGAGCACGTTGAGCGTGGTCATGGTGGCGCCGACATCGACCAGCGCGGCCAGGCCATCGCGGGGCACGTTCAGGCTGCCTGCCATCAGGGCGTAGGCATTCTCGATGGCGAAGGCCTCGACATCGATCACCTTCGCGGTCAGCCCGCCCAGTTCCAGCGCGGAGGCGCGGACCTCGACATTCTCCGAGCGCGAGGCCGCCAGCAGGACCTGGACCATCTCGCTGTTGCCGGGCATCGGCCCCATGACCTCGAAGTCGAGGTTCACTTCCTCGATCGGGTAGGGGATGTAGTTGACCGCCTCGAGTTCGATCTGGGATTCCAGGTCGTCCTCGCCCAGGTCGGCCGGCATCGGGATCACCTTGGTGATCACCGAGGAACCGGACACCGCGGCGGCGGCATGCTTGATCCGTGATCCGGAACGCGCCACGGCGCGGCGGATCGCCTCGCCGACGGCCTCGACCTCGACCAGGTTCTTTTCCACCACCGCGTTCGGCGGCAATGGTTCCACGGCGTAGTGCTCGACCCGGTAACGGTCACCGGTACGGGCAAGCTGAAGCAGCTTGACCGCAGTCGAACTGATATCCACGCCGATCAACGGCGATTGTGTTTTCGTCACCAGACCCACGGTATCTCCCCTTCCCACGGGCGCTTACGCGCACTTGGTGCTGCAGTACATGAATAACGGACTTTTCACGATATGGCAACCGGCCCCATGGTTCCCACCCCGTGAACACCCTTCTCCACCGCACCCGGCACCCGGGTTAACGGAGGCCTTGGGGGAAACCGGTCGCCCCCTGTAGGCCCGGCATCACGAATGCCTACTCTATACTCCGCGGCCTGCCCGGCTGCAATCGGAATTCGCCCCAATGCCCCGCCTCCCCCGCATGCTGCGCTGGTTTTTGCTGGGCGCGGTCGCACTTTGCCTGATCGGATTGCTGGCGGTCGGCATCCTGGTCTACGTGGTCAGCGCGCGCCTGCCGGACGTGCAGAGCCTGCGCGACACCGAGCTGCAGGAACCGCTCTACGTCTATGCCGCCGACGGTCGCCTGATGGGCCTGTTCGGGGAAATGCGCCGCTATCCGATCGACATCGCCAGGGTGCCTGCGCGGGTCAAGCAGGCCTTCCTGGCCGCCGAGGACGCGAATTTCTACGAACACCACGGCATCGACGTCAACGGCGTGGCCCGGGCCGTGTGGCTGCTGGCGAAGACCGGCGGGCAGGAGCGGGTGGCTGGCGGCTCCACCATCACCCAGCAGGTCGCCAAGCAGTTCTTCCTGAGCTCCGAATACAGCTTCCGCCGCAAGTTCGCGGAAATGCTGCTGGCGATGAAGATGGAGCGGGAGCTGGGCAAGGACGAGATCCTGGAGCTCTACCTCAACAAGAGTTTCTTCGGCAATCGCGCCTACGGCGTCGCGGCGGCGGCCGAGTTCTACTACGGCAAGACCCTGGACCAGCTCACCCTGGACGAGGCCGCCACCCTGGCCGGGATCCCCAAGTTCCCGTCCAGCGGCAACCCGCTGGGCAACCCGGAACGCGCGCGGATGCGCCGCGACAACTACATCCTGCCGCGCATGGCCGAACTGGGCTATGTCAGCCGCGCCGAGGCGGACGCGGCCCGTGCGGTGCCGATGCATGCCACCGCGCATGAGCGCCAGATCGAGGTGTACGCGCCGTACGTGGCGGAAATGGTGCGCCAGCAGATGATCGAGCGCTTCGGCGGCGACGTGCTCAGCAAGGGCTACCACGTCACCACCACCATCGATCCGGTGCTGCAGGCCGCGGCCGACAGGGCGGTCATCGACGGCCTGCGCGTCTATGACCATCGCCATGGCTGGCGCAAGCCGGAGCAGCGCGTCGAGATCCCGGCGGGCGCGGATGCCGCGACCATCGCCGGCCTCCTGCGCGGCACGCCGGCACAGGGCGGCCTGCTGCCCGCGGTGGTGACCGGCAGCGAAGGTGGCCAGTTGCGGGTCGTCCTGGCCGACGGCAGCGAACTGGGGCTCGCCGGCAGCGCGATCTCCTGGACCGGCAAGTCGGCCGGCGGCCTGGCCCAGCGTGGCGACGTGGTGCGCGTGCGCCGCCTGCCCTCCGACAAGGCCGACGCCGCCCCGCAATGGGTCATCGACCAGTTGCCCCGCGGCCAGGCCGCGCTGGTCTCGCTGGATGCCGACAACGGCGCGATCCGGGCGCTGGTCGGTGGTTTCAGCTTCGCCGGCAACAAGTTCAACCGCGCGACCCAGGCACGCCGCCAGCCCGGCTCCAGCTTCAAGCCGTTCGTCTACGCGGCGGCGTTCGAGCGCGGGTTCAACCCGGCCTCGATCGTGCTGGACGCCCCGGTGGTGTTCAAGGATCGCCGTGGCCATATGTGGCGTCCGCAGAACGACAGCGGCAACTTCGCCGGCCCGATGCGCGTGCGCGAGGCGCTGGTGCAGTCGCGCAACCTGGTGTCGGTGCGCCTGCTCGATGCGATCGGGGTGGAATACGCCCGCCGCTACATCAGCCATTTCGGCTTCGACGAAGCCAGTCTGCCGCCCAACCTGTCGATGTCGCTGGGCACCGCCTCGCTGACCCCGCTCTCGGTAGCGCGCGGCTACACCGCGTTCGCCAATGGCGGCTTCCTCACCACGCCCTGGGTCATCGCCAGCGTGCGCGACCGCGATGGCAAGGACATCTTCACCGAAAAGCCACCGACCGCCTGCCCCGGATGCGCGGTGACCGCGATCCCGGGCCAGCCCGCGACGGCGGCGCCGGTGCCGTCGAAGGTCGACGGGTTCGACCTTGGCCCGACCGTCGCCAGCACGGCACCTGCCGCCGGGGCCACGGTAGCCGGCGCCGGCAAGCAGCCCGACGCGCCGAAGCCGCGCGAGCAGAAGCCGCTGGATCCCGGCATGGTCGTGGCCCCGCGCGCGATCGACCCGCGCGTGGCCTGGCAGTTGCAGTCGATGATGCGCGACGTGGTCAAGCGCGGCACCGCGACCGACGCCAAGGTCCTCGGTCGCGAGGACGTGGGCGGCAAGACCGGCTCGACCAACAACCACCGCGACGCCTGGTTCTCCGGCTTCGGCGGGCCGGTGGTGACCACGGTCTGGGTTGGCCGCGACGATTTCCGTTCGCTCGGCTACCGCGAATACGGCGGCAAGGCCGCGCTGCCGATCTGGATCAGCTACATGAAGACCGCGCTGAAGGACCAGCCCGAGCGCCTCCCCGACCCGCCCGACGGCATGGTCAAGGTCGGCGTTGGCGCCAATGGTCGCCTGCTCCCCGGCGGTGGCGGGATCACCGAGTGGGTGAAGGTCGAGGACCTGGAGCGCATGGAAACCGACCTGGGGCCCGCGGAGGATCCGAACGCGCAACCCGCGGAAGAAGCCTTCGACATCTTCTGACGACGCGATGGCGGGGCCACACCCGCTCGGTTACAGTCCCGGCAGGCCATCCCGGGATTGCGCGATGCCGAACAGCCGCCAGCACGCCGGTTCCCACGCGCACATGCATGCGCAGACCCGCACCCGCGAGCGCCGCCAGCGGCTTGCCCATGAAGCCGCCCGGCTGATGGCCGAGGGCGGGATGCGCGACTACCACCAGGCCAAGCTCAAGGCCGCGCAGCGGCTCGGCATCCATGACGACGCCTCGCTGCCACGCAACCGCGAGATCGAGGATGCCCTGCGCGAATACCAGCGCCTGTTCGCCGGCAGCGACCAGCCCGCGGAACTGCGCCGCCGCCGCGAGGCCGCCCTGCGCGCCCTGGACTTCTTCCGCGACTTCGAACCGCGCCTGGTCGGTGCCGTGCTGGACGGCACCGCAGATGCCAACACCGCCGTGTCCCTGCACCTGCACGACGACGATGCCGATGCGGTCCCGCGCTGGCTGGACGAACACGGCGTGCCGGCGGAATCGCGCAGCCGCCACCTGCGCCTGGACCGCGACCGCGAGGGCGACTTCCCGGTCTGGCTGTTCGGCGCGGAAGGCCTGAGCTTCGACGTGACCGTGCTGCCCGCCGACGTCCTGCGCCAGGCACCACTGTCCGCGATCGATGAGAAGCCGGTCCGGCGCGCGTCCGCGGTGCAGCTGCGGGCACTGCTGGCCGACGACGAGATCGCCGGTTACGAAGGCGCGTGAAGCGCCCTGCGGCGTTCCCGCCCCCCTCCCTGCGCCTTCCAGGAACGAAAACGCCCCGCATGGCGGGGCGTTCTGCGATGCAGGGTCGAGCCGCGACTCAGCGCTGGCCCATGCCCACGTAGTCGCGGGTCGGCGCACCGGTATAGATCTGGCGCGGGCGACCGATGCGGTTCTCCGGATCGTTCTGCTGCTCCAGCCAGTGGCTGACCCAGCCGGCGGTGCGGGCAATCGCGAACATCACGGTGAACATCTCGGTCGGGATGCCCAGCGCCTTGTAGATGATGCCGCTGTAGAAATCGACGTTCGGGTAGAGCTTGCGCTGGACGAAGTACTCGTCCTGCAGGGCCGCTTCCTCCAGCCGCACCGCCACTTCCAGCAACGGGTCGTCGACGTTGAGGGCGCCCAGCACTTCGTGGGTCATCTTGCGCACGAGCGCCGCGCGCGGGTCGTAGTTCTTGTACACACGGTGGCCGAAGCCCATCAGGCGGAAACCGGATTCCTTGTCCTTGGCCTTGTCGATCGCGGACTTCACGTTCTCCGGGCGACCGATCTCCGCCAGCATCTTCAGCACCGCCTCGTTGGCACCGCCATGCGCCGGCCCCCACAACGCCGCCACGCCGGCGGCGACGCTGACGTAGGGATTCGCACCGGTGGAACCGACCAGGCGCACGGTCGAGGTCGACGCGTTCTGCTCGTGGTCGGCATGCAGGATGAAGAGCAGGTCCATCGCCTTGGCGGCGACCGGATTGAGCTCCAGCGGCTCGCTGGGCACTTCCATCATCATGTGCAGGAAGCGCGCGGTGTAGTCGAGGTTGTTGCGCGGGTAGCGGATCGGCCAGCCGATCGAATAGCGATGGCAGGCGGCGGCGATCGTCGGCACCTTGGCGATCAACCGGATCGCGGCCAGGCGGCGCTGTTCCGGATCCTCGAGATCGAGGTCGTTGTGATAGAAGCTGGCCAGCGAGCCCAGCATGCCGGTGAGCATCGCCATCGGGTGGGCGTCGTGGCGGAACCCGTACAGGAACGTGCGGAACGCCTCATGCATCATCGTGTGGTGCGTGACCTCGTGCTCGAACTTGCCGAGCTCGACCTGGGTCGGCAGTTCCCCGTGCATCAGCAGGTAGGCGACCTCGGTGAAGCTCGACTTCTCGGCCAGCTGCTCGATCGGGTAGCCGCGATACAGCAGCACGCCGGCATCGCCATCGATGTAGGTGATCGCCGACTTGCAGCTGGCGGTGGCACCGAAGCCCGGATCGTAGGTGAAGCAGCCGGTTTCCTTCGGCAGCTTGGCGATGTCGATGCAGGGCTGGCCCAGGGTCGGGTGCAGCACGGGCATGGCGACGGATTTGTCGCCCGCGGTCAGGGTGATCTGCTCAAGTTCAGGCACGACGCAACTCCAGTGGGGTCTCGCGGCGCCGGCCCGCAGGCCATGCGCCTGCGCATGGGGAACCAGAATTATCGCACAGGCCATCCGGACCCGACCCCCGACGAAAGTCCCGGACGCCGGCCGGGCGGGGCTTCCGGTTGCCCACAGCGAAACGGCCACCGCGAGGGTGGCCGTTCGTCAACGCATGGCGACTGGGCTTACTTGCCGTAGCGCTTGCGGAACTTGTCGACGCGGCCGCTGGTGTCGATCAGCTTGTTCTGGCCGGTGTAGAACGGGTGCGACGACGACGACACTTCCACCTTGATCAGCGGGTATTCGTTGCCGTCTTCCCACTTCACGGTCTCCTTGGAGGCCAGCGTCGAGCGGGTCAGGATCTTGAAATCGGAGGTCACGTCCTGGAAGACGACGTCACGGTATTCGGGATGGATGCCGGCTTTCATGGCTTGGACCTGTGTATTGGAGCGGGACAGAGCCGCGCATTATAGCGACGGATTTCGGGGTGGCGCAAGCCGATCAGCACGACAGGCCGGATCAGCCTGCCGCAAGGGCGGCCCGGATCATGCCTTCGAAGCGCGCTTGGTCGTAACGCATCAGGATGGCGGCGTTGTCCGCCTGGCCCGTCTGGCGATTCCAGTCCACCACCGTGCCACCACGGGTATGCACGCCGGCCATCTCCACCACCAGCGGCCGCTCCAGCGTCTCGATGGCCCACTCGGGCCGGAGCGCCAGGGCCATCGCCAACGCATCGGCGGCGTGCCAGCGCGCCCCACGCCCGGCCTTCGACCAGGCCCGGGTATGCGCGGAGATCCCGGCATAGAAGCGTGCCCGCGGCGAATCCGCGGCCAGCCAGCGGTCCGCGTCATCGTGCTGGAAGCCGTGCGCCAGCACCGCTTCCCAGTCGGCCAGCTCGAACTGCGGGAACGCGCTGCAGACGATGTGCGCGGCCTCGGGGTCGAAGGCGAT
This sequence comes from Thermomonas sp., assembly GCA_035408605.1. Lineage (GTDB taxonomy): Bacteria > Pseudomonadota > Gammaproteobacteria > Xanthomonadales > Xanthomonadaceae > Thermomonas. The sequence goes on along the minus strand of DAOOCX010000010.1, from coordinate 11,613 downwards.
ATTGAATTCGGCGGCCGGGGTGATGTTACCGTGGGCGGTCACCGAGCCACCCATGATCACGCAGCGCGCGATCCGGCTCGGCAGGGTCGGGTCCAGCTTCAGCGCCAGCGCGACATTGGTCAGCGGGCCCAGCGCAACCAGCAGCAGCTTGCCGGCGTGTTCGTGGGAGAGGCGCAGGATCGCCAGCGCCGCGTGTTCGGCCTCGGCCTGGCGCGATGCCGGCACGTAGCCGGTGTCGCCGAAGCCGTCGCGGCCGTGCACGTAGGCGGCATCGCGCGCGGGATGCACCATCGGGGCATCGGCGCCCGGGAACACGGGAACGTCGACGCCGCAGACCTCGCACAGTTTCAGGGCATTGGCGACGGTGTGGTCCAGGCCCACATTGCCGGCGGCGATGGTCAGGCCGACCACATCAAAGCGCGGGTCGTTGAAGGCCATCAACAGGGCCAGCGCGTCGTCCACGCCGGGGTCGGTATCGATCAGGAGCGGGATACGGTCGTTTGTCATCCAGCCATTATGGCCCGATGCGTCGGCGATCCGACCTCACTCCCCGGCGTCGAGCAATTCCCTGACCCGCGCCTCGGTGCCGACCATGCCGGCCTTGCGGCCGAACTCGAGCGCCTGTTCGGTCGTCATCCCGCCGGATCGCGCCTGCATCAGCGCCAGCAGGCCGCCGACGCGGTTGCCGCTGGCGCAATGCACCAGCACCGGGCCATTCGCCGCCTCCAGTGCCGTGCGCAAGCGCTGGGCGTTGGCATCGTCGATGCCGCCCGCGCCGGCGACCGGGATCGAGAGGTAACGCATGCCGGCCGCGCGGACTTCGGCGGGTTCATCGCGATCCTTGAGCTCGCCCGGGGCGCGCAGGTCGATCACCGTGCCGACGCCGCGCGCCGCGATCGCCGACCAGTCACCGGCTGCGGGCTGGCCTGCGGTGTAGAGGCCGGGACGGGGCGTCCGCAACTCGATGCTGGTCGCAGGCATCACAGCCGGCACAGGGGCCGCGCGATGGGTCTGGCAACCCGCAAGCAGGCCGAGGGCGGAGGCCAGGACGAAGATGGTCGCGAATGGTTGACGCATGGGAGTCCTCAACGTGGAAGGTGGTGGCGCGCCCAGCGCACGATGTCGGCCGCGCCCATCGCGCCGGCCTGGCGGGCAAGCTCACGGCCCTGCTGGAACAGCACGACGGTGGGAATGCTGCGGATCCCGAAGCGCCCGCCCAGCGCGGGCTGCGCCTCGGTATCGACCTTGGCCAGCCGCATTGCCGGCTCCAGCTGCGCGGCGGCGGCCTCGAACTGTGGGGCCATGGCCAGGCATGGCCCGCACCATGGCGCCCAGAAATCCACCAGCAACGGCAGGTCGGCGCGCTCGGCATGGGCATGGAAACCGACGGCGTCCAGGGCCAGCGGATGCCCGTCGAACAGCGCCCCGGCGCATTTGCCACAGTTCGGGGATTCCGCCAACCGAGACATCGGCACCCGATTGATCGCATTGCAATGCGGACAGGCCACCAACCGTGTTGCGGTCATCACGTGGTCTCCATCGTCGCCGCTGGACGGCGTGCCCTGCCGGCTTGCAGCACGTAATAAAGCACCGGGATCACCACCAGCGTCAACACCGTGCTGACCAGGATGCCGAAGATCAACGAGATGGCCAGGCCGTTGAAGATCGGGTCGTCGAGGATGAAGAACGCGCCCAGCATCGCCGCCGCGCCGGTCAGCGCGATGGGCTTGGCGCGCACCGCGCAGGCATCGATCACGGCCTCGGCCAGCGGCACCCCGCGCGCGGTTTCCTGGTTGATGAAGTCGACCAGCAGGATCGAGTTGCGGACGATGATCCCGGCCAGCGCGATCATGCCGATCATGCTGGTGGCGGTGAACTGCGCGCCCAGCAGCGCATGCCCGGGCATCACCCCGACCACGGTCAGCGGGATCGGCGCCATGATCACCAGCGGCACCAGGTAGCTGCGGAACTGGGCGACCACCAGCAGGTAGATCAGCACCATCCCGGCCGCGTAGGCGATGCCCATGTCGCGGAAGGTTTCGTAGGTGATCTGCCACTCGCCGTCCCACTTGACCGCATACCCGCTGTCGCCAGGCGGCTGCGAGATGAACGTCTGCGCGAGCGACTGGCCATCCACGCCGGCGTCGCGCAACTGGCCGACGATGGAAAACATCCCGTACAACGGGCTGTCGAGGTCGCCCGCCTCGTCCGCCATCACATAGGCCACCGGCAGCCCGTCCTTGCGGTGGATCGCGCCATCCCAGGTCCCGCGTTCGACGCGCACCAGCTCCGACAGCGGCACCAGCTGGCCCGAGCCGCCGCGCACCTTCACGCCGAGCAACGCATCCAGCGACGCCTGCTCCTGCGCGGGCAGGCGCACGCGCACGGGGCGCGGATACTTCGAGGTGCCATCCTGGACGTAGGTGGCATCGGCACCCGACACCGCCATCGCGATCGCATCGGCGACGGTGGCCTGGGCGACGCCCAGGCGCGCCGCGCGCACGCGGTCGAGCACAAGGGTCTCGCGCGGCGCATCGCTTTCCACGCTGGTATCGATGTCGACGATGCCCTCGGTGGTCGCGAACGGGCCGCTTGCCAGTGCGCGCGCGATGCGGCGCTGGCCGGCGTAGTCGGGGCCATAGACCTCGGCCACCAACGGCGACAGCACGGGCGGACCGGGCGGGACTTCCACCACCTTCACCGAGGCGCCATGGCGTTTGCCAATGGCGGCAAGCGCGGGGCGGATGGCGCGGGCGATGTCGTGGCTCTTGCGGTCGCGGTGGTGCTTGTCGACCAGGTTGACCTGCAGGTCGCCGACATTGCTGCCGCTGCGCAGGAAATACTGGCGCACCAAACCGTTGAAATTGATCGGCGCGGCGGTGCCGGCATAGCCCTGGTAGTCGAGCACTTCGGGCACCGTGTCGAGCTGCACGGCCAGCTCGCCCAGCAACGCATTGGTCTGCTCCAGCGTGCTGCCCTCGGGCATGTCGACCACGACCTGCACCTCCGACTTGTTGTCGAACGGCAGCATCTTCAGCACCACCAACTCGAACACCGCCAGCGATGCCGCCAGCAGCACCAGCCCGGCCATCGACGCGAACAGCAAGCCGCGCTTGCGACCGGCACGTTCGCCGAACAGGAACGGTGACATCACCTTGCGGAACATGCGATGCAACCGGCTTTGCGGTTGCGCCTCGGGCGCATGGGCGACGTCGCCGACGTCGCCGTGCCGGCGCAGCAGCTTCAGCGACAGCCAAGGCGTCACGACCAGCGCGATCAGCAGCGACAGCAGCATGCCGACCGAGGCATTGATCGGGATCGGCCGCATGTACGGCCCCATCAGCCCGGACACGAAGGCCATCGGCATCAGCGCGGCGATCACGGTGAACGTGGCGAGGATGGTCGGCCCGCCCACTTCGTCCACCGCAGGCGGGATCACCTCGAACAGACTGCGCTTGCGGCCATCGGCGCCGGGAATGGCGAGGTGGCGATGGATGTTCTCGACCACCACGATCGCATCGTCGACCAGGATGCCGATCGAGAAAATCAGCGCGAACAGCGAGACGCGATTGAGGGTGAAGCCCATCACATGCGAGGCGAACAGGGTCACGGCGAGGGTCAGCACCACGGCGCTGCCGACCACGATGGCCTCACGCCAACCCAATGCGAACAGCACCAGCAGGACCACCGAGGCGGTCGCGAACACCAGTTTCTGCATCAGCTTGCCGGCCTTGTCCGCGGCGGTCGCGCCGTAGTCGCGGGTGACCGTGGCATGCACGCCATCGGGGATCAGCTGGCCCTGCAATTGCCCGATGCGGGTGGCGATGGCCGATGTGATGTCCGAGGCATTGCTGCCCGGCTTCTTGGCGATGGCGATCGTGACCGCCGGCGCAATGCCCGCCTTCGGGCCATCACGCCCTGCGGGCGCGCCATGCCAGGCGTAGCGCGTGGCCAGGTCGCCGCGCGGCTCGATGCTGGCGACGTCGGCCAGCAGCAACGGCTTGCCG
>DAOOCX010000010.1:0-7506 GCA_035408605.1 Thermomonas sp. | reverse complement strand
GGCTGGCCGACGCCGACGCCCGGCGGCAGCCAGTCCTGGTTGGAGAACACCTGGTTGTACAGGCGCACCAGCGCCGGCTGGCGCTGCACGCCGACTTCGTATTCGACGGTCATCACCGCCATGCCGGGGCGGCTGATCGAATAGACGTGCTTGACGCCCTCGATCTCCGACAGCTTCTGCTCCAGCGGCGTTGCCACCAGCTGTTCGACATCGCGCGCGCTGGCGCCATCGAACGGGACGATGACGTTGGCCATCGTCACGTCGATCTGCGGTTCTTCCTCGCGCGGGGTGATCGCCACCGCGAGCAGGCCCAGCAGCAGGCCCATGATCGCCAGGATCGGGGTCAGCGGGTTCTTCTGGAACGCGGCTGCCAGGCGCCCGGAGATGCCGAGCCGCGCGGGAGTGGACGACTCACTCATCGGTTGCGCCCGCCTGCTTGCGCTGCGCGGCCAACGCCTGCATCGCCGCGACCGGATCGCGTGCGACCTTGTCGCCGGCCTGCAGGCCGCTGATCACCTCGACGCTGTCGCCCACCCGAGCGCCCAGCCTCAGCTGGCGAAGCAGCAGGCGCTCGCCCTGTTTCACGTAGGCGCCGCTGAGCTCGCCGCGCTGGGCGACCGCGGACAGCGGGATGCGCACGGTTGCCGCGCCGCCATCGCCGGCGGACCCTGCTTCCGCATCGAACACGACCTTGGCGGTGGTGCCGGGTGCCGGCGACGGATCGAGGTCGGGCAAGCGCACGCGCACGTTGACGCTATGGCTGGTGGCATCCGCCGCCGGGAACACGATCACCGCCGCAGGCGTTACCTCGCGTCCGCCGGGCAGCAGCACCCGCGCACGCGGATCGCGGCGGATCGCCTCGGCGCGGGTCTGCGGCACGGCGACCTCGATGCGCAGTTCGCGCGGTTCGTACACCCGCATCAACGGCTGGCCGGGGGCTACGGTTTCGCCGGGCTCGACATCACGGCTGGCGACCACGCCGGCGAACGGCGCGCGCACCACTGTATAAGCCGACTGCTGCGCGGCTTGCGCCACCACGGCGCGCGCGGCATCGCGCGCGGCTGCCGCGGAATCACGGGCGGCGCGCGCCTGGTCGATCTGTGCCTTCGATACGAACTGACCATTCGCCAGCGCGGCGAAGCGGCGGTAGTTCTGCTCGGCCTCGGCGGCGGACGCTTCGGCCGCGCGCAACTGGGCGCGCGCGGCGTTGGCACCGGCGTCCTGTTCGACCGCACTGATGCGCAGGAGCACGTCGCCGGCGGCGACGCGGTCGTTGACGTCGACCTCGACCGCGATGACGCGGCCGGCCGTCTGCGCGCTCAGGTCCGAGCGGCGGACCGCTTCCACCACGCCGTCCCAGCCGCGGCCGGTCGCGCCGTCGGCGGCCGCGACTTCGAAGGTCGCGACGGCGCCCAACGGCGGAACGGCCGCTTGCTCGGTGCCGCCACAGGCGGCCAGCGACAGCGCCAGCGCGAGCAGCGAAGGCATCAGCAGGTCGCGGGGCTTGCGCATGAGCGGATCCATCAACGGCTGCAGGTAGACGCTGCGTCGCGGCCGATGCCCAGCTTGCGCATGACCATCCCCGCCGGGCAGAACCCGGTGAATGCGGACTGGAACAGGTTGACGCCGATGAAGGCGGTGAACCAGAAGAAGTTGGGGTGGACGAACTTGGTCAGCAGCAGGCTGACGATCACCATGATGCCGGCGAAGGCTTGTACGGCGCGGTCGAGAGTCATCGGGGAATCCTTCTTGGAGATGGGGAAATGGGCTCAGGAAGAGCGCTTGACGTCCTTCAGGCGCTCGATGCCGAGCATGCCGAGGATGTATTTCTCGTAGATCGGTTCGGACGTGCCGTTGCGCATCTTGTAGAGGAAGTACTTCTCGAAGCCGATCTTCGCCACGTGCACCCACTTGCCGATCCTGGTCCAGGTCACGTTGCGCGGCGGGATCTGCGGCAGCGCCACGAAGGCCGCGCCGGTATCGCCCATGTCGGCCAGGCAGACCGCGTTCCAGGTGCCTTCGTAGTCGGGCGCCTCGCCCTTCAGCTCGGCCTGGATGTTGCGGACGATGGTGGTCACCATCGACTCGATCATGAAGCCGGTCTTCGGCGCGCCGGTCGGCACCGGGGTGGCTTCCACCGGCGGGATCGCCACGCACACGCCGGCCGAGAAGATCTTCGGGTACTTCGGGCTGCGCTGGTGCTTGTCGACGATCACGAAGCCGCGCGGGTTGCACAGGCCTTCGACCGCGGCCACCGCCTCCACGCCCTTGAACGCCGGCAGCAGCATCGAGAACTTGAACGGCAACGCGTGCGATTCGCCGGGCTGGCCCTTGGCGTCGTGCTCGACCACGGTCATCTCGCCCTCGCGCACCTCGGCGACCTTGCTGTTGACGATCCACTTGATGTGCCGCTGGCGCATCTCCGATTCCATCAGGCCCTTGGAATCGCCGACACCGCCCAAGCCCATGTGGCCGATGTAGGGCTCGCTGCTGACGAAGGTCATCGGCACCTTGTCGCGCAGCTTGCGCTTGCGCAGGTCGGCATCGACGATCATCGCGAATTCGTAGGCGGGACCGAAGCAGCTGGCGCCCTGCACCGCGCCGATCACGATCGGGCCCGGATCCTTCAGGAAGTCCTGGTAGGCCTGCCACGCATCCGCGGCATGCGCGGTCGTGCAGATCGAGTGGGTATGGCCGGTGTCCGGACCGCTGCCCGGCACTTCCTCGAAGGCCAGGCGCGGGCCGGTGCAGATCAGCAGGTAGTCGTAGCCGATGCGCTCGCCGGTGCCGGTGATCACGGCGTCGCCTTCGGCGTCGATGCGCTCCACGCCGTCGCCATTGAACGCAATCCCGTGCTTGCCGACATGCTCGGCCACCGGCAGGGTGATTTCCCCCGGGGTGCGCCAACCGACCGCAAGCCAGGGGTTCGACGGGTTGAACCCGAACATCCCACCCTTGCCCACCAGCGTGACCTCATGCCCCTTGCCGAGCGTCTCGCGCAACTCGTAGGCCGCACTCATGCCACCCAACCCCGCTCCCACCACCACGATCCTAGCCATTGCTTGCTCCCTCCCAGGACGCCCATGCAGGCTCTGGATTTAATATTAGTTCTGTCTTATATTAGTGTCAACTGATATTTCAAGGAGCCTGCAATGACCCAGCCCATCACCGCCGCCGACCTGGTCGCCGAGGCCCGCGCGAAGATCCGCGAGATCGCGCCCCGCGACTTCCATGCATCGCGCGGCACCGCGTCGCTTACCGACGCCGTCGTGATCGACGTTCGCGAACCGGCGGAATTCGAGACCGGGCACATTCCCGGTTCAATCAACATCCCGCGCGGCGTGCTTGAGTTCCAGGTCGATGCCCACCCGGCCGTGGCCAACGTCAGCGACCCCGCGCTGTCGCACAAGGAACGCCCGATCGTGGTGGTCTGCCGCACCGGCGGGCGCGCCGCGCTGTCCACGGTCAACCTGCAGCGGCTCGGCTTCGGCGACGTTCGCTCGATCGCCGGCGGCGTGGTGGCGTGGGGCGAAGCTGGCCTGCCGCTGGTGGTACGGTAAGACCATGGCCCAGCTCCGCCGCAAATCCGTTCCGCCCACGCTGGATCCCGAGGCCATGCGCGCGCATGCCGCCGATGCCGCGCGCCTGCTGCGTGCGCTGGCCAACGAGAAGCGCTTGATGCTGTTGTGCACGCTGGTCGAGGGCGAGAAATCCGTCGGCGAACTCAATTCGCAGGTCGACCTGAGCCAGTCCGCGCTCTCGCAGCACCTGGCGGTCTTGCGTGCGGACGGATTGGTGGCAACGCGTCGCGAAGCGCAGACGATCTACTACTCGTTGGCCGCCGGCCCGGCGCACCGCATCATCGACACCCTGCACGGGATCTATTGCGGCGCCGCGCCCCTCTGCGAGCCATGAACATGCCCGCCAAACCGGTCGTGACGCCGTTTTTCCACGCAGCCAGCAATACCTGGAGCTACGTGGTCCGCGATCCCGCCTCGAACGCGGCGGCGATCATCGACCCGGTGCTCGACTTCGATGCGCCATCGGGACGGACTTCGACCACATCCGCGCAGCGGATCGCCGAGCACGTCGCCACGAACGGCCTGGAGATTCGCTGGCTGCTGGAGACGCATGCGCATGCCGACCACCTGAGCGCCGCGCACTGGCTGAAGGTCACGCACTATCCCGGCGCCACGCTCGCCATCGGCGTGGGCATCCGCGCCGTGCAGAAGGCATTCCGGCCGATCTTCAACCTGGGCGAGCATTTCCCTGTCGACGGCTCGCAGTTCGACCATCTGTTCGCCGACAACGAGGCATTCGCAATCGGCGACTTGCAGGCCCGGGTCATCGCGGTGCCGGGCCATACCAGCGACAGCAATGCGTTCCTGATCGGCGATGCGCTGTTCACCGGCGACTCGCTGTTCATGCCCGATGGCGGCACCGCACGGTGCGATTTCCCGGGCGGCGATGCCGCCACCCTGTACCGCTCGATCCAGCGCATGTACGCGTTGCCCGCAGACACCCGCGTGTTCGTCTGCCACGACTATGGCCCGGGCGGCCGCGAGGTGGCCTGCGAGACCACGATCGACGCCCAGCGGCGCGGCAACATCCACGTGCGCGATGGTGTCGCCGAAGCCGACTTCGTGGCGGTGCGCACCGCGCGCGACGCGACACTGGCGATGCCGGCGCTGTTGCTGCCATCGGTGCAGGTGAACATCCGCGCCGGTGCGTTGCCGGAGCCGGAAGCCAACGGCGTGCGCTACCTCAAGCTGCCGATCGACCAGTTCGGCGCGTCGTAGCCGCGCGGGTCAGGCGGCGGCGAAACGCGCCGCGCCGCCGACCCAGCGGTCGATGATGCGGTTCGCCGCATCGGGCGCGTCCTGCAGCAACCGGTCGGCCAGCGCATGCACCCGCGGCAGCAAATCCGCATCACGGGCGAGGTCGGCGATGCGGAAGGCCGCCAGGCCGGTCTGGCGCGTCCCCAGCAGTTCGCCGGGACCGCGCAGTTGCAGGTCTTTCTCGGCGATGGCGAAGCCATCGTTGGTCTGCCGCAAGGTGTCCAGCCGCTGCCGCGCCATCGCCGACAGCGGCGCCTGGTACAGCAGCACGCAACTCGATGCCGCGCTGCCGCGCCCCACCCGCCCGCGCAACTGGTGCAACTGCGCCAAGCCCAGCCGCTCCGCGTTCTCGATCACCATCAACGACGCGTTCGGCACGTCCACGCCGACTTCGATCACCGTGGTCGCCACCAGCAGGTCGATGCTGCCGTCCTTGAACGCGCGCATCGTCGATTGCTTCTCGGCGGCCTTCAGCCGGCCGTGGACCAGGCCGATGCGGGCATCCGGCAAGGCCGCCTGCAAGGCCTCGAAGGTCGATTGCGCGGCCTGCGCCTCGATCTCGTCGGAGTCGTCGATCAGGGTGCATACCCAGTACGCCTGGCGCCCCTCCGCGCAGGCCTGGCGGATCCGTTCGACCAGTTCCGCGCGGCGTTCCGCCGACAACGCGATGGTGGTGATCGGGGTACGTCCCGGTGGCAGTTCATCGATGGCGGAGACGTCGAGGTCGGCATAGGCGCTCATCGCCAGCGTGCGCGGGATCGGGGTGGCGGTCATCACCAGCTGGTGCGGCACATGGCCCTTGCCCTTGTCGCGCAAGGCCAGGCGTTGATGCACGCCGAAGCGGTGCTGCTCGTCGACGATGGCCAGGGCAAGATCGTGGAACTCGACGCCCTCCTGCATCAATGCGTGCGTGCCGACGACGACCTGCGCCGCGCCCGACGCGACCTCGTCCAATGCCTTCGCCCGCGCCTTGCCGGTGACCTTGCCGGCCAGCCAGCTGACCCGGATGTCGAGCGGCTCCAGCCAGCTGCGCAGGTTGGCCAGGTGTTGCTCCGCCAACAGTTCGGTCGGCGCCATCAATGCGGCCTGGCGACCATCCGCGACCGCGAGCAAGGCTGCCATGGCGGCAACCACGGTCTTGCCGCTGCCGACGTCGCCCTGCACCAGGCGCAGCATCGGCCGCGGCTGCGCCAGGTCCTCGCGCAATTGCGCGTACACCCGTGCCTGCGCTTGGGTGAGCGCGAACGGCAGTGCCTCGCGCAGGCGTGCGACATGGCGTTCATCGCCGGCCAGCGCGCGCGTGCCCTCGGCTTGCAGTGCGAGACGTTGCCGACGCAGGCTCAGCTGATGCGCCAGCAATTCCTCCAGCGCCAGTCGCCGTTGCGCCGGATGCAAACCCGTCTGCAAGGCGGTGACGTCGGCCTCGCACGGCGGTGCGTGCAGGGTCAGCAGTGCCTCGCGCAAGGTGGGCAGGCGCAGCTCGCGCAGCCAGTCGCGCGGCAGCAATTCCAGCGCGTCCTCGTCGGGCAAACGCTGCAGCGCGAGGCCGATCAGCTTGCGCAGGTTGGCCGGCCCGATGCCCTCGACCTCGGGGTACACCGGATCCAGCGCCTCGCCCAGGCCGTGCTCGCCGGCATCGAGCACGCGATAGCTCGGATGCACGATCTCCAGGCCGAGCTGGCCCGCGCGCGGCATGCCGTAGGCGCGGATGCGCGCGCCCGGCGCGAATTGCGCGACCTGCTGGGCACGGAAATGGAAGAACCGCAGCACCAGGGTGCCGCGCGAGTCGTCCGCCAGCGCAACCCGCAGCATCGGCCGGAAACGGAACCCGCGTTCGACCGCCGTCACCCTGCCCTCGACCTGCGCGGCCACCCCCGGACGCAGGTCGCGGATCGCGGTCAGCGCGGTGCGATCCTCGTAGCCGCGCGGCAGGTGCAGCCACAGGTCCTGCAGGTTGGAAAGCCCGCGCGCGGCCAGCTTCTCCGCAACCGCGGGGCCCACGCCCGGCAGCACCGACAGCGGCGTCGCACTGGCCGCCAGGGCGGGCGCGGGTCGCGACAGGCGCGGCACGCCGGGCTCAGTCCGCCAGCGGCAGGACCATCACCGCATCGACCTCGAACGCCGCGCCTTTCGGCAAGGCCGGGACTTCGATGGTCGAGCGCGCCGGATACGGCTGGGTGAAGTACTCGCCCATCACTGCATTCACAGCGGCGAACTGCGAGAGGTCGGTCAGGTACAGGCCGACGCGGGCGATGTCGTCCATCGTGCCACCCGCGGCATCGCACACGGCCTTGAGGTTGTCGAAGGCGCGCCGCGCGTGCGCGGTGATGTCACCGGCGACGAGTTCGCCGGTGGCCGGGTCCAGCGGGATCTGCCCGCTGAAGAAGACCAGGTTGCCGGCGCGGGTCGCCTGTGAATACGGCCCGATCGCGGCCGGCGCGCGGTCGCTGTGGATGGCGGTGCGGGGCATGCGGGACACTCCGTCGGGGAAGCCGACAGTGTAACGACGCTACAGCCGGCCGACCCCGTGGACCACGCCCAGGCGGCGGATCCGGCGCATCACTTCGGCCAGGTGCCTGCGGTCGCTGACCTCGATCAGGAAGCGGATCGCCGCAGTGTGGGTGTCGCGCTCGAGGTATTCGACGCGGTCGATGTTGGATTCGGCATG
>DAOOCX010000009.1:31799-33957 GCA_035408605.1 Thermomonas sp. | reverse complement strand
GTCCTCGATGCCCGGCGAGGGATACACCACCGGGTCGAGCCCCTGCCGGCGCCGCAGGTAGGGATGCACCATGCCGCCCTGGATCGGCCCGGGGCGCACGATCGCCACTTCCACCACCAGGTCGTGGAAGCAGGTCGGCTTCAGCCGCGGCAGCATGCTCATCTGCGCACGCGATTCGATCTGGAACACGCCCACGGTATCGGCGGCCTGGATCATGTCGTAGGTGGGCTGGTCGCCGGGCGGCAGGCGCGCGAGGTCGATCGTGTAGCCGCGATGGCGTTCGATGAGGGCCACTGCCTTGCGGATGCAGGTCAGCATGCCCAGCGCCAGGCAATCGACCTTGAGCAGCTTCATCGTCTCCAGGTCGTCCTTGTCCCACTGGATGATGGTGCGGTCCGCCATCGCCGCGTTCTCCACCGGCACCACCGTGTGCAGCGGCGCATCGCTGATCACGAAGCCGCCCACGTGCTGCGACAGGTGGCGCGGATGGCCCTGCAATTGCTCGGTCACCGCCAGCACGCGCGCGATCAGCGGGTTGTCGGGATCGAAGCCGGCCTCGAACAGGCGTTGCTGCATCGGCGCATCGCCATTGCCCCAGCCGTAGCATTCGGCCAGCAGCGCCAGCTGGTCCGGCGGCAGGCCGAAGACCTTGGCCACGTCGCGCACTGCGCTCTTGCCGCGATAGCGGATCACCGTGGCGGCCAGCGCGGCGCGTTCGCGGCCGTACTTCGCGTACACGTACTGCAGGACTTCCTCGCGCCGTTCGTGTTCGAAGTCGACGTCGATGTCCGGCGGCTCGTTGCGTTCCTTCGACAGGAAGCGCGCCATCAGCAGCCGGCTCTCGGCGGGATTCACCACGGTGATGCCCAGCGCGAAGCACACCGCCGAATTCGCCGCCGAGCCGCGGCCCTGGCAGAGGATCTCGCGCGATTTGGCGAAGCGGACGATGTCGTCCACGGTCAGGAAGAACGCTTCGTATTTCAGATATTCGATCAGCGCGAGTTCGTCATCGATCTGCGCGACGATCTTCGCCGGCACGCCTTCGGGCCAACGCTCACGCATTCCTTGCTCCGCGCGTGCACGCAGCCAGCTGGTGGGCGTGTGGCCGGGTGGCACCAGTTCGGCGGGATAGTGGTATTCGAGGTCGTTGCCGAGGTCGAAGCGGCAGCGCCGCGCGAGTTGCACGGCGTTGTCGAGCAAGTGATGGGGATGGATGTTGCCGAGCGCGCGCCGCGTGCGCAGGTGGCGCTCGCCATTGCGGAACAGGTGTTCGCCGCAGTCGGCCAGCGTCATCCCATGGCGGATCGCGGTCATCGTGTCCTGCAGCACGCGCTGGCGGCGCACGTCCATGTGTACGTCGCCTGCGGCCAGCGGGATGAGCTGCAAGTCATGCGCGAGGGCGAGCAAGGCGTGCAGGCGGGCCTCGTCGTCCTGTTCGCGATGCAGCTCCACTGCGAGATGCGCGCGCTCGCCGAACACCGCGTGCAACCAGCGGCCTTCATTGGCATCGGGCTGCGCAGCGGGACACCACAGCGCGAATAGCCCGACGTCGGCATCGGCCAGCACGGTTTCGACATCCCCGCGCGTGAGCAGGTAACCGCCCTTCGGCGCGGCGCGGCGCGCGTGGGTGATCAGCCGGCACAGCTGCGTGTAGCCGGCGGCATGTTCGACCAGCAGCACGAACTTCATGCCGCAGCTCAGGACGAACTCGCTGCCGACGATCAGCTTCAAGCCGGTGGCGCGCGACGCCTCCAGCCCGCGCACGATCCCGGCCAGCGAGCATTCGTCGGTGATCGCCAGCGCCTCGTAGCCGCAACGGTGCGCGCGCTCGAACAGCTCTTCCGCGCTCGCCGCGCCGCGCAGGAACGAGAAGTCCGACAGGCAATGCAGCTCCGCGTAGGCAGGCAGGTCGTCGTGCCCGGGCGCGTCGTCGTTGGCCGCAGGGAGCGCGCGGCGCTGCGCCACCTGCCATGCGCGCGGCATGCGCCCGCCCGGGGTCTCGCGGTCCACGCCATCGACGGCATCGTCCCAGCTCACCGGGCGTCACTCATGCAAACCAGCCGTGCAGCATCCAGCCATCGCGTTCACCGGCCGGGGTGAACGCCCATGCGCGCTGGCCCTGCGCGGTTTCCAGCACGTAGTAATCGCGGCGTGCGTC
>DAOOCX010000009.1:0-31699 GCA_035408605.1 Thermomonas sp. | reverse complement strand
CTCGCGCGCGAGCAGGCGCAGCGCGACCACCGGCTTCGGGATCGACACGCGTTCCAGCCGGTTGCGGGTGACTTCGAACAGCATCGCGGGTTCGCGTTCGGCGGCGAGCAGGCCGACCTCGACATCGGTATGCGCGCGCGTGTCGTGCCTGTGGACGTCATGCTCCAGACGCAGGACGAAGCGCTGCACGCCGCCATCGCGGATCGACAGGCAGGTGCACAGGTCGCCGATCAGCCGGCGCAGCGGGAACAGCAGGGCGGTGTGGCTTTCGACCTCGTGGCCCAGTTCGATGCGCGCATCGAAATGATCCGGCGGCGCGTAGTAGCTCAACGCATCGTCGGCATCGCCGTACAGGCGGTCGAGGTGCGGCAGCAGTTCCGCACCGAAGCGCCGGCGCAGGCTCTCGCGCGGCAATTCGCGCAGGGTGCGCAGGTCGCGGATGCCCATCCGCTGCAGGCGTTCGCCGGTATCGCCCGGCAGCACCGCGCGACGCACCGGCACGCGATCCAGCAGCGCCTGCATCGCCGCCGGATTGGACACCGCCAGCCCATCCTGCAAGCCGGCCAGCACGCGCGCGGCGCGCGGCGTCGGCGCCATCGCGATGCGGTGGGCGAAGCCGAGCGCGGCCAGTTCCTCGCGCAGGCGCGCTTCGATGCGCGGCCACGGCCCGAGCAGGCGGAAACTGGCGCGCACTTCCAGCACGATGCAGCTGGCCCACTGCGCGCTGACCAGCGAACTGTGGCGATACGCCCACGCGGCGAGGAACTGCTGCCAGCGCGCTTCGGCCTGCGGGTCATGCTCGACCGTCGCCAGCGTGGGCAGCAGCGCATGCGCCGCGGCCAGGCGCATGCCGGCGCGCAGCCCGGCCTGCGCCGCGCCGGCATTCACCGCATGCAGGGTGCGCAGTTGCGTGGGTCCGCTGGCCAGCGCCAGCGGCGCGCCGGGATCAGGCAAACGCCGGAGGACGGCGTCCAGCGCCAGCTGCGGCAGCACGATGCAGGCCCACAACATGCGCGCGGCTCAATGCAGGCCCGGCGCGAACGCGCGCGTGGGAGCCGGGCCGCCGCGGCATTTGCGCACGCGCCAGCCATCGCTGTCGTGTTCCAGCCGAAGCGCGGCCGGCGACGGATTCGCCGCGTGCTTGCGGTCGCGCAGCACGAAGCCGAGGCAGTCGCCGCTGTCCGCCGCCACCTGCAGGCGGCGCAAGGCCTGCGCATCCGCCTGCCGTGGCCAGCCGACCACGGCCGCGCAGGCACCGCTGCGCAGGCATTGCTCGAACGCCCACAGCGCATCGCGCGGCGTGGTTTCGATGACCTGCAATGCGCCGAGGTCGATGCCGGCCGCCTGCCACGCAGGCGCATACGGCAGGTAGGGCGGGGCGACCAACGCCAGCGTGCCGCCCTCGCGGCTGAGCCGTGCCAGCGTCGGCATCAGCAGGGCCAGTTCGCCGACGCCGTCCGCCGGCAGCAACAGTTCGGTCAATGCGCGTCGCGGCCAGCCGCGTTGCGGCAGCAGGGCATCGAGCGCGGCATGCCCGGTCGGTTCGCCGTCGCGGGTGGTCGCCGGATGACGCCCGGCATGCCAGAGCGTCTGCGCGGCCAGCAGCGAATCGAGGGAGGCGACGGCCTGCATCTCAGCCCTGCCGCAGCAGGCCGCAGTACACGCCTTCGATCGCGAAGTCCTGCCCGCGTTCGATCTCGATCGGCGCATGCGCGGGATTGCGCGGGAGCAGGCGCAGCCGTCGGGCGCTGCGCTGCAGGCGCTTGATGGTCAGCTCGCCATCGATGCGGGCGATGACCGTCTGGCCGTCGCGCGCATCGGCGCTGCGCTGCACGCCGACCAGGTCGCCTTCGAGGATGCCGTCGTCGATCATCGAATCGCCCTGCACCTTCAGCAGGTAATCCGGGGTGGGCGAGAACAGCCGGCGATCCAGCCACAGCTGCTGGTCCAGGCCGATGTCCGCGCCGAGCGGCTGGCCCGCGGCCACCCGGCCCAGTACCGCCAGCGGCAACAGGTCCGCCGGCCCGCCCGGCAGTCGCAGCCCGCGCGAGCGCCCCGTGGCCTGCTCCAGCAGGCCGTCGGCGACCAGTGCCTGCACGTGTTTCTGCGCGGCGTTGCGGGAGGCGAATCCGAAGGCCAGGGCGATTTCCGCCAAGCTTGGGGAGCGGCCGGCCACCAGCTCCCGCTGCAGGAAGGCGAGGACGGCGGCGCGTTGCGGCGAGAGGTGGTCGATGGCATCCATGGTGTACATTTGTACACCCATGGGTCGCACAAGGCGAGACCGGCAAACGCCGGCCTCGCTGTCACGCGGTCTTGCGGTACCTCAGCCCGGCGCGCGTGCCGGATTGGGCAGCAATCCGCCCGGGTACTTGCGGCGCAGCATCACGGTCTGCAGCACCAGCACCACCGCGATCCCGACCGCGACCCATGCGGCGGTCTGCGCGCCGGGCATGTCGTTGCCGGACTGCTTCACGTACACCGCCGCCAGCGCCCACAGCGCGGCGACCACGTAGTCCACGTTGCCGCGCATGCGCAGGTTGACCATCAGCAGCATCAGCGCGGCCAGCCCGAAGATCGCCAGGCTCCACGGCAGTTGCTGGGTGGTTGAGGCCAGTTCGTAGGCCACCACCACCTGCGCCAGGTTGAGGAAGGCGGCCAGCGACAGCCAGCCGGCATGCAGCGACAGTGGCAGCCACGCCCACATCCACTGGCCTTCCTGCGGCGTGCGGTCGTGCGACAGGATCATCGCGCAGCGGATCAGGCAGAAGGTGGCGCCGAAGATCACCAGCAGGCACAGCCAGAACTGCGACATGGCGAACAGCGGCATCCACAGCGTGGTCAGCGCGAAACCGCCGGCGGCCCATGGCGCGATGCGGGTCAGGGTGTCGTCGCTCTTGCGGGTGCCGGTGAGTTGCCACCCCGCGTAGGCGAGGTCGAGCAGGAAGATCAGCCCCCAGATCGCGAACGCGTAACCGGCGGCGACCAGCAGGGTCGGGTAGCGATCCGACATCGTCCCGTTATCGGGGCCGAAGGTGCCGCTGTTGGTGAGCCAGGCCACGACGGGCATGGCGATGGCGGCGAGCAGCACGAGCAGGCGCATGGCAAAGGCTCCTTGGTCGAGAGGTTGGGTGGCGACTTTGGGCATACGCGCGTGATGCCGGGGTGGATGCATCAGGGGCGTTGCAAGGCTTTCCGCTTCGCCTCGACCTCGCCGCGTACATGGCAATCGTGCTGGTGGTCGTTGACCAGGCCCATCGCCTGCATGAAGGCGTACATCGTGGTCGGGCCCACGAACTTCCAGCCGCGCTTCTTCAGGTCCTTCGACAGCGCAATGGCTTCCGGTGCGGTGGTGAAGGTGCGCAGCACGTCGACGGTGAGTTTCTTCGGGCGCTTGCGGGTGTCGACTTCGTACTGCCAGAAATAGCGCGCCAGCGAACCGAACTCGCGCTGCAACTCGATCGCGCGGCCGGCGTTGTGGATCGCCGCCTCGATCTTGCCGCGGTGGCGGACGATGCCGGCATCGCCCAGCAGGCGCTCCACGTCGCGTTCCGTGTACCTCGCGACCTTGTGGAAATCGAAGCCGTCGAAGCCGGCACGGAAGTTGTCGCGCTTCTTGAGGATGGTGATCCAGCTCAGGCCGGCCTGGAACCCTTCCAGGCTGATCTTCTCGAACAGGCGCACGTCGTCGGTGACGGGACGTCCCCATTCGTGGTCGTGGTAGCCGTCGTAAAGATCGGAGCCGTCGCTCCAGAAACAGCGTTGCAACGCGGCGGCCGCTTTCGGCATCTCTGTCTCCTGCAGGGTGCGGGCAGGTTAGCTGAACGATTCCCATCGATTGCGACACGCATGACTTCCTGCCCATGCGCTGCATTGATTTAGTGTTTTACATTACCAGCACACCAGCAAACCAGTACAGGAGACGTTCATGTTCCGCACCCAGTCCCCCACCCCGGCCGCCTATGTCGAGCGCCGCCTGACCCCGCGCCGCGGGGACGGCGGAGCAGAGCCGGCCCGCATCCACCGCGAACGCGACTTCGGCGTTGGCTACGGCAACAGCAGCGGGTACGCGAGCAACCGCAGCTACACCACCCCGCAGGCCACGTACTTCCGCTGCCGCTGAGTTCCAGGGCCGCCGGCCGGGTCGCGACTCCCCGCGCGACTCGGCCGGTTATCCCGCCAGGCCACGCTTCCTCGTCGTGCGGATGCGGACCGACCGCCCCATCGGTTCGCATCCGTGCGGCACCTGGGGCAAACCCCCAAGGCTTTTTCGGGTCACGTACCGCCCGGGCTGCTCTCCCCGGCCGCCTTGGCGGCACGTGTACCCCCGATGTTGTCGGCCAGGAAGTCCAGCAGCGTCGTGTAGAAGGCTCGACGGTGGTCCTCGGTGTAGAAGCCATGGCCCTCGCTGTCGAAGTACAGGGTCTGGACCGGCTTGCCGGCATCGCGCAGGGCGCGTGCCATCGCCTTGCTGTGCGAGATCGGCGCGATCACGTCGGCGCCGCCCGCCGCCAGCAGCACCGGCACCTTGATCCGCGAGGCCATTTCGGTGGGTGACCGCGCCGCCAGCGTGCTGCGTTCTCCCACCCAGTCGTCCATCCAGTTGCGGACCCACTTGGCATCGCGCGAATCCTCGCGATGCTTGGCTTCCAGGTCGTACACGCCGACATACCCCACCGCGCAGCGATACAGGTCGGGTTCCTTCGCCACGCCCATCAGGGCGGCGTAGCCGCCATAGCTGGCGCCATAGATGCAGATGCGTGCGGGATCTGCGATGCGTTCGGCGATCGCCCAGCGGGTGGCGTCGGTCAGGTCGTCCTGCATCGCGCCGCCCCACTCGCGTGCGCCGGCCTGGTGGAACGCCCGGCCGTAATTGCCAGAGCCGCGGAAATTGATCCGCAGCACGGCGTAGCCGGCCTCGGCCAGCAGCTGGGTGTCGTCGTCGAACGCCCATTGGTCGAAGATGCCGAACGGCCCGCCGTGCGGCAGGACCACCATCGGCAACGGGGTCGTTTCCTTCGCGCCGAACGGCAGGGTCAGGTAGCCATGCAGGACCAGGCCGTCGCGGGCCTTGACCGTGATCGCACGTGCCTTCGGCAGCTTGGCCGGATCGAACCACTCGCGCTGGATGAACACGTCCTTCGCCGACATCTTCGCGGGGTCGAAGAGGTAGGTGTCGCCCGGGGTGCGGTCGTTCCAGGCCTGCACCAGGGCCACGCCGTCGCGGGTATGCGAGGTGACGTTCACGGCGTGGTCCGGAAAGGCCTTGGCCAGCGCGCGATACACCCGCGAGGCGGGCGCACTGTCGTCCAGCATGCGGGTCTGCACGCCCCCTGACATGAACTGCACGCCCAGCACGGTGTGCCCGTCGCGGTCATGGATGATCGCGTAGGGATCCACGGTGGCATCGCGCAACACCTGCTTGCGGTCGTCGGTGGCGATGTCCCAGGCCACCAGCGCACCCGGGCCGTCCTCCGTCGATGAATTGAAGTAGGCGATGCGCCCATCGGCGGAAAAACCGACCGGGGTGTCCACGCGCCGGCTGCTGCTTTCGTCGTTGACCAGCCGCCATTCGGACTGGTTGTCGTCGCGGTAGTAGAGCTTGCTGTAATTGTCGTTCTGCGCGCCCTGCGCGAAGCGGACCTGGCCCTGGGCATCGGTCAGGAACACGGCGCGGTTCACCGGCGCGGTGGCGATGCGCTTGCGCCGGCCGTTGTTCACGTCCATCAGGTCGACCGTGGTCAACGGATTGGTGCCCAGCTTCCAGGCGGAGATGAGCACGTTCTCGTCATCCCCCGGCAGCGAATCGATCAGGTCGGTCATTTCCCATGGGCCGGCGTTACCGATCACGGTGACCAGCCCGGGTTGCGGCTTGGGCCCGACCAGCTGCTTGCCGCGCTTGCCGTCCACCCCGATCGAGAACAGTTGCCCGGTCCGATAGGGCTGGTCGCGGCTGCCGAAGCGCTCGGCCATGGCGATCACCACCTGGTGGTCGTTGACCCACCAGAAATCGGCAACCACCGAATCCTTGATCCCGCTGGCGCCATTGACGATCTTCTTGTCCGAGCGCCGAAGCAGGGCCAGGCCCACGCTGTCCTCGAGCTGCACGGTGGCCGCGTAGTACTGGCCGTCCGGCGAGATCTTGATGCGCCCGTAGCCATCCTGCTTCAGGTAAGGATCCAGCTTCACCTGGGCGTGGGCGGCCGGGATGAGCAGCACTAACGCCAGCAATCCGAGAATGCGTGTCCGCATGGGCGCCCTCCTGGCGCGATGGTCAGCGGCGAGTCTAAGGGCGCATCCGCGCCGCGGCATGGACCAGGTCCGGGAAGAACGCCCCGAAGGCGGCATCGATCGCTGTTTCCTCGACGCGCAGCACGTCCAGGCAGGCCACCAGCTTGTCGCCATTGCGCGACAGCCGGGTGGCGATGCCGCGCACCGCGTGGTCCACGTTGCCACGTTGCGCATACGAGCCCAGCCAGTCGTGCGCGGCCATGCGCGGGGCGATCGCCTGCAGGCGCGGCGGAAGTTCTTCGCGATGGGCGTCCAGCACGCGGTAGACGCGCGCAGTGAAATCGCCGAGCGGTGCATCGTTCCAGCGTACCCAGCCGCGCGCCAGGCAATGGTCGAAATACACGTCGAGCACGATGCCGGCATAGCGACGCAGGCCGGCGGCATCGAACAGCCCGCGCGCTGCGACCACCGCCGGGTGCGCATCGGTGTACTGGTCGATGCGGCGATGGCGGACGATCTCCGCGCGCACGGCCGGTGGCCAGTCCTGGAGTGCGGATTGGCCGAACACGAAATCGCCGAGGATCGCGCCGAGGATGGCGTCGTCCGAATGGCGTGCCAGCCAGGCGTGGGCGAGGTAGTTCATCGGCCGATGTTAACGGCCCGCGGCGATCCGGCCTTCAGCGTGGCGTGGTTAGTACGCGCTGGAAGAATTCGGTGGAACGCTCCTGCAACGCCTTGCGGTCATGGCCGATGCCGGGTACCAGTTCGAAACGCGCATCCGCGCCTGCTCGTGCGTACAGCGCTTCGGCATGCGTCCAGCGGGCGAGCGGGGTGTCGCCGAACAGGCGGTCCACTTCCGCGGACATCGGCGTGTCCCAGCCGTCCTCGAAATCCAGCGAGTCGTTATCGTCGGCGTCGCCCATGTAGAGATACTGCGGCACGCGCGCGAACGCGGCGGCATCGAACGGCCTCCCGGTCAGTGCGGACAGGTCGGCGACGCCGGCCGGATACGGCAGGGCATCCACGCCGACCTGCGCCACCGGCGCGATAGGCCAGCCGCCGGGCGAACCGATGCTCGCCGCGCGCACGCGATCCGGGTGCAAGGCGGTGAAGCGATTGGCGAACATCGCGCTGGCGGAGAAGCCCTGCAACAGCACTTTCTCATCGACCGGCGTGCCGGCGTTCCGCAGGCGTACGCGGGCATCATCGATCATCGCGATCAGTTGCAGGTCGAGCCTTTCGAGCAAAGGCTCACGGGTGGTCAGCACGTCGCGGTCGAGCGCATGCGTGTACACCTTCCAGTCGCTGGCGGTGCGCGGAAACGCCGGCACCAGCAACGCCACGCCCAGTTCGTCCGCGATGCGCTTGCGCTCGAAGCCGGTCATCCATGCATCGCGGCGGTGCAGGCCGATGTCATCCGAGGTGCGCCCGGAATTGTTCGGCTGCACCAGCAGGACCGCCTTGCCGTTGGCGTCGCGATGCAGCGTCTCCGGCACGTACAGGTAGTAATCGGAACGGAAGCCGACGCGTGCGTCCGCGGCGATGTGCTCTACCCGCCATGCGTAAGGGCCGAGCAGCACGGCGACGCCCACGATGGCAAGCAGCACCAGGCCCAGCATCACCTTCGGTGCCAAGCGCAGGAATCGCCGCAGCGCCATCAGCGTGCCTTGCCCGCAGTCGCAGGCTGGCAGTCCGCACCGAGTGCCGCGGCGGTGGTCGCCACGCACGGGCGGAAGTCGATCAGGCCGGCCGCCTGGTGGCTTTCGCCGCTGGGCACGCTGAAGCGTTGCAGTGGGGCCAGCTGGCAGTCGGCCTTGCCCGAGCACGCCTCGGGATAGAGCGTGTAGTGGCAGATGCCGCTGCTGCTCTCGACGCAATCGAATCGGGCCACGCCGTCCTGCACATGCGCCTTGCTGGTCAGGTGCACCTGGTCGCTGTCGATGCGGCTGGTGTACGTGGTGCCGCCAATCGAGCAGCCGGACAGGGCGAGCAGGAACTGCAGCAACGCGATGAACTTGGACATGGGATGCCTCGTGTCGATGGCGCGCGGCGCGCGCGGAGTGACGACTGCCGTCGAACCGACGGTTTACATCTGCTTGAACAGGGCCATGAATGGCTGGCTGACCGCCAGCGTTTCCGGGCGGTGCTTCAGCCGCAACGTGCCGCGTCCGCTGTCGTCGCGGAGGATCCCGGCGACTGCCTTCAGGTTGACGATGGTCGAGCGGTGGATCTGCTTGAACGTGGCCGGGTCGAGCCGGGGCAGGAGTTCGCGCAGCGGCGTGCGCAGCAGCGCTTCGCCGTCGGCGGTGACCACGGTGGTGTACTTCTGGTCGGCGTGGAAATAGATGACCTCGTCGACCAGCACCAGGCGCGTTTCGCGACCGGCGCTGGCGGTCAGCCAGGTCAGCGGTTCCGGCGAACCCGCCGGGTCCGGCATCGCGCCGAGCTTGTCGAGCAGGGCGGCCAATGTCGCCGCATCCGGCAGGGTGTCCTGCGCCTGCAGCCGCGCCACCGTGGCGTCCAGCCGTTCCGGCTTGACCGGCTTGAGCAGGTAGTCGATGGCGCCGCGGTCGAAGGCATCGATCGCGTACTGGTCATAGGCGGTGACGAAGACGATGCGCGTGCGCGGACTCGCCTCGGCGGCGGTGGTGGCGACTTCCAGGCCGGTCAGGCCGGGCATGCGGATGTCCAGGAAGGCGACGTCCGGCTGGTGCTCGGCCAGGGCTTCCACCGCGCTGGCGCCGTCTTCGCATTCGGCGACGATGCGCAGCGATGGCCACGCGCGCTGGAGTTCGGCGACCAGGGCGTGGCGCAGCAGCGCCTCGTCCTCGGCCACGATGCAGGTGCGGATGTCAGCCATGTGCGTTGCGTCCATTGGCCGGCACGGTCAGCGTGGCGGCCACGCCGGCGGGGAAATTGGCGACCACGGCCAGGTTGGCTTCGCCGGCATAGCGCAGGCGCAGGCGCTCGCGCACGTTTTTCAGGCCGATCCCGGTGCCGCTGGTCTTGCTGTTGAAGCCTTCGCCGTTGTCGGCCACGGTGACCGCCACGGTGTTGTCGTCGCGGCGTGCGCGGATCCACACGGTGCCGCCGCCGGTGCGCGGCTCCAGGCCGTGCTTGATCGCGTTCTCCACCAGCGTCTGCAGCATCATCGCCGGCATCGGCGTATTGCGCAGGGCTTCTGCCACGTCGGTCTGCACGTCGAGGCGGTCGCCCATCCGCACCTTGAGGATCTCCAGGTAGGCGAGCGCGCGTTCGAGTTCCGCGCCGAGCGTGGACATCTCGCCTTCTGCATTCGGCAGCGAGCGGCGCAGGTACTGGATGAGATGGCCGAGCATCGCCTCGGCACGGACCGGATCGCTGCGGGTCAGCAGTTGCGCGCTGGCCAGCGTGTTGTAGAGGAAGTGCGGCTCGACCTGCGCGTGCAGCAGGTTGAGCTTGGCCTCGGTCAGTTCCTTCTCGGTTGCGGTCTGCGCGGCGCTGGCCTGCTCGCCGCGGCGGCGCTCGCCGATGCGGCGGGTGATCGCGCGGACGATGGCCTCGGCGTTCTCGTAGTTGGTGCCGTCATCGACCAGGAACCAGTCGCTCCACGCCGGATTCTCGGGTTCGCAGATCAGGGTGACCCGACCGCTGTCCCCGGCCGGCGTGACCGTGGCCTGCAACTGGTTGCGCGGCAGGCCGAACCACAGCAACGGGTTCCAGCGCCGCAGCGGGTGTTCGCCATAGGTGCGCGGCCGCGCCACCTTGGCCTTCACCTGCAGGCTGTCGCGCGCGCTCTGGATCTGTTCGGCACCGGGCAGTTCGCGGATCGCGGCGTCCAGCAGGTCGAAGGCCTCGCCGGCCTCCAGCGGGATCTCGACCAGTCGCTTCTGGCGGTTGCCGAGGGCGTCGCCATCGATGTGGCCTGCGATCAGGCGCACGCGGCGCAGGTGCGAGAACGCACCGCCGACGACCAGCGCCATCGTTGCCATCGACACCAACACGATCGGCAACTCGAAGCGCCCAAGCAGCGGGATCGACGAATACAACGAGGCAACCACCAACACCACCAGGCCCCAGGCGATGGCGATGCGGAGGACGAAGCCGATGCTTTTGAACATGGTGGGCGTTGGTCGTTGAAGGAGTGCCGCGAGGATAGTGGGGCATCGCGGGGATGGAAGCCGCACTGCGACGGAACCCGCGTCCGTGGCGACGAAGCCGGAGGCTGGCGGCATCGGCCGTTGGCCGCGTCCCGGTCCGGCGTGGCGATGGGCGGTCCAGCCGCAGGCACGGGCGGCTGGACGCTTCGCGCTAGACTGCCGCACGAGGGGTGGCATGTCACAGCCGGCGATCGACAACCTGCGCACCGACGCACCCGGCCTGCCCTGGGCCGAGCAGGAGGCGCGCGACCGGCGTGCACGCCTGACCGAGCTGCTGGCGCGGGTCTCGCGCGAAGCCGCAGAAGGCGAAGACCTGGAAGCGGTGTTGCGGCGGATCGTGGACTGCCTGGTCGAGCGCATGCCGGTGGCGCTTGCCAGCATCGTCCTGCTCAACGAGGCGTGCACGCATTTCGTGCACGAGGTCTGGGCCGGCGAGCTCACCCTCAACGTGCTGCAGCCCGCCGATGACTGGCCGGTCAGCAAGGGGGCAGCCGGGCGTTGCGCACGCACTGGCGTGGCCCAGCTGATCGCGAATGTCGACCTCGACCCGGATTACCTGGCCGGCAACAGCGAAGTGCGGTCCGAATACCTGGTGCCGATCCGCCATCGTGGCCGCCTGCATGGCGTGCTCAACATCGAGAGCACGCAGTCGGATTTCTTCTCCGCGGAAGCCTGCGAGGTGTTCGATGCGATCGCCGCGCAGGTCGCCGGCACCATCCACCTGGCGCGGGTGGTGCGCGAGCTGGAAGTGGCCAACCGCAAGCTGCAGGCATTGTCGATGCAGGACGGCCTGACCGGCATCGCCAACCGCCGCCAGTTCGACACGGCCCTGCAGCAGGTGTGGGCGCGGTTGGTCAAGGGCAGCGTGCCGCTGGCCTTGCTAATGGCGGATGCCGACTGGTTCAAGGCGCTCAACGACACCGCCGGGCACCTGCATGGCGATGAATGCCTGCGGGCGCTGGCCCGGCTGTGCGCGGCGCAGCTGCGCGACGAGGACGACCTGGTCGCGCGCTTCGGCGGCGAGGAATTCGTGCTGCTGCTGCCGGGCCGCGACCTGGAAGCGGCGGTGGCGGTGGGCGAGGCGCTGCGCAAGGCGGTGGCCCGCGAGCGGCTGGCGCATCCGGCCTCGCCGATCGCACCCTATGTGACCGTCAGCATCGGCGCCGCGGCGACCTGGCCCTCCGAGGGCGGCGAGCCTGATGGCCTCCTCCTGGCCGCCGACCGGGCGATGTACGCGGCCAAGGCGCGCGGCCGCAACTGCGTGGTGGCGAAGTACGTGGGTTGACCCGTTTTGGGTGGGGCATGACCTCCGGCCCGCGCACGCGCGGTGCAGGCGCGCATGATGCGGTCATCGCCTGATTGTCCACGGAGTTCCGCCATGCGCACCTTGCTGCTCGCGTCCTGTGTTGCCGTTGCCCTCCTGTCCGGTTGTGCCGGCGTCAGCATCAACGAATCCGCAGGCATCGAACGCGTCCTGGCCAACCCCGCGCGCAGCGCCTCGGACCGCGAGCGCGATGCCCGCGACAAGCCGGCCGAGGTGCTGGCCCTGGCCCGCTTCAAGCGCGGTGACACCGTGGCGGACATCCTCTCGGGCGGGGGTTACTACGCCGAGATCCTGTCCGGCATCGTCGGACCCGGCGGCAAGGTGCTCCTGGTCAACAACCCGGGTTACGAGAATTTCGGCAAGAAGGGCCTGGCCGAGCGCCTCGCCGCCAATCGGCTCCCGAATCTGACCCATGTGGTCGGGCCGAGCGACGCGCTGGGCATGGGCGACCGCGTGCTGGATGGCGCGGTGATCGTGATGTCCTACCACGACCTGTACTGGGTCGACGAGAAGGAGGGCTGGCCGAGGGTCGATGCAGGCCTGTTCCTCGACCAGGTCGCACGTGCGCTGAAGCCAGGCGGTGTGCTGCTGGTGGTCGACCACAGCGCGAGGCAGGGTACCGGGAGCGCCGATGCGCAGGCCCTGCACCGCATCGACGAGCAGTTCGCCATCGCCGACTTCCGCAAGCACGGGCTCGAGTGGGAAGCGGCGATCCCGGTCCTGCGGAATCCCGATGATGACCGCAGCAAGAACGTGTTCGACCCGGCGATCCGCGGCAGGACCGATCGCTTCGTGCATCTTTACCGCAAGCCGGAGTAGCCGCAGGCGCCACGGAGCATGCTCACTCGCGGCGTACCCGCAGGTAGCGCGCGAATCGCGGGGTGCCCTTCGCGGTCAGCCCGTCGTAGCGGAACGTGACCGTGCTGCCGATCGCGGGTGGCGCGGCGCGTTCGGCATCGTGCAGGCCGCTGCCCAGCGCGAAGCGGCGTCCATGCGCGTCCTCCACCAGCAACGCGCCGACCATCCCGTGGTACTTGCCCTTGCCCGGGCGGTAGCCGACCACGCGGGCCTCGGCATCGTCCCAGCGCTTGTACTTCAGCAACTGGTCGCTGCGCCCGGCGCGGTAATGCGCGTTGGCGTGGTGCAGCATCAGGCCCTCGCCACCACCACTCGCCACCGAGCGCAGCCACGCGTCCAGTTGCGCGCGCTCGCTGAAATGGAGCTGGGCGATGCGCTGCAGGCGCGGCGATGCTGTCTCTTCCACCAGGACGCGCAATTCCCGCGTGCGGCTGGCGAAGGCATGCGGCGATGCCGGCAGGTCGAAGGCCATGAAGCGGACCTGCCGCCAGCCCGCCGCGTCGCCGCGCAGGGCGCGGACCAGGTCACTGATGTCCTGGAAGCGTCCACGCCCGATCCAAAGCTCGCCGTCGATCGCCTGAGCCGGCCAGCCGGCGGTGAACCAGGCGGGTGCATCGATGCGATTGCCGGCACGGGTGACCAGCTGCCGGCCGTCCCAGCGTGCGCGCACGCCGTCGAGTTTCTCGCTGACCAGCCAGGCGGCGATGTCGATGTCGTCGGTGATCCGGCTGGCGAGCATCGGGGCGGGCGCCGCTCGGAGGGGCGAGGCGGCGTGCGCGGCCGGTTGCGAGGCGAGCAGCAGCAGGGCAAGCAGGGCGGGGCGCAGGTCCATGGCACGTCGTCGGCGTTGGAGACGTGGCCAGCTTCGTGCGGCGAGGGTCGAACGACCGTCGGCCGGCAACCCGCGCGTGGGTCAGGGTTTCCCGCGTCGTCAGTGGGCGCCGACCTGCACGCGCACCGCCTGCATGTCGCGCACCGGGCGGACTTCGATGCTGCCGAACTGCGACCATGGGAACGCGCGGGCGATCTCCATCGCGGCCTCGATATCGGCCGCTTCGACCAGGTTGAAGCCGGCCAGGAACTCGCGGGTTTCCGCGAACGGGCCGTCGGTGATCCGCGACACCCCATCGCGGACACGCAGCGTGCGCGCGCTGCCCGGATCCTGCAGTTGCTGCGAGCCATGCAGGCAGCCGGCATCGCGCAGCGCATCCGCCTTCTCGAAGCAGCCGCGCATCAACCGGTCGTACTCCTCCGCCGGCAATTCGGCCAGGCGTTCCGGGTCGATGTAGATCAGGGTCAGGAATTGCATCGCGGGCTCCGGATCGTGGCGCGGTCGGGGGATGATGCAGGGCGAGGTGGCAGGCGACAACCTGAATGCGAGCGGCCGTCCACCGTGCCCGCTTCGTTGGGGATGACAGGAAATTTTTTCGACGGCGTGTCGATCGCGGTCGCCATCGTCCGTCGTGTTGCAGGAAGGGCGGAGTCACACCCGATCCAACCAGGGAGCGCGAGATGAAAGTGATGGTGCTGGTGAAGGCCACCGATGCGTCCGAAGCCGGCGTCATGCCGACTGCCGAGCTGTTCGAAGCCATGGGCAAGTTCAACGAGGAGCTGGTCAATGCCGGGGTCATGCTGGCTGGCGAGGGATTGAAGCCGACTTCGCACGGCACGCGGATCGCCTTCGATGGCCCGTCGCGGCGGGTGATCGACGGCCCGTTCGCGGAGACCCGCGAGCTGGTCGCCGGCTTCTGGCTGTGGCAGGTGCGTTCGATGGACGAAGCGATCGAGTGGGCCAAGCGTTGCCCGAATCCGATGCCCGGTCCGTCCGAACTGGAAATCCGCCCCCTCTACGAAGCCGAGGACTTCGGTACCGAATTCACCCCCGAGCTGCGCGAACAGGAAGACCGCCTGCGCGAGCGCCTCGGCAACTGACCCGACACGTGACAGGAGCGACCCGATGAAACTGATTCCGTACCTGATGTTCCGCGAGGGAAAATGCCAGGAGGCCTTCGCGTTCTACGCAAGGGCCCTGGGTGGCGAGATCGTCTCGACCGCGACGTATGGCGACATGGGGCCGGACATCCCGGAGCCGATGCGGCCCTTCATCGCCAACATCCAGTTGCTCGCCGGCGGCGCCATGATCATGGGCGCGGATGCGATGGAGAATCCAGAGGGCCAGGCCACGACCTCGGTCAACATCGAGGTGGACAGCATCGAGGACGCCGAGCGCATCTTCGCCGCGATGTCGGACGGCGGCCAGGTGCGGATGCCGCTGGCCGAAAGCCAGTGGGCGCTGCGCTTCGGCATGTTCGACGACCGCTACGGCCAGCCGTGGATGATCAACCTGATGAAGCCGGCGCCCTGAGCGCGCGCCAGGCCAAGGACGATCCGATGCCCCGCAACCTCTACGTCAACCTGCCGGTGAAGGATCTCGATCGCACCGTCGAGTTCTTCACCGTGCTCGGTTTTGCGTTCAACCCGATGTTCACCGACGAGAACGCCGCCTGCATGATCGTCAACGACAACACCAGCGTGATGCTGCTGGTCGAATCGTTCTTCGCGACCTTCACCAGGAAGCCCATCGCCGATGCGAAGGCCGTGACCGAAACCTTGCTGGCGCTCTCGCTGGACAGTCGCGCCGAGGTCGACGACTTCGTGGCCAGGGCCATCGCCAAGGGCGCCGTCGAGTACGCCGAGCCGCGCGACCTGGGCTTCATGTACCAGCGCGGCATCGCCGACCTCGACGGACACCAGTGGGAAGTGTTCTTCATGGACGAATCGCAGTTCCCCGGCGCCTGAACCAGGCGCATCACATGTGGCGCGGCAAGCGTTGCCGCGCCCTGCACAAGGAGCAATCCGATGAATGCATCCAACCCGGTGGTCTGGTTCGAGATCTACACCGACGACCTGGCCCGCGCGCGCGCCTTCTACGAAGCCGTGCTCGGCGTGACCCTGGAACCGTTGCCGATGCCCGGCGGCATGGACGGCTTCCAGATGCTGGCCTTCCCCGCGAACATGGAGAGCCACGGCGCGAGCGGCACCTTGTGCAAGATGGAAGGGGTCTCGCCCGGCGTGGGCGGCACCCTGGTCTATTTCAGCTGCGCCGATTGCGCGGTGGAAGCCGGGCGCGTCGAAGCGGCTGGCGGCAGGCTGCACCAGGCCAAGATGTCGATCGGGGAGTACGGCAGCATCGCCCTGGCCTTCGACACCGAAGGCAACATGTTCGGCCTGCATTCGATGGGTTGAGCACGACTTGCGCGTGGTGGCGGGCGATGCTGAGATCGGCGGCGTGAACGCCGCCGCCGTCCATCGCCGCCTCGACGCCCTGTGGCGGATGGAATCGCCGAAGCTGCTCGCCCGGCTGGCGCGCATCACCGGCAACATCGACACCGCCGAGGAGCTGGCGCAGGACGTGCTGGTCGTTGCGTTGGAGCGCTGGCCGCGCGAGGGCGTGCCGGACAACCCCGCGGCATGGCTGATGACGGCGGCGAAGCACCGCGCCATCGACCACGTGCGCCAGCGCCAGCTGCACGCGCGCAAGCAGGACGAATACGGTGTCGAACTGGAATTGCACGGAGCCGACATGCAGGGCGACGATGCGCAACGGCTGGCGGACGACGACATCGGCGACGACCTGCTGCGCCTGCTGTTCACCAGCTGCCACCCGCTGCTGCCGATGGAGTCGCGGGTCGCGCTGACCCTGCGCATGCTCGGTGGACTCAGCACGCCGGAGATCGCCCGCGCCTTCCTGCAGCCGGAGCCCACGGTGGCGCAGCGCATCGTCCGTGCCAAGCGCACGCTTGCGGAGAAGCAGGTGCCGTTCGAGGTGCCGCGCAAGGCCGAGTTGCCGGAGCGCCTGGATGCCGTGCTGGAAGTGCTCTACCTGGTCTTCAACGAAGGCTATGCGGCGACCAGCGGTGATGACTGGATGCGCCCGGCGTTGTGCGAGGAAGCGCTGAGGCTGGGCCGCGTGCTGGTCGGGCTGTTGCCGAACGAAACCGAAGCGTTGGGGCTGTTGGCATTGATGGAGTTGCAGGCCTCGCGCATGCCGGCGCGTACCCAGGCGGACGGCACGCCGATCCTGCTGCCCCAGCAGAACCGGTCGCGCTGGGATCGCCTGCAGATCCAGCGTGGCCTGCAGGCGCTGGTGCGTGCGCAACGCCTGGGGGGTGCCGATGGCCCGTATGCGTTGCAAGCCGCGTTGGCTGCCTGCCATGCGCGCGCGCGGCGCTTCGACGACACCGACTGGACCGCGATCGCGGCGCTGTACGCACGACTGATGCAGGTCGCACCGTCTCCGGTGGTCGAGCTCAATCGCGCGGTTGCGGTGGCCAAGGCGCAGGGACCGCAGGCCGCGTTGGCCATTGTCGAGGGCCTGGCCGCGGAACCGAAACTGCGCGACTACGCGCCGCTGCCGGCGGTGCGCGGCGACCTGCTGCAACAACTCGGTCGCCTGGATGAGGCACGCGTCGAATTCGAGCGTGCCGCCGCACTGACCGCAAACGCCCGCGAAAGCACCGTGCTGCTTGCGCGCGCGGCGGCCTGCGACGCCGCCTGAAACGACAAAGCCGCCTTGCGGCGGCTTCGTCAGGATCGCTTCGGATGGGTCAGCGCGCAGCGGTGCGCCAGTCGCTGCGCAGCCAGCTGTCGACCATGCGCTTCTCGTAGCGCAGCGGGTCGGTGTCGTTCACGCGCGAGGCATTCATCAGGAAGGCCGGGTCGGACAGCTTGCGCTCGCCTTCCGCCAGCACGGTACCGTCGGCATCCACCTCGCGGAAGCGCAGGGTCATGCGCGGCGGGTACATGTCGCGGATGATTCGGGTGTCCTGCAGGTTCGGGCCCAGCCACGGCTCGTACTGGCCGGCGCGCTTGATGTCGACGATGGTCAACTCCAGCCGATGGCCGGCGGGCAGGGTTTCTTCGGCTTCCTTGCGCATGTAGGTGGCCAGCGTGTTCAGCCAGTTGCCTTCGGTTGCCGCCCAGCGGTTGCCGCTGTGGCGCACCTCGGTGAATCGTGCCGGATCTTCCCAGGAGACGCTGACCGGGCCGGCCGCAGGCAGGGCGCGGGGCGCATCGGCCGCGAGCATGCTGGTGTTGCCGGTGGATGCGCAGGCACCCAGGGCGAGGACCGTGGCGAGCAGCAGGGGCAGGGTGCGCAGGCGGTTCATGGCAGGACTCCGGTGGCTGGACGCGACGAGTTTGCGCCCGCAACGTGATGGCGGGCGCGGTTCGGCGACGTTCAGTCAGCCGGCGTTTCGTCGGAGGCCACGCTGTCCAGGAACCAGGCTTCGACCGTGCCCTTGAACTTCATCGTCATCGGCTGCCCGCGACGGTCGAGGGAGCGTCCCGCCGCCATCCGCACCCAGCCTTCGCTGATGCAGTATTCCTCGACGTTGTTGCGCTCCATGCCGTTGAAGCGGATGCCGATGCCACGTTCCAGCACGGCCGCGTCATGGAACTTGCTGCGCGGATCGTTGGACAGGTGGTCGGGCGGGGTGTCGGTGGTGGCGTTGCTTGCGTCGGTCATCGGGATGCTGCCGGCCTTTGGGGGCCGACAGCATACCCGCCGCGGCCCGCTCAGCCGAGCTTGCGGGCGGCGGCGAAGGAACCCAGGTTGCCGATGCCGACCGCGCCGACCAGCACCGCGATCACGCCGGGGGTGATCTCGCGCCAGCCGGCGGCCTCGACGATCGCAAAGCCGATCGACAGCGCGACCAGGGTGATGCCCCAGCGCAGCGAGGACAGGCGGCGGTTCACCTCGTCGCCCTCCAGGATGCTGCGGACCAGGTCGGGTGCGCCATTGCTGGACACCAGCTGCTTGCGCACGCGGGCGTCGACCACCGCCTTGATCGAATAGGCGATGCAGGCGAACAGGGTGATCGGGATGAGCAGTTCGAAATTCATGGGATGTCCTCGGTGGGTCGGGCCGGCCATGCGGGCCGTTCGGGCAAAGAGATACGGCCGGCGCTGGGTCGGTTGCAGCCGCCAGCGGGACATCCGTCGACAAGTCCTTGCAACCGATGCCGCCCCGGGCGTATCCCATGCGCCATGGATGCCGATCGCGCCCTCGTCGAAGCCGTGCTCGCGAACCGCGCGGGCGCGTTCGAGCAGCTGGTGCGCGAGTACCAGGGGCTGTGCTGGCACGTGGTGCAGCGGATGGTGCGACATCCCGAGGACACCCGAGAGTTGTGCCAGGAGGCGTTCCTGCGCGTGCACCGCTACCTGCACCAGTACCGCTTCGACAGCCCGCTGAAATCGTGGATCGGCCAGGTGGCGTATTCGGTGGCCAAGCGCCACCTGGAGCGCAAGCGCATCGCGCTGGCCGATGTGCATGTCGGCGCAGGCATGGACGAGGACGACGGTCCGTCCCTGCTCGACAATCTCGGCGACGGCACCGACCTGCAGGAGGCGCATGCGCAGGCCGGCGAGGAGCGCGAGCTGCATGCCGCGATCGAGCGCCTGCCGCCGCTGCAACGCACGATCCTCACGCTTTACCATCTGGAAGAACTGCCGATCGGCGAGATCGCGACCATCACCGGCCTGGCCGAAGGCACCATCAAGAGCCACCTGTTCCGCAGCCGCAACAAACTGCGCGAGATCCTCGCGCCGCGCATCGGAGTCGCCGCATGAACATCCACGACCGCGAAATCCCCCTTGACGAGCAACGTTGGCAAGCGCAGGAGCGCGCCCGCCGCGGTGACCCCGACGCCGATGCCACCGACCTGCGCATCGCCAGGGCGCTTCGCCATGCGCCGTCGGTGGACTTGCCGGTCGACTTCGCGTCACGGGTGGCCGCGCTGGCGCGCACCCAGGCGACCTTCAGCGCGGTGCTGGAACAACGCCTGCTGCGCGGCCTGGTGCTGGTGTTCGCGCTTTCCGCCGCAGTGGTCGTGGCCTGGTTCGGCCGCGGCTGGGTGGCCGAACTCGCGACAGTCCTGCCGGGCGGCCAGGACGCGGTGGCCTGGAGCGGCATCGCCACGCTGTGCGTGCTTGGCAACTGGGGCGTCGGTCTGTTGCGCGGACGTCTGGCCAGCGAGGCAAGCGCCGCCTGATTCTCGGCGTCGGCTCGTTACACTTGTCGCATGGCTTCCATGCATCGCGACATCGCCCTCGACGCCCTCCTGCATCCCTTCGCCGAAGGCGCCCTGCGCTGGCCGCCGGCGGGCGACGCCCTGTTCCTGCGCGCCCGCGAAGGCGCGGCCCTGCATGCGCGCGGCGGATTGCAGGCCCTGGCCTGCACCCAGCCGTTCAAGCCGGAAGCCGACCGCCTGCAGCGCATCGGCGTAGGACTCATCGACGAAGACGCCTTGCCCGCGGCGCGCTATCCGCTGGTGCTGGTCCTGCCGCCGCGCCAGCGCGAGGAAGCGCGGGCGCTGCTGGCCAAGGCCTGCAGCGCAGTGGCGCCGGGCGGCAGCGTGGTCGCGTCGGTCGCCAACGACGAAGGCGCGAAATCGCGCGAGGCCGACCTCAAGCAACTCGCCGGCAACCTCAGCGTCATCAGCAAGCACCATTGCCGCGTGTTCTGGACACGGCCGGATGCGATGTTCGATCCCGCCACGCTGGCGCAATGGGCGAAGGCCGATGCGCCGCGCAGGGTGATCAGCCCGAACCTGCCCGGCGGCAGTTTCCTGAGCCGGCCCGGCGTGTTCGCCTGGGACCGCGTGGATGCCGCTTCGGCGATGCTGGCGCAGGCGCTGCCGAATGACCTCGGCGGCCGCGTGGCCGATCTGGGCGCGGGCTGGGGCTACCTGTCGATGCAGGTGCTGGCGCGTTGCCCGCAGGTCGCGTCGCTGGACCTGTACGAAGCCGATGCGCGCGCGCTGGCGTTGGCCGAAGCCAACCTCGCGGATGCCCGGGTTGCCGTGCAGCGCCATTGGCACGATGTCGCCGCCGGCGTGTCCGAACGCTTCGATGCCATCGTCTGCAACCCGCCCTTCCATGCGCTGGGGCGCGGCGACCGCCCCGACATCGGCCGTGCCTTCATTGCAGCAGCAGCAACCGCGCTGAAGCCGGGCGGCCGCCTGTGGCTGGTCGCCAACCGGCACCTGCCCTACGAGCACGCGCTGGGCGAAGGCTTCGCGCAGGTGCAGACGCTGGCGCAGGACGGCGGCTTCAAGATCGTCGAAGGTGAGAAGGCGCGTGCTTAGCAGGCGCCCTCAAGGCGGCTGCTGCGCCTTTGAACGCACGGCCATTGATGGCCGGGCGGTGGCGTCCAAAGACCAGATCGTTTCGCCATGGATGGCATCGACATGCCCGAGGTTCGAATGAAACTGGTCAAGCACATCGCCAACCTGGGCTATGGCAGCCGCAAGGACGTGCAGTGGATGTTCCGCGAGGGCCGCATCACCGATGCGGACGGCGAGGTGCTGTACGCGGACGATCCGCTCGACCACGACAACGTGCGCGTGGATGGCGAGCCGCTGGATCCGCCACCCGGCCTGCTGCTCATGCTCAACAAGCCGGTGGGCTACACATGCTCGATGAAGGATCGCGGCCGCGTGGTGTTCGACCTGCTGCCGGCGCGGTTCCGCGAGCGCAATCCGGCGTTGTCCACCGTCGGTCGGCTGGACCGCGACACCTCCGGCCTGCTGCTGTTCACCGACGACGGCCAGTTGCTGCACCGGATCATTTCGCCGAAATCGAAGCTGCCGAAGGTCTACGTGGCGACATTGGCCGAGGACTTGCGCGGCGATGAGCGTGCGACGTTCGCCAGCGGCAGCCTGATGCTGGAAAGCGAAACCACGCCGCTGCTGCCGGCGGAACTTGAGCCGCTGGAGGCGCGTCGCGCGCGCCTGGTCCTGCACGAGGGGCGCTACCACCAGGTGCGGCGGATGTTCGCGGCGATCGGCCATCACGTGCAGGCCTTGCATCGCGAACGCATCGGCGGACTGACGCTGGGCGACTTGCCGGAAGGGCAGTGGCGCGCGCTGGGTGCCGCCGACCGCGACCGGCTGTTTGCCACGGAACCCGCATGACGCCCGTCGCGATTCCGCCGCTGCCGTTCCTGCCGGAGGCGGTGGTGTTCGACATGGACGGTCTGATGCTGGACAGCGAACGCGCGATCAACGACTGCATGGCGCGCGCGGCCAGCGATCTCGGCCACGACCTGCCGGCCAGCCTGTGGCTGCAGATGATCGGCGGCGGCGATGGCCTGTGCCGACGCCTGCTGGCCGAACGCATCGGCGCGGATGCCACCATGGAACTGCTGGCGCGTGCGGAAGCGATGTACGACGTCGTGGCCGATGCCGGCATCGACCATCGCCCGGGCATCGTCGAGCTGCTCGACTGGCTGGTCGCACGTGGCCTTCCGCGTGCGGTGGCGACCTCGACCCGACGCCCGCTGGCGATGCGCAAGCTGGCCGCGGCGGGGTTGCTGCCCTATTTCCATGCGGTGGCCACCAGCAGCGACGTGGCCGCGCCGAAGCCGGCGCCGGACGTCTACTTGCTTGCCGCGTCGAAACTCGGCATCGCGCCGGCGCGTTGCCTGGTGCTGGAGGATTCGCCGACCGGCGTGCGCGCTGCGCTGGCGGCCGGGATGACACCGGTGCAGGTGCCGGACCTGCTGGAGCCGGATGACGCCGCGCGTGCGCTTGGCCATCGCATCGTGGCGTCGCTGGGCGATGCGCAACGCCTGCTGGAAGCGCGATTGAGCGAGGCCTGACCCCTCACTCCGCGAGCAACTTGCTCCAGCCCTCGACACCGAGTTCGCGCACCGTGGCGATGTTGCGCGCGATGATCGCGTCCGGGTCCGGATAGGCCGCGACCGCACGGTCGATGCTGGCCTCGCGCAGCAGGTGCAGGATCGGATACGGGGCGCGATTGGTCAGGTTGTCGGCATCGTCGGGCTGGCTGCCGGCGAACTGGTACTGCGGATGGAAGCTGGCGACCTGCAGCACGCCGTCCAGGTCCATCGCCTCGACCAGCGCGTCGGCGTCGCCGAGGAAATCGTTGTAGTCCAGGAAGTCGCCCAGTACCTGCGGATGCACCAGCAGGGTGGTGTCGACCTGTTCTGCAGGCGTGTCGCGCAGCAGCGCGAGTTCCTCGCCGAGTTCTTCCAGCAGCGCGCGTTCGGTGCTGGCATCGCTGATGACAATGCGCACTTGGTCTTTCACGTAGACGGCCTTGGCGAACGGGCACAGGTTCAGCCCGATCACCGCGCGTTCCAGCCAGCGACGGACGTCGGTTTCGATCTGCGCGGGATCGAATGTGTCAGTCACGGCGACGGCGTTTGCACGAGTCAATCACGGCCGGCGAGCGCTTGCGCGAGCCGATCAATCACGAAAGTTGTCGAACTGCAGCGGCACGCCGAACTCGCCGGCACGCAGCAGCGCCATCGCCGCCTGCAGGTC
The DNA here is from genome assembly GCA_035408605.1 of Thermomonas sp. GTDB lineage: Bacteria > Pseudomonadota > Gammaproteobacteria > Xanthomonadales > Xanthomonadaceae > Thermomonas. The sequence continues at coordinate 8,801 of DAOOCX010000009.1, read as the reverse complement.
GTCGCGCTTCTTGCCGGTGACGCGCAGCTTGTCGCCGTTGATCTGCGAGTCGACCTTGAGCTTGGCGTCCTTCATCGCGGCCTGGAGTTTCTTGGCCAGTTCGCGCTCGATGCCCTGCTTGACCGTGACGGTCTGCCGCGCGCCGGCCAGGTTGGTCTCGATGTCGCCGAACTCCAGGCAGCGCGCATCGATCTTCCGCGCGATCAGGCGTGCACGCAGGATGTCGGTCATCTGCTGCAACTGGAATTCGCTGGGGGCGGACTGCTTGATGGCGGCATCGTCCAGTTCGAAGCTGGCGACCACGCCCTTGAAGTCGAAGCGCGTGGACAGTTCGCGGTTGGCCTGGTCCACGGCATTGGTGAGTTCGTGGGTGTCCACTTCGGAAACGATGTCGAATGACGGCATGGTGGCGACGCACAGGTGACGGGGCGGGCAGGTTACCGCATGCTGGCCGGATGCATCCCCAGCCGGCGACCCCACACGACCACGCGCGCCGCGGCATGCTCCTGATGCTGGTGTCGATCCTGCTGTTCTCGCTGATGGATGCGGGCTTGAAGTCGCTGTCCGCGCATTACCCGCCCCTGCAGGTGGCGACCTTGCGCGCGATGTCCTCGCTGCCGCTGGTGCTGGCCTGGGCGCTGTCGACTGCGGGCTGGCGCGCGCTGGTGCGGGTGCGTTGGCCGCTGCACCTGCTGCGCGGGGTGCTCGGCATCATGATGATGGGCAGCTTCGTGTATGCGCTGAAGCGCTTGCCGCTGTCCACCGCGTATTCGATCTTCTTCGTCGCCCCGCTGTTGATCACCGCGTTGTCAGTGCCGATCCTCGGTGAGCGCGTGGGGCCGCGGCGCTGGACCGCGATCGCGATCGGCCTGCTGGGCGTGCTGGTGGTGCTGCGCCCGACCGGCGAAGGCGTGCTCACCACCGCCGGTTTCGCCGTGCTGGTGGCGGCGCTGGGCTACGCGGTGTCGGCGATCACCGTGCGCGTGCTCGCCCGTACCGACAGCACACAGGCGATCACGTTCTGGTTGCTGGCGCTGATGGGTCTGGGCGCGGGTGCGCTGGCCTGGCCGGACTGGGTGCCGTTGCGCGCGGAACACGCGTGGCTCATCGGCGGCATCGGCATCGCCGGGGCGATCGGCCAGTACGCGATCACTGAAGCCTTCCGGTTGGGCGAGGCCTCGCTGATCGCACCGCTGGAATACACCGCGCTGGTCTGGGGCGTCGCCCTCGACCTGGCGTTGTGGGGCGTGCTGCCGGACGCGATCACCTGGCTCGGTGCGGCCATCATCATCGCCAGTGGCCTCTACCTCATCCGGCGCGAAAAGGTGCACGCCGAGGCCGAGCATCCCTGATTCCACCCCGATGAATACCCTGTAGGCGGGCCCGAAAAACGCAGCTTTCGAGCAACTTCGGGACAAAAAAAGAATTAGCCGGGTAAAACAGGAAAATTGCCGCAGTGCGGTTTGTCGCTGCCCGCGGGATGTGCCAACAATACGGTCCCAACCCGAAAACGGAGACCGGCATGGCCGACCTCAAGGAAGCGCGCGTCCCCGATATCGGGGGGCATGACGACGTGCCGATCATCGAAGTGCTGGTCAAGGTGGGCGACACCGTCGCCGTCGACCAGGGGCTGGTCACCCTGGAGTCCGACAAGGCGACGATGGAAGTGCCGTCGCCGTTCGCCGGGGTGGTCAGGGAACTGAAGGTCAAGCTGGGCGACAACCTCTCCGAAGGCGCGCTGGTCGCGATCATCGAAGTCGCTGCCGGCGTTGCCGCCGAAGCGCCTGCACCGGCGTCCGTGCTGCCCCCTCCGCCTGCCGCCCAGCCGATCGCCGCCGTGGCAACGACCAGCGCATCCGAAACCGGCGCCAAGGTCGAGCCGGTCGTGGTCGCGCCTCCCGCGCCCGTACCGGCGCCCGCCGCCGCGCCGATGGGCGCCGGCCTGCCGCCGGTGCGCTTCGAGGCCGACGCCGTGCTGCCCGACAAGGTGCCCTACGCCAGCCCGGCGGTCCGCCTGTTCGCCCGCGAACTCGGCGTCGACCTGATGCAGGTGACCGGCAGCGAGCGCGGCGGCCGCATCGGCAAGCTCGATGTGCAGAATTTCGTGAAGTCGGCGCTGGCCGGCGGCGTGTCCGCGGCACCGGCGGCGGTGTCCGCGGGTGGCGGTGGCGGCCTCAACCTGATCCCGTGGCCGAAGGTCGACTTCGCGAAGTTCGGCGCGATCGAAAGCAAGCCGCTGTCGCGGATCCAGAAGATTTCCGGCGCCAACCTCGCGCGCAACTGGGCGATGATCCCGCACGTCACCCAGTTCGACGATGCGGACATCACCGACCTGGAAGACCTCCGCGTCGCGCTCAACAACGAGAACGCGAAGGCGATCGCCGCGGGCAAGGCCGGCAAGGTCACCATGCTCGCCTTCATGATCAAGGCCAGCGTGGCCGCGCTGAAGAAGTACCCGAACTTCAACGCCTCGCTGGATGGCGACAACCTCGTCCTCAAGCAGTACTACAACATCGGCTTCGCGGCGGACACGCCGAACGGCTTGGTGGTGCCGGTGCTGCGCGACGCCGACAAGAAGGGCGTGATGCAGATCGCCGCCGAGATGGGCGAACTCGCCGCCGCCGCGCGCGACGGCAAGCTCAAGCCCGAGCAGATGCAGGGCGGCTGCTTCACCATCAGTTCGCTGGGCGGCATCGGCGGCACCGCGTTCACCCCGATCATCAATGCGCCGGAAGTCGCGATCCTGGGCGTGTCGAAGTCGGAGACCAAGCCGGTCTGGGACGGCAAGGCCTTCCAGCCACGCCTGATCGTGCCGCTGTCGCTGAGCTACGACCACCGGGTGATCGACGGCGCCGCCGCCGCGCGCTTCACCGCCTATCTCGCACAACTGCTGGCCGACATGCGTCGGGCCATGCTGTAAGGGGCTGGCCATGGCAGACATCGAAAGCAAGGTTCCGGACATCGGCAGCCACGGCGACGTCCCGGTCATCGAAATCCTGGTCGCGGTTGGCGACACGGTGAAGAAGGACCAGGGCCTGGTCACCCTGGAATCCGACAAGGCCACCATGGAAGTGCCGGCGATCGCCGATGGCGTGATCAAGGCGCTGAAGGTGAAGTTGGGCGATGCGGTGTCGGAAGGCGCGGTGATCGCGGTGATTGCGGCTTCTGACAGTGGAGCGGCTGTCCAAAGCGCTGCGGGTTCCTCTCCTCCCCCTGCGCAGGCAGGGGGAGGTCGGGAGGGGGTTGCTCCTGCTGCACCAAGCGAGAAGAGCACCCCACCCCAGCCCTCCCCTGCATCCGCAGGGGAGGGAGCAAAGCCCGCGCCGCAGGCCGCTTCCTCGTCCGGCCGTACGGCCGACATCACATGTGCCACGGTCGTGCTCGGTGCCGGTCCGGGCGGCTACACCGCCGCGTTCCGCAGCGCCGACCTCGGCGTCGACACCGTGCTGATCGAGCGCTACGCGAGCCTTGGTGGCGTCTGCCTCAACGTCGGCTGCATCCCGTCCAAGGCGCTGCTGCATGCGGCAGAGGTGATCGACCAGGCCGCGCACGCCAAGGATTACGGCGTCGATTTCGGCACGCCGACGATCAACATCGACGCCTTGCGCAGCTACAAGGAAAAAGTCGTCGGCCAGCTCACCAAGGGCCTGTCCGGCATGGCCAAGCAGCGCAAGGTGCGCGTCGTGCAGGGCACCGCGAAATTCCTGTCGGCGAACGAGCTCGAAATCGTCGGCGAAGACGGCAAGGCGCAGGTGCTTCGCTTCGCCAACTGCATCATCGCCGCCGGCTCGCAGCCGGTGAAGCTGCCGTCGTTCCCGTGGGACGACCCGCGGGTGATGGATTCCACAGACGCTCTCAATCTGGCCGACGTACCGAAGACGCTGCTGGTCGTCGGCGGCGGCATCATCGGCCTGGAGATGGCCACGGTGTACCGCGCGCTGGGCAGCGATGTGACGGTCGTCGAGTTCATGCCGCAGCTGATGCCGGGCGCGGACCTCGACCTGGTCAAGCCGCTGGCGGATCGGTTGAAGAAGCAGGGCGTTTCCGTGCACCTCAAGACCAAGGTGGTCGAGGCCAGGGCGGGCAAGAAGGGCATCGAGGTCGCGTTCGAGGGCGAGAGCATCCCCGCGGGCTCGCTGTACGACCGCGTGCTGGTGTCGGTGGGGCGTGCGCCGAACGGCGGCAAGCTCGACGCGGGCAAGGCCGGGGTCGCGGTGACCGATCGCGGCTTCATCGAGGTCGACCGGCAGATGCGCACCAACGTGCCGCACATCTTCGCGATCGGCGACCTGGTCGGGCAGCCGATGCTCGCCCACAAGGCCACGCACGAGGGCAAGCTCGCGGCCGAAGTCGCGGCCGGCGAAAAGAAGGAGTGGGTGGCGCGGGTGATCCCGAGCGTGGCCTACACCGATCCGGAAATCGCCTGGGTCGGCGTCACCGAGACCGAGGCGAAGGCCAAGGGCCTGAAGGTCGGGGTGGGCAAGTTCCCGTGGGCGGCGTCCGGGCGCGCCATCGGCCTGTCGCGCACCGAGGGCTTCACCAAGCTGGTGTTCGATGAGGCCAGCCACCGCATCATTGGCGCGGGCATCGTCGGCGTGCACGCGGGCGAACTGATCGCCGAACTCGGGTTGGCGATCGAAATGGGCTGCGAGGTCGAGGATATCGGCCACACCATCCACCCGCATCCCACCCTGAGCGAGTCGGTGGGCATGGCCGCCGAGGTCTACGACGGCACGATCACCGACCTCTATATCCCGAAGGCGAAAAGCCGCGCCTGACAACGTGCCTTGAAGGGCACGTTGTGCGGCTTTGAGCGCCTCGGCCGTGATGGCCGAGGCCGTGCGACTTGGCGAGCGCATGGATGCGCGAGCCTAGACGCCTGGCTAACTCGGCTTCGAATTCCGGCCAAGAAAAGAAGCCCCGGCGCGGGCCGGGGCTCCAGACGCACGCCCGGAGCTGACGAGGAGGGGCGGCGCACGGGCTCTGACCAAGGCCCCACGTGAAAGGTTCCGCTTGTTTGCAAGGGCCTTTGGCGGTTGCCCCCGGTTTTTCACGCCTGCTATACTTTTGCGGCTCCGCAGGACGGTTTTGGTGCGTTTCGGCCAACCTGACTGCGGCACCGCACCGATGTCTGGTTGTTCCTCGGGAAGTTTCCGCGTGCTGAATTCCGCTGCCGAGGGCTGGCGGCAGGCGCTGCGGGTGGTGGCCTTCCAGGCTGTCGCCGCGCTGCTGACTGCCGCAGCCTGCTTCCTCCTCGGGCCGGATGCCGCCTTGGCGGCGCTGGTCGGGGGCGGGTCGATGGCGCTGGGCAGCCTGCTGGCGGCCTGGGGGGCGTTCGGGGGTGGGGGGGTTGGGGGGTGGGGTGGCCGGGGCAGGCACGGCGCTGGGGCGCTTGCTGCTCGGCACCGCGCTGAAGTGGTTGGTGGTCGCCGCGGGCTTGTACCTGGCGATGGCGGTTTGGCGGTTGCCGGCAGTGCCGGCGCTGGCCGGTGCGGCGATGGCCGCGGCGGCATTCGTGGTTTCGATGAAGTACGCGGCGGCAAGGCCGAGCACGACGAGGGCGAGTACGTGATCCTGGAAGGCGCGATCCTGAACAGCATGGCCCTGGAACCGAGCGGCGGCGAATCCGGCGGTGGCGGCCTGACCGCTTACATCGTCCACCACCTGACCCACAACGTGGTCTACGTGGCCGGGCAGAAATTCCACTTCGACTCGTGGATGGTCGCGCTGCTGCTGGGCCTGCTGGGCAGCTTCCTGCTGTGGACGCAGGCCCGCAAGGCGACCGCCGGCGTGCCGGGCAAGGCGCAGGCCTTCGTCGAGATCGTGGTCGAGTTCGTCGACTCGCAGGTCAAGGACACCTTCCACGGCGACCGTCGCTTCATCGCGCCGCTGGCGCTGACCATCTTCGTCTGGGTGTTCTTCATGAACGCCATGGACCTCCTGCCGCTCGACCTGCCCGCGGGCGTGGTCACCGCGGTCGCCGGCGAGGAAGCCGCGCACCACACCTACCTGCGCTGGGTGCCGACCGCCGACGTGAACACCACGTTCGCGATGTCGATCACCGTGTTCTTCCTGATCATCTTCTATTCGATCAAGGCCAAGGGCGGCTGGGGCTTCACCAAGGAGCTGTTCACCGCGCCGTTCCACGCGCACGGCACCTTCGCCAAGATCGTGCTGGCGGGCCCGAACCTGTTCCTCAACCTGGTCGAGTACCTGTCCAAGCCGGTCAGCCTGGGCATGCGACTGTTCGGCAACATGTACGCGGGCGAGCTGGTCTTCATGCTCATCGCCGGCCTCTTCATGTCGTGGATCACCTTCCCGTTCGGCCTGGTGGCCAACTCGGTGTGGGCGATCTTCCACATCCTGATCATCCTGCTGCAGGCCTTCATCTTCATGGTGCTGACCGTCGTCTACCTGGCGATGGCCCACGAGCACCACTGATCCGCCCGCTGCAGACCCACGCGTTCCGCTTCAACTCGTTCCAACCCCTTTCACTTTCCACTGCTCAGCACTGAAAACCGGAGATCCACCATGGAAGCACTTGCCAACGTCCAGGCCTTCACCGCCGTCGCCATCGGCATCATCGTCGGCCTGGGTGCGCTCGGCGCCGCCCTCGGCATCGGCATCATGGGCTCGAAGTTCCTCGAATCCGCTGCCCGCCAGCCGGAACTGGTCCCGATGCTGCAGGGCCGCATGTTCCTGCTCGCCGGCCTGATCGACGCGGCGTTCCTGATCGGCGTCGGCGTGGCGATGATGTTCGCGTTCGCGAACCCGCTGCTGGCCGCCGTGCAGGCCGCCACCGGCGCCTAAGCGGTACGCGTCACGGTGCGCGCGGCCGTCGTCGCGCGCACCGGCGATTCAAGCGCCGCGGCATGCCGCCGTGGCGTTGCCCCTGACGGGCGCGCATCGCGCCGCCCGTTCGACACGCAAGGTACGACATGAATCCGACCTTCATGACATTGCTGGGCCAGATGATCACGTTCGCGATCCTCATCTGGTTCACCGTCAAGTTCATCTGGCCGCCGCTGATGTCGGCGATCGAGGAACGCCAGCAGAAGATCGCCGAAGGCCTCGCTGCCGCCGACAACGCGCAGAAGAACCTGGCGCAGGCGCAGGACAAGGTCAACGAGGAGCTCAAGGCCGCGCGCACCAAGGCCAACGAGATCATCGACCAGGCCCACCAGCGCGCCAACCAGCTGATCGACGCGGCCAAGGCCGACGCGATCGCCGAGGGCAACCGCCAGAAGGCGTTGGCCGAAGCGGAGATCGTGTCCGCCGCCAACCGCGCCAAGGAAGACCTGCGCAAGCAGGTGTCCGTGCTGGCCGTGTCCGGCGCCGAGAAGCTGCTGAAGCGCGAGATCGACGCCAACGCCCACAAGGCGCTGATCGACGATCTGGCGGCGCAGCTCTGAGGCACGACCGATGAGCCAGGCCCTGACCCTCGCCCGTCCCTACGCCCGCGCCGCGTTCGCGATCGCGCGCGACACGAACGCGCTGCCCGCATGGTCGGACGCGCTGGCGTTCGCCGCCCGCGTGGCCGCGGATCCCGCGGTCGCTGCGTTGCTCGGCAACCCGGGGCTGACCCAGGCAGATGCCACCACGCTGCTCGCGCCTGACGGCGCGGACGCGTTGTTCGGCAACTTCCTCGGCCTGCTGTTCGAGAACCGTCGCCTGTCGCTGCTGCCGGAAATCACTGGCCAGTTCGACGAGCTGCGCTTCGAGGCCGAACGCGTGGTCAAGGCCAAGGTGACCTCCGCGGTCGCACTGCCGGCAGCCGAGCTCGCCACCATCAAGGCCGCGCTGGCGAAGCGCTTCGGCCGCGAGGTCGAGGTCGAGACGGCGGTCGATGAGAGCCTGATCGGCGGCGCGGTGATCGATGCCGGCGACGTCGTCATCGACGGTTCGCTGAAGGGCAAGCTGGGCCGCCTGCAGGCCGCGCTGGCGCACTGATCCGATTGTTGCGAACACTCATTTGAATCTTGCCGGCGGCAACGCGGGCACCAAGGAAACCAAGATGGCCACCACCACGCTCAACCCGTCCGAAATCAGCGAACTGATCAAGACCCGCATCGAGAAGGTCAAGCTTTCCGCGGAAGCGCGCAACGAAGGCACCGTGACCTCGGTATCCGACGGCATCGTGCGCGTCCACGGCCTGGCCGACGTGATGCAGGGCGAAATGATCGAGCTGCCGAACAGCACCTTCGCGCTGGCGCTGAACCTGGAGCGCGACTCGGTGGGCGCGGTGGTACTGGGCGACTACAAGCACCTGCGCGAAGGCGACACCGCCAAGACCACCGGCCAGATCCTCTCGGTGCCGACCGGTCCGGAACTGCTCGGCCGCGTGGTCAACGCGCTGGGCGAGGCGATCGACGGCAAGGGCCCGATCGAGGCCAAGGTCAGCGCGCCGGTGGAAACCATCGCCCCGGGCGTGATCTGGCGCAAGTCGGTCAGCCAGCCGGTGCAGACCGGCTACAAGTCGGTCGACAGCATGATCCCGATCGGCCGCGGCCAGCGCGAGCTGGTCATCGGCGACCGCCAGACCGGCAAGACCGCGCTGGCGATCGACGCGATCATCAACCAGAAGCACAGCGGCATTAAGTGCATCTACGTGGCGATCGGGCAGAAGAACTCGACCATCGCCAACATCGTGCGCAAGCTCGAGCAGAACGGCGCGATGGCGTACACCACGGTGGTCGCCGCGTCGGCCTCCGAATCGGCGGCGATGCAGTACATCGCGCCGTACGCCGGCTGCACCATGGGCGAGTACTTCCGCGACCGCGGCGAAGACGCGCTGATCATCT
>DAOOCX010000008.1:17421-33975 GCA_035408605.1 Thermomonas sp. | reverse complement strand
CCGGCAACGAGATGCGCCGGATCAACCCGGCCGCGCGGATCCTCTACCTGCGCTCCAACGAGTTCTACAACGCCTTCTTCCGGGCCCTGCAGGAGAAGACCGCCGACCAGTTCAAGCGGCAGTTCCAGCAGATCGACGCGTTGCTGATCGACGACATCCAGTTCTTCGCCGGCAAGGACCGCACCCAGGAGGAGTTCTTCCACACCTTCAACGCACTGTTCGACGGCCGCCAGCAGATCATCCTGACCTGCGACCGCTACCCGCGCGAGGTCGACGGGCTGGAGCCACGGCTGAAGTCGCGGCTGGGCTGGGGCCTGTCGGTGGCGATCGACCCGCCGGATTTCGAGACCCGGGCGCAGATCGTGCTGAGCAAGGCGCGCGAACGCGGCGCACTGGTCCCGGACGACGTCGCCCAGCTGATCGCCAAGAAGATGCGCAGCAACGTGCGTGAGTTGGAGGGCGCCATCAACAAGCTGACCGCCCAGGCCGGCCTGCTCGGCCGTCCGGTCACCATGGAATTCGCCCAGGAAACGCTGCGCGACCTGTGGCGGGCGCAGCAGCAGGCGATCAGCATCGCCAACATCCAGAAGGCCGTGGCAGACTACTACGGGTTGCAATTGAGGGAGATGCTCGGCAAGAAGCGGACCCGTTCGCTGGCGCGTCCGAGGCAGGTCGCGATGGCGTTGGCCAAGGAACTGACCGAACACAGCCTGCCGGAAATCGGCGTGGCCTTCGACGGTCGCGACCACACGACCGTACTGCATGCCTGCCGGCAGATCCGCCACCTGATGGAAAGCGACGGCAAGCTGCACGAGGACTGGGACAAGTTGATCCGCAAACTCAGTGAGTAAGCGGTGGCCGCAAACCCGGTGGGTGACGACGGGACAAGTTGTGGATAACCCGATCCCGTACTTGGCCCGCCATGGTTATCCACAGCTTTTCCCGGACTTCAGGTTTGTTTTTCCCGCCATTCAAAATTGAATAATTCCGAAATTATTCAATAACTTGCACCGGTTACCCACCGATTTTCGCTCTACCAGCACCACCTGCTTTCAAGTTTTATCCATAGATCTTCAAGAGCGGTTCCGAGCCATCGGGCCGTCCCAGAACCAACAAAGGGGCAAGGGGTTCACATGCGGTTTTCCCTGCAACGCGAGGTCCTGCTCAAGCCGTTGGCGCAGGTGGTCAACGTGGTCGAGCGTCGGCAGACCCTGCCGGTGCTGGCCAACCTGCTGGTCAAGGTGCGCGAGGGCCAGTTGTCGCTGACCGGTACCGACCTCGAGGTCGAGATGGTCGCGCGTACCGCGGTCGACGATGCCCAGGACGGTGAAACCACCATCCCGGCGCGCAAGCTGTTCGAGATCGTGCGCGCCCTGCCCGACGGCAGCAAGGTCACCGTCACCCAGCAAGGCGACAAGATCACCGTGCAGGCGGGACGCAGCCGGTTCAGCCTGGCCAGCCTGCCGGCGAACGATTTCCCCTCGATCGACGAGTTCGAAGCCACCGAACGGGTCAACGTGCCCGAGGCCGGCCTGAAGGAACTGATCGAACGTACCGCGTTCGCGATGGCCCAGCAGGACGTGCGCTACTACCTCAACGGCCTGCTGTTCGACCTGCGCGACACCACCCTCCGCTGCGTCGCCACCGACGGCCATCGCCTTGCCTTGTGCGAAACCGCGCTGGACGGCGGCAGCGGCAGCAAGCGCCAGATCATCGTCCCGCGCAAGGGCGTGCAGGAGCTTCAGCGCCTGCTCGAAGGCGGCGACCGCACGCTCGACCTGGAACTCGGCAAGGGCCACATCCGGGTCAAGCGCGACGACGTGACCTTCACCAGCAAGCTGATCGATGGCAAGTTCCCGGACTACGAGGCAGTCATCCCGATCGGCGCGGACCGTGAGGTCAAGGTCGACCGTGAAGCCCTGCGAGCGGCCCTGCAACGCGCCTCGATCCTCTCCAACGAGAAGTACCGCGGCGTGCGCGTCGAGGTGTCCCCCGGCCTGCTCAAGATCAGCGCGCACAACCCCGAGCAGGAAGAAGCGCAGGAAGAGCTCGAGGCGGATACCCGCGTCGATGGCCTGGCCATCGGCTTCAACGTCAATTACCTGCTGGATGCGCTCGGCGCGCTGCGCGATGAACACATCCTGCTGCTGCTGCGTGATGCCAATTCCTCCGCGCTCGTCCGTGGCGCGGAACACCAGCACGCCCGCCACGTGGTGATGCCGCTGCGGCTCTGACCGGATGCCGGATCTCCCGCTGCGACAGCCCGTGTTCCACGTGGAACACTGCAGACGACGCCCGGCCCAGTCCGGGCGTCGTCGTTTGCGCGCGCCCAGGGCCATCCCGTGCTGATCCGGAAACTGCATGTCCAAGGCCTGCGGCGGCTGGTCGATGTCGAAATGCGGCCGGGCCCCGGGTTCAACCTGGTCACCGGCGACAACGGCAGCGGCAAGACCAGCCTGCTCGAGGCCATGCACCTGATGGCGCATGGGCGCAGTTTCCGTGGCCGGATCCGCGACGGGCTGGTTCGCAGCGGTGAACCGGCGCTGCAGGTGTTCCTGGAGTGGGAACAACCGGGACAACCGGGCCGGCGAGCGGGCCTGCGGCATTCCGGCAGCGCATGGGAGGCCCGCCTGGACGGATGCCAGGTCAGCCAACTGGGTGAACTGTGCGAAGCGTTGGCAGTCATCACCTTCGAACCCGGCAGCCACGCGCTGGTCGACGGCAGCAGCGAGGGGCGCCGGCGCTACCTCGACTGGGGGTTGTTCCACGTGGAACGCAGCGATGCGGGTGGCGATTTCTTTTCGCTCTGGCGTCGCCACGCGCGAGCCCACAAGCAGCGCAATGCCTTGCTGCGGCAGGGGCGGGCAGACGCCCAGCTGGATGCGTGGGAACACGAGCTGGCGCAGGCCGGCGAGGCGATCACCCTGCAGCGCGAGGCCTACGTGGCGCGCTTGCAGCCGCATGTCGACGCCTTGATCGCGGAAATCCTGCCGGCAGCGGGCGGTTTGAGCCTGTCCCTGCAGCCAGGCTGGCGACGCCAGGAGTTGGGTCTCGCCGATGCCCTCCTGCTCGCCCGTGAGCGTGACATCGCGCAGGGGCACACCACGGTGGGTCCGCATCGCGCCGACCTCAGGCTCGAGTTCCGCGACCTGCCGGGACGCGATGGCTTGTCGCGCGGGCAAACGAAGCTCGCGGCATTGGTCCTGCTGCTGGCCCAGGCTTCGCAGCTGGCGGCGCATGCGGGGCATTGGCCGGTGCTGCAGCTGGATGACCTGGCGTCGGAGCTGGATCGCCATCACCAACAGCGCGTGCTGCAGGTCCTCGCCGGCAGTGGTGCCCAGGTCTTCGTGACCGGCACCGATCCCGTTCCCGCACTGGCTGCGCTGGACATCCCCTGCGAGAGGTTCCACGTGGAACATGGCGTGGTGGGACGCCTCGCCTGACGTCGTTCGGACGTCGTGGTGGCGCGATTGTTATACTCACGGTTCCTATAGTTAATGTGTCACGGCGCGTTTCCGGCGCGCCGCGGGAGACGAACGCGTCGATGTCGAACAACGAGTCCACCCCGGGCCAAGTGCCCGAATCCAGCCCGCCGACCAAGCCCGCGACCAGCGGGACCTACGACGCCAGCAGCATCACCGCGCTGGAAGGGCTGGAAGCCGTCCGCAAGCGCCCGGGCATGTACATCGGCAACGTCAACGACGGCTCCGGCCTGCACCACATGGTGTTCGAGGTCGTCGACAACGGCGTGGACGAGGCGCTGGCCGGCCATGCCGACGCGGTGCTGGTGACCATCCATGACGATGGCTCGGTGTCGGTGTGGGACAACGGCCGCGGCATCCCGGTGGGCAGGCATGCCAAGGAAAGCGAAAAGCAGGGTCGCGACATCTCCGCCGCCGAGGTGGTGATGACCGTGCTGCACGCCGGCGGCAAGTTCGACGACAACAGCTACAAGGTCTCCGGTGGCCTGCATGGCGTGGGCGTGTCCGTGGTCAACGCGTTGTCCGAGAAACTCCTCCTCGACATCTGGCGCGACGGCTACCACTACCAGCAGGAATATCGCCACGGCGAGCCGGTGTATCCGCTGAAGCAACTCGAGGCGTCGGACAGGCGCGGTACCGAAGTCCGCTTCTGGCCTTCGGTGACGGCGTTCAACGACAACGTCGAATTCCACTACGACATCCTGGCGCGCCGCCTGCGCGAACTGTCCTTCCTCAACTCCGGCGTCAAGATCGAATTGGTCGATGAGCGCCCGGATGGCAAGCACGACGTATTCGAGTATGAGGGCGGCATCCGCAGCTTCGTCGAGCACCTGGCCCAGCTGAAGACCCCGCTGCACCCCAATGTGATCTCGATCTCCGGCGAACAGGACGGCATCGTCGTCGATTGTGCCGTGCAGTGGAGCGATTCGTATCAGGAGACGATGTACTGCTTCACCAACAACATTCCGCAGAAAGACGGCGGTACCCACCTGACCGGCTTCCGCGCCGCGCTCACCCGCACCCTGACCCGCTACATCGAGCAGAGCGGCATCGCCAAGCAGGCCAAGGTGTCGATGTCCGGCGACGACATGCGCGAAGGCATGATCGCGGTGCTGTCGGTGAAGGTGCCGGATCCTGGCTTCTCCTCGCAGACCAAGGAAAAGCTGGTCACCGAGCCGGTGCGCGCGGTGGTCGATGCCGTGTTCGCCGCCAAGCTCGAGGAATTCCTGCAGGAAAACCCCAACGAGGCGAGGGCGATCGCCGGCAAGATCGTCGATGCCGCGCGTGCCCGTGAAGCCGCGCGCAAGGCGCGCGACCTGACCCGTCGCAAGGGCGCGCTGGACATCGCCGGCCTGCCGGGCAAGCTGGCCGACTGCCAGGAGAAGGATCCGGCGCTGTCGGAACTGTTCATCGTCGAGGGCGACTCCGCCGGTGGCTCCGCCAAGCAGGGTCGCAACCGCAAGACCCAGGCGATCCTGCCGCTGAAGGGCAAGATCCTCAACGTCGAACGCGCCCGCTTCGACCGCATGCTGGCCAGCGCCGAGGTGGGCACGCTGATCACCGCGCTGGGCACCGGCATCGGCAAGGACGAGTACAACCCGGACAAGCTGCGCTACCACCGCATCATCCTGATGACCGACGCCGACGTGGACGGCAGCCACATCCGCACCCTGCTGCTGACCTTCTTCTACCGGCAGATGCCGGAGCTGATCGAGCGCGGCCACATCTACATCGGCCTGCCGCCGCTGTACAAGATCAAGCAGGGCAAGAACGAGCTGTACTTGAAGGACGATGCGGCGCTCGACGCGTACCTGGCCGGCAACGCCGTGGAGGGCGCGCAACTGGTGCCGGCGGCGAACGAACCGGCGATCGAAGGCGCTGCGCTGGAATCGTTGCTGCTGGTGTTCGCGCGCGCGCGCGAAGCGATCGCCCGCAACGCGCATCGCTTCGACCCGATCGTGCTGGAGTCGCTGATCGACTTCACCCCGCTGGATGCCGCCTCGCTGGCTGCGCACACCGACGACGCCCGCGAACTCGACGCGCTGGCCGCAAGGCTCAACCGCGGCGGCCTGGGCAAGCCTCGCTATGCGCTGCAGTTGCAACCCGCCAACGAAACGCGTCCCGCCGCGCTGCTGGTCATCCGCCGCCACATGGGCGAGGAACTGACCCAGGTGCTGCCGCTGTCGACCTTCGAGCACGGCGAGCTCAAGCCGCTGCGCGAAGCCGCGGCAGTGCTGCACGGCCTGGTGCGCGGGGGCGCGCAGATCGTGCGGGGCAGCCGCGCGCAGGCGATCGCCAGTTTCGCCGAGGCGCAGGCCTGGTTGCTGGAAGAGGCCAAGAAGGGCCGCCAGATCCAGCGCTTCAAGGGCCTGGGCGAAATGAACCCGGAACAACTGTGGGACACCACGGTGAACCCGGATACCCGCCGCCTGTTGCAGGTCAGGATCGAGGACGCGGTGGCCGCCGACGCCATCTTCAGCACCCTGATGGGCGACGTGGTCGAGCCGCGTCGCGAGTTCATCGAGGAAAACGCGCTGAAGGTGTCCAACCTCGACGTCTGATCGCCGACATTGCCGCCTTGACGTCACTTTCAGGTGCGCCTGCCTACAACAGGCGTCTCCCAAGGGAATCGAAGGCAATGAAGACGAAGATGTTCCTGGCCGGGTTGCTGGCCACCGCCCTGGTGGCCGCCTGCGCGACCACCACCTCGCCGACCGGCCGCACCCAGTACGTCGGCGGCGTCTCGCAGGCGCAGTTGAACCGGCTGGGCGAGCAGGCCTTCGCGGAGGCCAAGCAAAAGACCCCGCAGTCGCGGGATGCTCGCCAGGTCGCCTACGTGGGCTGCGTGGTCGACGCGGTCGCACGGCAGCTGCCCGCGCCGTGGAACCAGCAACGCTGGGATTACGCGCTGTTCGAGAACAGCGAAGCCAACGCGTGGGCGTTGCCCGGTGGCAAGGTCGGCGTGTACACCGGGATCTTCCAGGTCGCCACCAACCAGGACCAGCTGGCGGCGGTGGTCGCGCACGAGATCGGCCACGTGATTGCGCGCCACCACGACGAGCGGATCACCCGCCAGCTCGGCGCGGCCGGCGCCGTCCAGTTGCTCGGCGCGCTGGCCGGCGACTACGGCCAGCTGGCCACGGAGGGCGGCAGCGTGCTCGCCCAGGCCGGATTCCTGCTGCCGAATTCGCGCGCGCAGGAAACCGAGGCCGACGTGGTCGGCCAGGACATCATGGCCCGCGCCGGCTTCGACCCGCGCGGTGCGGTGGCGTTGTGGCGGAACATGTCGGCGGCGGGTGGTGCGCGTTCCCCGGAATGGCTCTCCACCCACCCCGATCCGGCCTCGCGCCTGCGTGAGCTGGAGTCCCGTGCAGACGCGTTGTTGCCGACCATGCAGGCTGCGCGCAGCGCCGGCAAGGCCCCGCGTTGCCGATGATTTAACGCGCACTAGGTGCATCATTCCGGCACGGTTCAAGTGCCGGACTTTCTGCTACGGTGCGACCCCTGCCGCATCCCGCAGCCCCTTTCTCGTTCGAGGTTTGCCATGAAGCCGACTTTCAACCGCCCACTCGCCACGTCCATTGCCGCTGCGCTCGCACTTGCCCTGCTGGCGCCCGCCGCGAACGCACAGCAGGACCCGACCGCGACGACCGGCACCAAGACCATGCGCCAACAACGCGCCGAACGCATGGCGGAACTGGGCAAGGGCAAGGAAGAGGCCAAGCAGGCCGAGGACAAGCCGGCCGCCTATCCGAACGCGACCCGCACACAGCCCGACGCCAAGTCCAGCGGCAAGATGATCAAGAACCTGCAGGGTTTGCAGGAATTGTTCGAAAAGCGGGACATGACCGCGGTGATCGCACGGGCCGAAGAAATCGTGGCGATGCCGTCGGCGAACGCCTACGACAAGTCGTTCGCGTATTCGCTCGCCGCCAACGCCGCCGCCGACCAGGACGACCAGGCCAAGGCGGCCGAGTATTTCCGCAGGGCCGTGGACGCGAACGGCCTCGACAACGACAGCCACTACACCACCATGTTCAACCTGGCGGTGATCCAGTTCGGCCTGGAGAAATACGCCGAAGCGCTGGCGACCGTGGATCGTTTCCTGGCCGAATCGAAGTCGGAGAAGCCCGAGCACCAGTCGTTCCGCGCCGGCATCCTGGCCAACCTGGAACGTCATGACGAGGCCGCTGCGATCTACAAGGACCTCATCGCGAAGAACCCGAACGACAAGCGGATCCTGATGAATGCCGTGGCGGCGCTGCAGAACGCGGACAAGCAGGACCAGGCCAACGCCCTGCTCGAGGACGCCTACAAGCGCGGCATGCTGACCGAGAGTCGCGAGTTGCGGGCGCTGTACATCGGCTACATGAATGCCTCGCGCTGGGACGACACCCAGAAGGTGATCGACGCCGGCGTGAGCAAGGGCGTGCTGCAGCCTGGCCCGGACCTGGCCCGCGATTACCAGATCCTCGCCCAGAACGCCTATGCCGACGACAAGATTCCACTGGCGATCGACCTGTACGGCAAGGCCGCGCCGATGGCCGCGGATGGCGAGGCCTACCTCAACCTCGCGAAGGTCCTCGAGTACAGTGGCAAGAAAGCCGAAGCCAAGGCGGCGGCGCAAAAGGCACTGGACAAGGGCGTCAAGAAGCCGGAAGAAGCAAAGGGCATCCTCTCGCGCTGAGACGCGGTGCGCAGAAATCCACCTGCACCATCGCCGGGGCTTGGAACAAGCGCAAGTGATTGGTATAGACTAGGTGGTTCCTGCGGCCCGGGTGCCGCACGTTGTCGCCCCGGTCGACCAGGCCGGGGTTTCCCACATCCAGAGCCGTCCGCATGACGCAAGATCTCGCCAACACCGAGAAGAATGACGACCGCGAAGGCGGTTTGAGCTGGCCGCGCATCATGGGGATCAGCTTCGCGATCGCCCTGCATGCGGCGGCGCTGCTGCTGTTGCTTGCGCCGATTTCGCCGCCGGCCCAGGACGTCGAGGAAGAGGATGTGGTCAACGTCACCTTCATCGAGCCCCCGCCACCCCCGCCGCCGCCGCCGCCGCCGCCGCCGGACCAGCCCAAGCCGCTGACCCCGCCGAAGACGCTGTCGCCGCCGCGCGCCAGCCCGGTGCCGCCGCCGCCGGAAGATCCGCCGGTCGTGTTCAACGACCCCAGCCCGATGGACGTGCAGGCCCCGCCGCCGTCGCCGCCCGCGCCGCCCAGCTCGGTTCCGGACATCGGCTCCAGCGTGGATGCCTCGTCGCGCGCGATGAATCCGCCTGCATACCCGCGTGAAGAGCAGCGCCGCAACATCCAGGGCACAACCGTCCTCATCGTCAGCATCGACGCCAGTGGCGGCGTGCTGGATGTCGAGGTGGAGCGTTCCAGCGGCAACCGCAACCTCGACCGCGAGGCGGTCAAGGCGGCGCGGCGCTGGCGTTTCAACCCGGAAGTCCGCGACGGCAAGAAGATCGCCAGCCGCGTTCGCGTCCCGGTCGAATTCAAGCTCAACTGATTTCCAGGTTCCACCCGTTCCAGCGTTGACGTTGTCCCTTTCGCACAACCCCATCCACGACATCCAAAGGTAAGCGTATGTTGCAAGAAACGACTGCTGCCGCACCTGCCGCCGCCGGAGGCAACAACGCCGCCGCGCTTCAGCAGATGGGCTTCGATCACCTCATCACCCAGCTCGACGCCGTCGGCTGGATCGTCTTCGTCACCTTGATGGTGATGTCGCTGATGTCGTGGTATTGGATCATCATCAACTTCGTCAAGAACATCCGCCTGCGCGGGCGTGGCGACAACGTGGTCGGCACGTTCTGGGAAACCCCGAACGCGCAGGACGCGATCCGCTTCATGGAAGAACAGCCGAAGTCCGAGCCGTTCTCCAAGATCGCCCTCGACGCCGCCCAGGCCGCCGCGCACCACCAGCGCCACGATGGTTCGCGCCTCGCCGAGTCGCTGAACCGCTCCGAGTTCGTCGATCGCGCGCTGCGCCAGGCCGTGACCCGCGAGTCCTCGGGCCTCGAGAACGGCCTGACCGTGCTCGCCACCGTCGGTTCGACCGCGCCGTTCGTCGGCCTGCTCGGTACCGTTTGGGGTATCTACCGCGCGCTGATCAAGATCGGTGCCTCGGGCGACGCCTCCATCTCGGCGGTGGCCGGTCCGGTGGGTGAAGCCCTGATCATGACCGCGATCGGTCTGTTCGTGGCGATCCCGGCGGTGCTTGCGTACAACTTCTTCGTGCGCCTGAACCGCGTGACCAACAGCCAGTTCGACACCTTCGCGCACGACCTGCACGACTTCTTCGCCACCGGCTCGCGCGTCGGCGAAATTGCCGGCAAGCGTTGATCTCGCGCGCGTCCTGACGGAGCACCACGATGGCCTTCAGTTCCGGTAACGACAGCGGCGGCCCGATGGCTGAAATCAACGTCACGCCCCTCGTGGACGTGATGTTGGTGCTGCTGATCATCTTCATGATCACCACTCCGCTGATGAACCATAAGGTCAAGGTGCAGCTGCCGGAAGCGGTGCTGGACAAGAAGCCTGACGAAAAGGCGGGGCTGAAGACCCCGCCGGTCACCATCGCGGTGACCGAGAAAGGCGAGCTGTTCTGGAACGACGAACCGTCGACCCGCCAGCTGATCGAGAGCAAGCTCTCGGTCGAGGCGCAGAAGGATCCGCAGCCGGTCGTCAACATCCGCGCCGACAAGACCACCAAGTACCGGTTGGTCAACGACGTGGTGAAGGTGGCCCAGGCCCAGGGCATGCGCAAGGTCGGGTTCGTGACGACCCCGCCGAAGAAGAACATCTGAGGTAGACAGTCATGGCATTCAGTTCCAGCGGCGGTTCCGGCCCACTCGCCGACATCAACGTCACTCCCCTGGTGGACGTGATGCTGGTGTTGCTGATCATCTTCATGGTGACCATGCCGATCCAGTCGGTGCCGGTCGATGTCGACCTGCCGCAGAAGACGCTCAATCCGCCGCCGCAGCCGAAGGAACCGCCGGATCCGATCAGCTTGCGCATCGATGCTGCCGGCCAGGTGTTCTGGAACAACACGCCGACACCGGTGAACGCATTGCAGACGATGATGAAGACCGAAGTCGAACGCGATCCGACCAACCAGCCGACGCTGGAGATCGACACCAGCGATGACGCCGACTATGGCGTGCTGGCGAAGGTCCTGGCCTCGGCCAAGAATGCGGAAATGGTCAAGATCGGCTTCGTCCAGAACTGAGTTCCGAACAATTCCCTGCTCCGGACTCCGGAGCACGTCGTGGATGACGACGCCGCCTGCAAGGGCGGCGTTTTTTTATGCCTCGGGCGTACAGGCACCGCTCGGCTCGATGACGGGATGTTGCTTGAACGGGTCTTGACGGCACGACGCGGCGGGTGCAGCGTGGAGTCGGGCATCAGGCCCGCAGGAGGTGTCGCATGACCGCTTCCGTGTTTGCTCGACCGCAGCCACAAGCCGCTGCGATGGCTGGCATCAACATCACGCCGCTGGTCGACGTGATGCTGGTCCTGCTGGTGATCTTCATGGTCACCATGCCGATCCGCAGCGAATCGATCGACTTGACCCTGCCGGGAATCACGCCGCCACGGGCGATCCCGCCACCCGAACCGGTGCAACTGCAGGTGCAGGCCGACGGCAGCGCATTGCTGGACGGCGTGCGCGTCGAACTGCCGGCGCTTGCGGCGGAACTGCGCGCACAGCATGCGCAGGCGCCGAAGGCCGGGTTGTCACTGGATGGCAGTGGCGATGCCGAGTACCGGGCGTTCGCGTTCGCCCTGGCCGCCGCCCGCAACGCGGGTTACCGGGACATCGCGATCAGGCGTTGACCCGGCCAGCTACCGCCGCATCGACGATGTGGCGGTAGGCGCGGACCGTCGCGTCCAAGCCGGCGTAGAGGGCTTCGCTGATGAGGGCGTGGCCGATCGAGACTTCCTGCACGCCGGGGACCCGCGCGAGGAACTCCGCCAGGTTCGCCTGGCTGAGGTCGTGCCCGGCATTGACGCCCAACCCGGCCGCCTGCGCGAGCCGCGCCGTGTCCGCCGCCATGCGCAACGCCGCATCGGCATCGCCGCGGGCGAACGCCTCTGCGAATGGGCCGGTGTAGAGCTCGACGCGGTCGGCACCGGCGCTCGCGGCGCGGGCGACCAGCGGGTCGCCGACATCGACGAACACGCTGACCCGGCATCCCAGGGTTTTGTAGGCGGCGACCAACTGGCGCAACGCGTCGCCATCGCTGGTGAAGTCGAAGCCGTGATCGGAGGTCAGCTGGCCATCGCCGTCCGGCACCAGGGTGACCTGGGCCGGTCGCACTGCGTCGCACAGTGCCAGCAAGCCGGGATACCCGGGACGCGGCGGGGCGAACGGATTGCCCTCCACGTTGAACTCGACGCCGCGCGACCGGCACAGTCCGGCGAGCGCATGCACGTCGTCTTCGCGGATGTGGCGGGCGTCGGGGCGAGGGTGCACGGTCAGGCCATGCGCGCCGGCATCCAGGCAGGCGATCCCCGCGCGCAACACGTCGGGTTCGGCGCCGCCGCGCGAATTGCGCAGCACCGCGATCTTGTTGAGGTTGACGCTGAGCGCAGTCATGCGTGCGGAGCGACTAGGCGCGGGCCCGTGATCAATCCGGGGTGTCCTGGCTGGCCGCGGCCTTGCGGGCTTCGGCCTGTTCGCGCAGGCGGCGCAGCTCGGCGGGGTCGATCATCATCGAGACGTCGCGCTCCTGGCTGGTCACCCGTGCGGAATACATCGCCGCCAGCCACAGGCCGAACAGCACCAGCGCCACCAGCCAGCACAGCACCATCACGACCGAGTTGGTGGTCAGGAACGACAGCACCAGCAGGGCGAAGCCGATCAGCAAGAACAGCCAGTGCATGCGCGCGCTCCGGGCGGGAAGGACCCAGTTTACCGCCAGCGGTCACCGCGACGACAAGCGCCGGCGCTAGAGCAGCGGGGCGATCAACCGCGCCAGTGCCTCGGGCAGGCGTGCGCCCAGCAGCGGACGCGCGCGGTCGTCGCGCACGCGTGGTGCGGAGGCGAAGTCGCGTTCGATGACCTGCGCCAGCTCGGCGGCCACGCCGGCGTCCTCGAACAGCAACGAGGCCTCGAAGTTCAGGCGGAAGCTGCGGTGGTCGAAGTTGGCGGTGCCGATGATGGCCAGCTGGTCGTCGACCAGGAGCGCCTTGGTATGCAGCATCCGCGGGCCGTACTCGTACACCTTGACCCCCGCCGCCAGCAGGTCGTCGAAGTAGGAGCGCACGCACCAGGTCACCAGCCGGCTGTCGCTCATCTTCGGTACCAGCAGGCGCACGTCCAGGCCACCCAGCGCGGCCGAGGTCAGCGCCATCATCGCCGCCTCGCCGGGGACGAAGTAGGGCGTGGCCAGCCACACCCGCTTGCCGGCCGAGTGGATCGCACCGACATGCAGGCGGTGGATCGCCTCCCATGGCGAATCCGGTCCCGAACTCAGCAGCTGCGCGCGGATCGGCCCCGGCGAGGGCGCCGGCATCGCCCGGGCCACGTCGCCGACGAAGTCGCGGGACTCGGTGGCGTACGCCCAGTCCTCGACGAAGACCTCCTGCAGCGCGCGGACCACGTCGCCCTCGACCCGCAGGTGCAGGTCGCGGTAGGCATCCTCGCGCAGGCGTTCGTCTTCCTCGTCGGTGATGTTGATGCCGCCCAGGAAACCCACGGCGCCGTCGATCACCACGATCTTGCGATGCGTACGCAGGTTCACCCACGGCCGCTTCCACAGCGTCCATGGCTGCGCCGGGTGGAACCACGCCAGTTCGCCGCCGGCCTCCACCAGCGGTGCGAAGAAGCGCGGCTTGACCTGCTTGGAACCCATCGCATCCAGCAGCAGGCGCACCTTGACCCCGGCGCGGGCGCGCTCGACCAGGGCGTCGCGCAGGGCCGTGCCGGTCCGGTCCGGGCAATAGATGTAGTACTCGAGATGGATGTGGTCGCGGGCCGCGGCGATCGCGTCCAGCAGGGCCGGGTACTTGCTGCCGCCATCGACCAGCAGGCGCACCTCGCGGGCGGTGGTCGGGGCCAGTCCGGTGGTGGCGTGGGCCAGCGTGCGCAGTTCCACGCTGTCGTCGCCCGGCCCTTCCGGCTCGCGCGCCAGCGAGGCGCGATGGCGCAACCGGCGCGCGCGATGGCGGGTGATCTTCTGCGGGCCCAGCAGGTAATAGATGGCGAAGCCGATGTACGGTAGCGCGGCCAGGCTGACCAGCCAGCTCAGGGTCGCCGCGGGCTCGCGCTTCTGCAGCACGATCCACAACCCCAGCCACACCAGGTAGAGGATCCAGCCGGCGGTCAGCCAGGCGCGGATGTGCGGGATCGCCCAGAAGGTCTCCCAGGCATGCAGCAGGTCGGGCATCGGGGCTCCATCGTCGCGGGCGTTGCGACGTGGACAGGGTAGGGTGGAACGATGGCGATTTCACGTGACGAGGGCCGGCCCGGCGACGATGCCCGCCGCGCGATGGCGCCCACCAGGGGCCGCGGCGCGGCGTCGCGGGTGGCCGGGCGTTTCGAGACGCGCGAGGTGCGCGGCGAAGATGATGGCTGGGGTTCGGTGTACGACGGCATGGACGATGCGCCGTCGCCGCGCACGCAGGTGACCGTCGAACGGGCGCGCAGCATCATCAGCCGCAACCAGTCGCCGGACATCGCGTTTTCGCAATCGGTCAATCCGTATCGTGGCTGCGAACACGGCTGCGTGTATTGCTTCGCGCGGCCCTCGCACGCGTACCTCGACCTGTCGCCCGGGCTCGACTTCGAAACACGGTTGTTCGCGAAAACCAATGCGCCGGAATTGCTGCGCGCGGAACTCGCGAAGCCTGGCTACGTCCCCGCCCCGATCGCGCTGGGCATCAATACCGATGGCTGGCAGCCGATCGAGCGCCGCCACGGGATCAGCCGGGCCTGCCTGGAAGTCTTGCTGGAGACGCGGCATCCGCTGAGCATCGTCACCAAGGGCAGCGCACTCCTGCGCGACCTCGACCTGCTCGCCGAACTGGCGAAACACGGGTTGGTGAGCGTGTTCGTGTCGATCACCTCGCTGGACAACACGCTGTCGTCGAAACTGGAACCACGCGCGGCAGCGCCGCACACGCGATTGAAGATGCTGTCCGCATTGCGCGACGCCGGGGTGCCCACCGGCGTGCTGGTGGCGCCGGTGATCCCGATGATCACCGACATGCACCTGGAGCAGATCCTGGAAGCCGCCCGCGACGCTGGCGCACAGTCCGCCGGCTACGTGCTGCTGCGCCTGCCGCATGAGTTGAAAGAGGTCTGGCGCGAGTGGTTGCAGCTGCACTACCCGGAGCGCGCCGGGCACGTGATGAGCCTGGTCCGGCAGATGCGCGGCGGCAAGGATTACGACAGCACGTTCGGCAGCCGCATGCGCGGGCAGGGGCCGTTCGCGGACCTTGTCGCGATGCGCTTTGCCAAGACCCGCAAGCGGCTGGGGTTCGAGGGCGTGCCGCCGTTGCGCACCGACCTGTTCGTGGCGCCGGGGAAGCCCTCGCCGCAGGGCTCCTTGTTCTGACCTCACGTCGCAGGAATGCGTCGGCAGGCCCGATGCCGGGGATTGCGGAAAGCGCGCCAGGGACGGCGCGCGGCGGCGCCTCGAACAGGATGTTCGCAGAAGCCGAGGAGCAATTCCCGGTATCGGGACTGCTGCGCTGGCCCCGCGATGCTGCCTCAACGCTCCGGCAGCGGAATCCGTTCCACATCGTCGCCCGGGATCAACCCGAAGCGGCCTTCGTCCCAGTCGTGCTTCGCTTGCTCGATGCGCTCCTTCGAGGACGACACGAAGTTCCACCACATATGGCGCGGGCCATCCAGCGGTTCGCCGCCGAGCAGCATCGCCTTCACTGGCGTCTTCGCGCGCAGCACGTGGCGCACGCCGCGGTCGAGCACCAGCAGGTGCTTGTCGGGGATGTCGGTGCCGTCGAGTTGCGCCTCGCCGTCGAGCACGTAAACCGCGCGTTCCACCGCATCCGCCGGAATGACGAGTTCGGCATCGGCGATGAGGTCGACGGCGACGTTCCACGTGTCGGCGAACACCTTGACCGGCGATTCCATGCCGAAGGCGCGCCCGGCGATCACCCGCAAGCGCGCACCTTCATGATCGCGTGCCGGCAGCGAGGCCGCGGCGTGGTGATGGAAGGATGGTTCGACCTCCTGGTGGGACTGCGGCAGCGCCACCCAGGTCTGCATGCCATGCAGCGGGAAGCCGGTTTCGCGCAGTGCCGGCGGCGTGCGTTCCGAATGGGCGATGCCGCGGCCGGCGGTCATCCAGTTCACGTCCCCGGGCAGGATGTCCTGCAGGCTGCCGAGGGTGTCGCGATGGCGCATCCCGCCCGACCACAGGAACGTCACCGTGGCCAGGCCGATGTGCGGATGCGGGCGCACGTCCACGCCGTGTCCGGCATCGAAATGGGCGGGCCCCATGTGGTCGACGAACACGAAGGGGCCGACGCTGCGCGCCTGCAGCGAGGGCACCGCGCGGCGCACCTGGAAGCCGCCGAGATCGTGCACGCGCGGGGCAATCAGTGTCGTCATCGCGAAACTCCGAAGGTCATTGCAAGGTCGGCCACAGCGGCCCGTCGAGCCACAGCCAGCGTGCCATCCACGCACTGACCAGGGCGATCGCCACGGTCAGCGGCAGGCCGATGCGCAGGAAATCGCCGAACCGGTATTGCCCGGGCCCGAGGATCAGCAGGTTGCCGTGGTGGCCGATCGGGGTGAGGAAGGCGACCACCGCGCCCAGCGCCGTGCACACCACGAACGGCGTCGGCGGCAGGTCCAGCAATTGCGCCAGGGCGATCGCGACCGGACCCAGCAACGCGGTGGTGGCGGCGTCGCTCATCACCTGGGTCAGCAGCGCGGCCACGCTGAACATGACCAGCAGGATCAGCAGTGGCGGCCACTGCGCGACCAGGTGCGACAGGCCCTGTGCCAGCAGGTCGGCGGTGCCGGTCTGCTCCATGGCGATGCCGAGCGGGATGACGCCGGCGATCATCACGAAGATGCGCACGTCGATCCCGCG